>NZ_JBIUBJ010000013.1:0-263213 GCF_044547985.1 Nonomuraea sp. NPDC052265
ATTTCTACACGCGGGGCAAGGTGGTGACCTCGCGTTGGCTGGATCCGTCCCATGGTGGTGTGAACCTCGGCTTCCCCACGAACGGGTAAGTCGTGTCTCCGCCGGGAGGGACCGGCGTCCCTCCCGGACGCGGCGTCCTCACAGGATCGACTCGAAGCCTGTGAGGCCGTTGCATGAGGACGGGATGATCGGGTAGGCAGGGCGTCATGTCCCTTTCGCGCTGTGCGGGCTGGTTGCTGGCCGGACGCTACCGGCTGCTGTCCGAGCTGGGCCGTGGCGGCATGGGCAGGGTCTGGCGGGCGCACGACGAGCTGCTCGACCGGCAGGTCGCGGTCAAGGAGGTCACCCTCGGGCACGCGCTGGGGGCCGAGCGGGAGCGGCTGCTCGGACGTACGATGCGGGAGGCGCGGCTGGCCGCCCGGCTGAGCCACCCGCACATCGCGGCCGTCTACGACGTGGTGGTGGCCGACGAGCGGCCGTGGATCGTGCTGCAGCTCGTGCCCTCGCGCAGCCTCGCCGACGTGATCGCCGAACGCGGGCCGCTGTCCGTGCCCGACACCGCGCGCCTCGGGCTGCAGGTGCTGGAGGCGCTGAGCGCGGCGCACGCCGACGGCATCGTGCACCGCGACGTCAAGCCCGGGAACATCCTGCTGAACGGCGACCGGCACGCCCTGCTCACCGACTTCGGCCTGGCCACCACCCTGGACGACCAGTCCACCATCACCCAGTCGGGCATGGTGGTGGGCACGCCCGCGTACATCGCCCCGGAACGCCTGCGCGGCGGCCACGCGACCCCGCAGGCCGACCTGTGGTCGCTCGGCGCCACCCTGTACGCGGCCGTCGAAGGCCAGTCGCCCTTCCCGCACAGCGGCCACCTGGCGGCCCTGACGGCGGTGCTCACCTCCAAGCCCGCGCCGTTCCACCTGGCCGGGCCCCTCGCGCCGGTCATCGCCGGCCTGCTGGAGAAGGACCCGGCCCGCCGGATCGACGGCGAGCAGGCACGGCGGCGTCTGGACCGGGTGGCCGCGCTGCGCGACGAGGAACCCCACGACACCGCCGCCATCCCCCTGGCCGCCCCCGTGCCCCACACCGGCGACCTCCTCCCCCCGTCCCTCTACCCCGCCACCCCCCTCCCGCCTCCCGCCACCAGCCCGCACACCACCTCTGCACTGCCCTCAGGGCCCACCCCCACCGCCTCGGACGCCGCCCCTGCCCTCACCTCGAAGGCCGCTCCCGCTGCGCGCCCCGCCGCCTCGGACGTCGCCGCGGCCGCCGCCTCGGAGCTGACCTCGGAGGCCGTCCCCGACACCGTGCGGAGGACCCGGGGGTGGGACCGCGGGGGACGGAGGACCAGCGAGCGGAACCACGCCGTACGCCGGACCGTGCCCGGCGCGGCGCGAGGGCTGCACGCTCATCGGGAGCTGTTGCCGTTCTCGGTGTCGATCCCGCAGCCGAGCAGGCCGCAACGCTGGCGGCAGCTCACCGCCCTGGCCGCGCTCGTCACCAGCGTGCTCGTCACGACGTCCTGGACCGGTGACGAGCCCGCCACCCCCCGGACGCCCTCCTACGCCGACCCGGCGCCGAACCAGGCCCACGAGCAGACGGGCATCATGCACGCGGTCGCCGTCTCGCGCGAACGCACCCCGGAACACGCCTCCGACGGCACCCGCGAGGAGCCCGCCCCCCGTCACCGCCCGCCCGCCCAGACCCTCTCCCAGCCGCCCGCCGTGGTCGGCACCAGCCCCGGCAAGGGTAAGAAGCTCGGCCACCAAGCCGCCAAGGCCAAGCACGGCAACGGCCGCGCCCGCGGCCACACCAAGCACTAGGAACACCCCGGCCCGCACATGAGGCGTGCGCCAGATAGGGGGCCCTCCTCTGCGTGTGTGGCCGGCCCCGGACGGGGCGGCCCCCTGCCTCCAGCGGGTGAGGCGTGCGGCGGGAAGGGGGTCCTCAGTGTCCGGCGGGCGTGGGGAGGGGGAGGCGGAGGACGAAGCGGGCGCCCTTGGGGGAGTCCTCGATGGTGAGCGTGCCGTGGTGCGCGGTCGCGATCTCGCGGGCGATCGGCAGCCCCAGGCCGGTGCCGCCGGCGTCGCGGTTGCGGGAGTCGTCCAGGCGGGTGAAGCGCTGGAAGACGATCTCGCGCTGCGCCGGCTCGATGCCCCCGCCGTCGTCCGTGACCTCCAGGACGGCCTGGCCGTCCTGCTCCCGGACCGTCACGGTGACCTGCGTCTCGGCGTGCCGCTCGGCGTTGTCGAGCAGGTTCGTCAGCAGGCGGGTGAGCTGGAGCCGGTCGCCCATGACGACCACGCCCTCCTGAGGGCCGGTGATCACCCGCTTGGCCCGCGGCCTGGTGGTCTCGGCGGAGACCAGCTCGCCCAGGTCCACCGGCTCGTGGTCGCTCGGGGCCCCGGCGTCCAGCTTGGTCAGCGTGAGCAGGTCGGTGACGATGGCCTGCAGCCGGTCGAGGCTGGCCAGCACCTGGGTGCTGGTCTCCCGCCAGTCGGTCTCCTCCGGATGCAGCATGGCCTCCTCGACCTGCGCGCGCATGGCGGTGATCGGGCTGCGCAGGTCGTGCGAGGCGTCGCCGGCGAACCGGCGCTGCTGCTCCATCGCGGCCTCCTGGCGCGCCCGCGCCGCCTCCAGCCGCTCCAGCGTCCTGTTGGCGGTCTCGGCCAGGGCTCTGATCTCGTCGTCGGTGTCCGGGACGGGCACCCGCAGGCCGCCGCCGTCCGCGGTGATCTCGGCGAGCCTCTTGGTGATGCTGCTGACGGGGGCGAGCGTCCTGGCCACGACCCGCGACACCCCGAAGAAGGTCAGCCCGACCAGCAGCGCCGACACCACGAACTGGAACAGCACGACCTGGAGGCTGACGTACCAGGGGACCGCGGTGTCGAAGGCGTAGATGATCCAGGTGCCCTCGGGCTGGAACGCGCGCAGGGCGACCACGAGCTCGCACCGGCCGGGGAAGGCGGGCAGGTCGCAGCTCCTGCTGACGTAGTTGGCCTGTTCGGGATGGGGGATCTGGGCCGTCTGGCGGGGCGCGGCGGCCAGGTTGGGCGTCCAGGAGACCGCGCGACCGGCCGGGTCGACGACCTGGATGCCGTCGAGCCCGCCGGGCTCCAGCACGCGGGGCAACTGGTTGTGCTTGACCATGAGAAGGATGCGCAGGGCCTTCCCGGACACCTCGCTCGCGCGCACGTCGGCGACGTCGTCGTGGATGCCGAACATGACGAAGCCGCTGACGACCACGTTCAGCAGCAACATGGCGATGCCGGCGAGCAGTGCCAGCCGCGTGCGCAGCGACCGGCCCAACCGTGTTCTCACCCGTCTCCCTCCGGGATCAGAAGAACACGGTTGGGGCACCAGGCCCTAACTTAGGGAGATTCCTCGATAAATGCGGTTACGCCGGGACGAGTCACCCCGCCGCTACTCCTCCACCGCCTTCAGCACGGCGTCCGCGATCGAACGCGGATCGACCCCGAAGTGCCTGCGTACGGCCTCCCGGGTGTCGGAGAGCCCGAACCCGTCGGTGCCGAGCGAGGTCCACGGCCGGTCGATCCACGGCCTGATCTGGTCGGGCACGGCCCGCATCCAGTCGCTGACCGCGATCACCGGCCCCTCGGTCCCGGCCAGCGCCTGCCGCAGGTACGGCACCCCGGTCGCGGACATGGCCTCGCGCCGCAGCTCGCTCCACGAGGTGACGGACCAGACGTCCACGCCCAGCCCGTACTCCTCGGCCAGCAGCCGCTGGGCCTCCAGCGCCCAGTGGATGGCGGTGCCGCTGGCCAGCAGGTGCGCGGCGCCGCCGCCCTCGGAGTAGCGGTAGATGCCCTTGACGATGCCCTCCTCGACGCCCTCGGGCATCGCGGGCTGCGGCAGCGCCTCGTTGTAGACGGTCAGGTAGTAGAACACGTCCTCGGCCGCCTCGCCGTACATGCGCCTGAGCCCCTCGCGGACGATGACGCCGACCTCGTAGGCGAAGGCCGGGTCGTAGGCCAGGCAGGCGGGGTTGGCGGAGGCCAGGAGCTGGGAGTGGCCGTCGGCGTGCTGGAGACCCTCGCCCGTCATGGTGGTGCGGCCGGCGGTCGCGCCGAGGAGGAAGCCGCGGCCGAGCTGGTCGGCCAGGGCCCACATCTGGTCGCCGGTCCGCTGCCAGCCGAACATCGAGTAGAAGATGTAGAACGGGATCATCGGCTCGCCGTGGGTGGCGTAGCTGGTGGCCGCCGCGGTGAAGGAGGCCATCGACCCGGCCTCGGTGATGCCCTCGATGAGGATCTGCCCGTCCACCGCCTCCTTGTACGACAGCAGCAGCTCCCGGTCGACGGCCTCGTACCGCTGGCCGAGCGGCGAGTAGATCTTCGCCGTGGGGAACAGCGACTCCATGCCGAACGTCCTGGCCTCGTCGGGCACGATCGGCACCCAGCGCCGCCCGGTCTCCGGCTCCTTCATCAGGTCCTTGACCAGCCGCACGAACGCCATCGTGGTGGCCACCGGCTGCGCAGAGCCCTTCGCCAGGGCCGCGAACGGCCGCTCGCCCGGCTGCGGCAGCGGTCGCGGGACGACCGTGCGGTGGGGGATCGGGCCGCCCAGCTCGCGGCGGCGCTCGGCGACGTACCTGGCCTCGGGCGAGTCGGGCCCCGGGTGCGCGTACGGCGGCAGCTCCCCGGCCAGCGCCGAGTCGGGGACGGGCAGGCCGAGCCGGTCGCGCATGACGCGGAACTCGTCGAGGGTGAGCTTCTTCATCTGGTGGTTGGCGTTGCGCGCCTCGACGCCCGCGCCGAGCGTCCAGCCCTTGACGGTCTGGACGAGGACCACGGTGGGCGCCCCCCGGTGCTGGAGGGCCCGGTGGTAGGCGGCGTACACCTTGCGCGGCTCGTGCCCGGCGCGCGAGCCGCCGACGATGCGCCGCAGGTCGTCGTCGGCGTACGGCACGTCGAGCCCCTGGAACAGGTGCTGCCTGATGTAGGCGCCGTCGGAGGCGGCGAACGTCTGGAACTGGCCGTCCGGCACCTCGCCGAGCCTGGCCACCAGCTCGTCGGAGCCGAGCAGGCCGTCCCACTCCGCGCCCCACAGCGCCTTGACGACGTTCCAGCCCGCGCCCCTGAAGACGCTCTCCAGCTCCTGCACGATGCGGGTGTTGCCGCGTACCGGGCCGTCGAGCCGCTGGAGGTTACAGTTGATCACGAAGGTGAGGTTGTCCAGCCCCTCCCTGGCAGCCAGCGTCAGCGCCGCGGTGGACTCCGGCTCGTCCATCTCGCCGTCGCCCAGGAAGGCCCAGACATGGCTGTGCGAGGTGTCCTTGATGCCGCGGTTGTGCAGGTAGCGGTTGAAGCGCGCCTGGTAGACCGCGTTGAGCGGGCCGATGCCCATCGACACGGTCGGGAACTGCCAGAAGCCCGACATCGCCCTCGGGTGCGGGTACGACGGCAGGCCGCCCTGCGTCTCGCGCCGGAACAGGTCGAGCTGGGCCTCGCTTAGGCGCCCTTCGAGGAACGCCCGCGCGTAGACGCCGGGGGAGGCGTGCCCCTGGAAGAAGACCTGGTCGTCCGCGCCGTGGAAGAAGTGGTTGAAGCCGACCTCGTACAGCCAGGCCGCCGAGGCGTAGGTGGCCAGGTGGCCGCCGAGGCCCAGCTTGCTGCCCCGGCTGACCATGACGGCGGCGTTCCACCGGTCGTAGGCCGCGACGCGTTCTTCGAGCTCCAGGTCGCCGGGGTAGGCCGGCTCCTCCGCGGTGGGCACCGTGTTGAGGTAGCGCGTGCTCGTGGCGAGCCTGCGCAGCAGGTATTCGGCCCGATCGGGACCGGCCGCCCGCCGGACCGCCTCAAGCGATTCGAGCCATTCGGCGGTCTCCTGGGGATCCAGATCTTTCTCCATGCTTCCATTAAACACCATATGATCGATCATCCGATGAAAGGATTATCTGTGGAACCCGTGGTGCGGCCGCCGTTGCGCGAGGAGATCAGGAAGGTGCTGCTCGACGGCCTGATCAGCGGCCGCTGGGAGCCCGGCGAGCGTATCGTGGAACGCCGCCTGGCCGTCGAGCTCCAGGTCAGCCAGGCCCCCGTACGCGAGGCGCTGCGCGAGCTGGAGGCGCTGCGGCTGGTCGAGTCCGCGCCCAACAGGGGCGCCCGGGTCCGCGGCTTCACCCTCGCCGACCTGCGCGAGGTCTACCAGGTGCGGGCCGGGCTGGAGGAGACCGCCACCCGCCTCGGCCGCCCGACGGCGGCGGCGCTGCGCGCCCACGTGACCCGCCTGCACGCCGCCGCGGCCGCCGGCTCCCTGGACGACCAGGTGCGCCACGGCGTCGCCTTCCACCGCGAGATCGTGGCGGCCTCGGGCAACGCGCTGCTGGTCTCGGTGTGGGAGTCGCTCGGCGTCGAGGTCTGGACGCACGTGTCGATCCGGCTGTTCAGGATGCGTCCGCACGAGAACGCCGCAGACCACGAACCTCTGGTCGAGGCGTTCGAGCGGGACGACCCGCAGGCCGGACGCCTGCTCCACGACCACGTCCTGGCCTACGCCCCCGACTGACTCGACAGGCCCGTCCCTTGAAGGCGTACGCCGGTCAGGCGCGCTGCGCGGCCGGCTCGGCCCGCGGGGCGCGCAGACCGGCGGCGGCCACGGCGACCAGCGCGCAGAGGCCCAGCATCGTCAGCCACACCCCCTGGTACGCCCCGACCACCCCCAGCCGGTCGCCCGACAGCACCAGCACCAGCGCCGAGACCCCGATGACGGCACCGCAGGCCCGCGAGGTCACCGACAGGGCGGTGCCGGTGGCCAGCCGCGCGGGCGGGATCTCGGCCACCGCCGCCCCGCTCAGCGACGTGATCAGCACGGCCACGGCGACCCCCGACAGCACCACCGCCGGAAGCACCACCGCCAGGTACGCCTGCCCGCCCCCCGCCGCGAACGCCAGGTACGCCGTGGACAGGGCCAGCAGCGCCACCCCGCACAGGGCGAGCGGGCGATGGCCGGTCCTGGCGGCCAGCCGTCCGGCCAGCGGCGCGGTCAGCACCTGGGCGAGCGCGCCCGGCGTGACGGCGAGCCCCGCCGCGGCCACGGAGTACCCCCAGATCCCGGTCAGGAAGAGGATGATGGCCAGCGGCAGCGCGAACATCACCAGCCCCACCAGGAACATCGCGAGGTTGGCCCGCTGGGTGCCGCGCGCCCGCAGCGCGCCCAGGTCCACGATCGGGGCGGGATGCGTGCGCGCGCGCCGGACGAACAGCACGGCCACGACGACGCCCGCGACCAGCGCCGCGATCGTGCCGGGGCTGCCCGGTCCCCACGCGTCGCTCTGCACGATCGCCAGCGACGGCAGCCCGATGGCCCCCACCAGCAGGAACAGCCCGGCGATGTCCGGCATCCTGGACGTGGCCGCCTCGCCCGCCTGCTTGGGCACGATCCGCCAGGCGCCCGCCAGCACGGCGACCCCGACCGGCAGGTGCAGGAAGAACACCGTCCGCCAGTCCCAGACGCCGACGAGCATGCCGCCCAGCGACGGCCCCGACGCCGTCGCCACCGACTGCGCCGCGCTCCACAACCCGATCGCCGTGCCCCGGCGCTCCCGCGGGTAGTACGGCAGGATCAGCGCGAGCGTCAGCGGCGTGATCACCCCGCCGCCCACGCCCTGCACGACCCGGGCCGCGATCAGCGCCCCCGCCGACGGCGCGACCGCGCACAGGGCGGCGCCGACCACGAACACCGCCAGCCCGGTCAGGAACACCCGCCGCGCGCCGAACCGGTCGGCCAGGCCGCCCGCCGGGAGCAGCGCCGCGGTGAACACGATCGCGTAGCCGTTGAACACCCACGACAGCTCCGGCAGGCTGCTGTCCGGGAAGCTGCGCAGGATGTCGGGGAAGGCGATGTTCGCGAGCTGCACGTCGATCGCGCCGAGGAAGGCGCTCCCGCACAGGACGGCGAGCGGGAGCGCCCGTGAACCGGCCACCTCAGTCCGACGCCACGCCGAACCGCTCCCGCAGCTCGACCTTGCGGATCTTGCCGGTGACGGTCCGCGGCATCTCCTCGACGACCTCCAGGCGCTCGGGCCAGAACCAGTCGTTCACGCCGGCGTCCTTGAGGTAGGCGCGCAGGCCCTCCAGCGTGGGCGGCTCGCCCGCCGGGGCGACGACGGCGCACACCTGCTCGACCAGCGCCGGGTCCGGGATGCCGATGAGCGCGATGTCGCGGATGGCCGGATGCCGGCCGAGCAGCGCCTCGATGTCGCTGACCGGCAGCTTGAGGCACATCTTGGCGACGATGACGTCCTTGGTCCGGCCGGAGATGCGCACGCCGCCGTAGCCGTCGTCGCGGGCCAGGTCGCCGGTGTCGAACCAGCCGTCCGGGGTGACGGACTTGGCGTAGATCTCGTCGCGCAGGTAGTAGCCGAGGCACTGGGCCGCGCCGCGTACCTGGAGAGCGCCGATCTCGCCCTTCTCGACCGGTCTGTTCTCCTCGTCCACGATGCGCACCTCCATGCCGGAGATGACCGTGCCGTCGCTCTCGCCGGCCCGCTCGGGCGGGTCCTGCGGGCGGGTCATGGTGACGCCGCCGTTCTCGGTCATGCCCCACAGCGCGTACACGCGCACGCCCAGCGTCTCGGTGACCCGTTCCACCAGGTGCGGCGGGACGGGGGCCGAGCCGGAGACGAAGACGCTCAGGCCGGGCAGCTTGCGCGGCCGGACCTCCTGCTCCTCGCTGATCTCCCGGGCGAACGGCGGCGAGCCGTAGTACATGGTGACGTCGTGGTCGGACATCAGGTCGAGGTAGACGCCGGCGTCCCAGGCGTCGGCCGTGACCGCGGTGCCGCCCAGCGTCAGCGCCGTCAGGTACGCCATCACCAGGCCCACGTAGTGCATCGACGTCTGGGCGGTCATGATGACCAGGCTCTCGTCCAGCCCGAACGCCTCGCCGTAGCCCTTGATGTCGGCGTACAGGGTGTTCTGACTGTGCAGCGCGCCCTTGGGCTCGCCGGTCGTGCCCGAGGTGAACAGGATGAGGAACGGGTCGTCGGGGCCCAGCTCGCGGCCCTCGATGTCGGCCGGGTCGCCCGGTTCCGGGGTGAGCAGGAGCTCGTCGAAGTCGAGCGAGCCGGGCGGCCCGCCGCCGCCGACGACGATCACGTGTTCCAGGCTCGGGATCTCCCGGGCCAGGGTCATCCCGGTCTCCGCCGTGTCCAGGTGGCCGAGGCGGGTCGTGGTGACGAACAGCTTGGCCTCGGTCAGCCGGATCATGAAGTCCAGCTCGCGGTGCCGGTAGATGGGCATCTGGGGGGCGATGCGCGCGCCGATCTTCATGCACGCCAGCGCGAGGGGCAGCGTCTCCCTGCGGTTGGGGAGCTGGATCGCGACGAAGTCGCCCGGCCGCACGCCGAGCCTGACCAGGCCGTGCGCGATGCGGTCGGTCATCCGGCCCAGCTCGGCGTACGTGACGACATCGGTGACGCCGTCGGCGACGCGCCGGCTAATGAGTGCTGATTTGTCGGGAAAAGCAACTATGTTGCGGCGTAAGTCGTCCAGAAACGTTTCGTCGCGCCACCAACCGTTGCGCCGGTATTCCTGGCCAGCGTCCGACACGGTCACCGCCTTTCGTCGTTCTCGTTCTACTCGATTGCTAGGAAGTGGGAAATACGGTGTTTTCCCCGGCAGGGGTGACCAGGTAGAACAAACCCGGTAGATGCACCGCGACACCCTCGTGCACCTCCGCGCAGACGGCCACGCCGGGCCGGGCGAACGTGCCGGGGGGCGGCTCGGCCACCCGGATCACCGAGTGGCGCGCGTCCAGCAGCCTGGCCGCCACGGAGATGTCGCCGACCAGGGCGTCCCCGGGCGCGACCCACCGGTTGCGGCTGACCTTCATGCCGTTGCCCTCGGCCAGCTCGGCCAGCAGCCCGCCCCGGCCCACCAGCCGGTGGTAGTAGTCGCGCGGGTTGACGATCATCGCGTGCGGGGTCGCGCCCGACTGCTCGACCTCGTCGCACGCCGACAGGACGCCGTGGACGTAGTCGTCGTACGGCAGGCGGGCGATCTCCGGATGGCCGAGCAGGGCGGTGGTCAGGGCCAGGTTCTCCGCCGTGGCCAGCCGTACCAGGAGGCGGTAGTCGAGGAAGGTGGCCAGGGCGTCCGGGTCCGCGGCCAGGCCGTCGGGGATCTGCACCCAGGCCCGGATCGGATGCACCTTGGCTTCCGCCATGCCGAACCTGAACGCCGCCTCGCGCCGCACGTCCGAGTCGCGCACCGCCCGCCGCTCCTCCTCGCCGGGCGGCGACTCCGTCCAGAACCGGGCCCGGTCGCCCTCGACGGGGACGACCCTGAGCAGGTTGCGCACGGTCAGCCGGGGCCGGTCCTTGGTCGGCTCGTGCGCCTCGGTGATGGTGTAGTCGAAGGTCACTTCCGCGTGGTCGGGGTCGTCGGCGTAGGCCCGCGCGAACAGCCGGCCCGGTGACTCTGACATGGATGCTCCCTATTCGTACTGGACGAGCCGCTGGTAGAAGGGGAGATGGTGGTCGTAGAAGGCCCGCAGGGCGGGATGGTTGTCCACGGTCGCGGCGTAGACGTTGCGGCGGTCCTCGAACCCGGCGCTGCCGCTCGCGTCCAGGTGCCAGCGGCGGGTCCGCCCCCACTCCGGGCGGTCGCCCGCGGCCCAGGTGAGGGAGCCGGGCAGGAAGGGCAGGCCGGTGTAGGCGCAGAACTCCTCGACGACCGCCGCCGGCTCGTGGATCAGCCGTTCGGTGCGGATCACCAGCGGCCGCCGGCCGGTGACCTCCCGGACCAGCTCGTGCAGCCGGAACAGCCGCTCGTAGCCGATCTCGTCGCAGGTCACCGCCGGTTTGATCGCGTAGTGCGAGGCGATGGTCGGCCGCGGTTCGCGCACGATGAACGTGTGCGCGATCCCGGCCAGGTCCTCCGGATGCTTGAACAGGTGCGGGTACTCGTAGTCGAGCACCTCCTTGACGAACACCGGCCGCGTCCGCGCCAGCTCCGCGAGCCGGGCCAGCAGGTCCTTCTCCGAACGGGCCGTCACCCGGCCGCCGTCCGGCGACGGCAGCGCGAGCGAGCCCTCCTCGGTCAGCGCCAGGAACGGCTCGTGCAGGACGGCCACGTCCCCCCGCTCGATCATCATGCGCAGGAACGCCGTCGAGGCCGAGCGCGAGTGCGCCCACATGGCGACCAGCGGTTCGCTCACCCCGACCACCACGCGGGCACCCGGTCCCAGCGGTGCCGCCGCAGCTCCTCCAGCAGGTCCGGGTCGAGCGGCCGCCCGTCGGAGACGCCGAGGTTGGCCCGCACGTGGGCGGGCCGGCGCATCCCCGGGATCACCGTGCTGACCGCCGGGTGGTGCAGCGCGAACCGCAGCGCGACCTCCGGCAGCGAGAGCCCCTCGGGGAGCGCCGCCTTGAGCCGTTCTGCCCGCTCGACGCTCGGCCCCAGGTTCTCCGGCCCGAAGTACGTGCTGCGCCAGTCCTCCGGCGGCCACGTGCTGTCGGCGGTCAGGGCGCCGGTGAGCGTGCCCTCGTCGAACGGGACGCGCGCGATGATGCCCACGCCCTCGCGCAGCGCCCGGTCGAACAGCTCGTCCTCGGGCGCCTGGTCGAAGATGTTGTAGATCACCTGGATGACGTCGATCAGGCCGGTGTCGAGCGCGGCCAGGCAGTTGGCCGGCTCCCACCGGTTGACGCTGATGCCGACCGCCTCGATCACGCCCTCGCTCTTGAGGTCCCTGATCGCCTCCTGCCACCGCTCGTCGCGGGCCCAGCGGTCCTCCCAGGTGTGGAACTGCATGAGGTCGATGCGCGAGACGCCCAGGTTGTCCAGGCTGCGGTGGGTGTACTCGCGGATGTGCTCGGCGGGGTAGGCGTCGTCGAGGGTGTCGTCCGGTCCCGGGGGCCATTCGCGGTTCTTCGGGGGGATCTTCGTGGCCACGTACAGCCGGTGGCCGGGGTGGCGGCGCAGCAGCGCGCCGAGAAGCTGCTCGCTGACGCCGCGGCCGTAGACCCAGGCGGTGTCGAAGAAGGTGCAGCCCAGTTCGACGGCCTCGTCGAGGCACCGGGGGGCGACGTCGTAGTCCCAGCCGGTGAAGCCGCCGGGGCCGCCGCCGATGCCCCACATGCCGTAGCCGACCTCGCTGACCTCCCAGCCGAGGTTTCCCATCTTGCGGTAGCGCATTCCTGACCTTTCCTGATCAACCGGTGGGCACCCGCTGCCCGGCCGTGCCCGCCAGCCGGGCGTGGTAGGCGGCGATCGGGCCGTCGAGGGTGCCCTCGCCGAGCCGCCATCGCTGTTCGAGCCTGTGGCACTCGTCCTTGTGGAACAGCGCGGGGTTGTCGGTCAGCAGCCCGCCGAACGCCCGGCGCAGCTCCTCCTCGTCCCCCGCGGCGGGCAGCAGCGAGGCGAGCGTGATCAGCTCGCGGTCCGCGCTCGCCCGGCCGGTCTCGCGGACGAGCCGCGCGAAGTCGCCGCACGGGATCGGTGTGACCGGCACGCCCGCCCGCGCCGGCACGTCGTCGATGCTGACGCTCTCGGCGCGGAAGACGTGCAGCGTACGGCCCCAGACCTCGGGGTCGGCCACGGCCGCCCCGACCCGCGCGGCGACGTAGTCGACCGGCGTGTAGTCGGTGCGCGTGGCGACGTCGGGACGCACGCCCAGCCGCAGGAACGCCGAGAGCAGCAGGTGGGTGAAGGCGACCGGGTTCGGATACCCGTTGTCGGCGCTCGGCATGATCTCGCCGAGCCGCAGCACGGTCACCAGCGCGCCCCGGCGCCGGGCCTCGGCCAGGTAGCGCTCGGCGATCCACTTCGACCGGCTGTAGCCGCCGCCCGGCGGCCTGGCCAGCGCCGGGTCGCAGTCCTCCGGGACGCGCTCGCCCCTGTGGAGCGCCTCCGTCTGCAACGCGCCCAGCGTCGAGACGTAGTGCAGCGGCACCGGGTGGTGGGCCATCGCCAGCCGCACCAGCTCGATCGTGCCCCGCACGTTGGCCTGACGGTGGGCGCGGTAGTCGAACAGGAAGTTGACCATCGCACCGTTGTGCAGCACCAGGTCGCAGGCTCGGGCCAGATGCTCCCAGGTGGAGCCGTCCAGCCCGAGGCCGGGTAAGGCCAGGTCGCCCGCGTAGCCCGCCAGCCGGTCGGCGAAGCGCGGCTCCCACAGGCCCCGCTCGGTGAGGGCGGAGACCACCCGGGCCGTGGCCGCCTCGTCGTCGGCCGCCCGCACCAGGCAGCACACCCGCAGCCCGCCACGGCCCAGCAGTTCGTGCACCAGACGGCTGCCGACGAACCCGGTGGCCCCGGTGACCAGCACCGTGCGCAGCCGCTCCGGCCTGGAGGCCCGCCTGATGGGCTCCCCGTCGGGCAGCACGGAGTCGCGCGCCATCAGCACCGACTCCTCCTCGATGGCCTCGTGGTCGTGCCGCCGGCGCTCGATCAGCAGGGCCAGCGCGCCGGCCGTCGGGTGGTCGTACAGGTCCTTGACGTCCACGCGTACGCCGGTCTCGGCGGTGATCATGTGGACCACGGACAGGGCCTGGATGGAGTCGCCGCCCGACTCGGCGAAGTGCGTCTCCGCGGTGAGGCCCGGCCAGCCCAGCGCCGAGCGCATCGCCCGCAGCACCTGGTCGTCCAGGCTCGCGGTCGGCGCGCTCTCGGCCAGCAGCGCGGTGTCCTCGGCCAGCCTGCCGTCGAGGATCTCCTGGAGCCGGCCGCGGTCCACCTTGCCGTTGTCGTGCAGCGGCATCTCGGCCAGCGGGAAGAAGTAGCGGGGGACGCTGGTGCGCGGCAGGGTGCGGCGCAGCTCGGCGGCCAGCGCGGCCTCGGTCAGGCCCCTGCCGGAGGCGAACAGCGCCAGCGCCTTCACCCCCGCCTGCTCGGCCACCAGGACCTCGGCCTGCAGCACGCCGGGACAGCGCTGGGCCGCCGCGGCGATCTCGCCCAGCTCGATCCGGACGCCGTGGATCTTGACCTGGAAGTCCTTGCGGCCGGCGAAGAACAGCCGCCCGTCGTCGTCCAGGTGGCCGAGGTCGCCCGTGAGGTAGAGGCGGTCGCCGGGGATCTCGCCGGGGAACGGGTTGGCCACGAACGCCCTGGCCGTGGCCGCCGGGTCGCCCAGGTAGCCCGCGCCCAGGCAGACGCCGCCGATCGCGATCTCGCCGGTCGTCCCCTCGGGGACCGGGCGCAGGTCCTCGTCCACCACGACCGCGTAGCAGTTGTCGATCGGGCGGCCCAGCGGGACGGCGTCGCCGTCGGCCGCCGACACCCGGTGGAAGACCATCCCGATGGACGCCTCGGTCGGGCCGTAGCCGTTGGTGAGGTCGAGGCCGGGCAGCAGGGCCATCAGGCGGTGCACCGCCCGCGGGCTGACCGCCTCGCTGCCGACGACGAGCCGGCGCAGGGACGACAGCGCGCGCAGGGCGGCGGCGTCACCGTCCACGATGGCGACCAGGGCGTTGAAGACGCTGGAGACGAAGTCGGCGGTGGTGATGCCGTACCGGGCGATCAGGTCGATGGTGTGCCGGAGGTTGAGGAAGTCGCCCTGGACGGGCAGCACCGTGCGCCCGCCGGTGGTCAGCGGCCAGAAGAGCTGCCACAGAGCGGAGTCGGAGGTGTGCCTGCTGTTCTGCAGCACGACGTCGTCGCCGGTCGCGGCGAAGTAGCGGGTCATGAAGCGCAGCCGGTTGGCCAGGCCGCCGTGCCGGTTCATCGCGCACTTGGGGGTTCCGGTGGTGCCGGAGGTGAAGTAGCCGTACGCCAGGTCGTCCGGGCCGAGGCCGACCGCCGGGCGTTCGGAGGTCGGGACGATCGCGTCGATCCCGACGGTCACCGCCCGGTGGGCCGCGCCCGGCGGCAGCCGCTCGCCGCCCGCGCACAGGATCGGCCCGTCCGGCAGCACGTCGAGCGTGTCGCGCACGCGCTCGACCGGCCAGGACGGGTCGAGCGGCACGAACGCCGCCCCCAGCTTCATCAGCGCCAGGTACGCGACCGGCAGCTCCAGCGAGTTGACCAGCAGGGCCGCGACCACGTCGCCCTTGCCCACGCCGTGCCCGGCCAGCGTCGCCGCCAGGCCGTTGACCAGGTCGTCCAGTTGCCTGTAGGTGAGAGTCCTGCCGTCGTAGGTGACCGCCGGCCGCTCGGGGCACCGGTCGGTCTGCTCCTCGATCAACGCCGGGACGGGACGGAACGGGCCGAAGTCGACCGCCCGGCCGGTGAAGCCGCGGGTGTTGCCGGTCATCTCCACCTCTCTGTCAGGAATGTACGAACGGCGACCGGTCCCCTTGCCTCACACGCCCCCGTCGCCCTCATAGGCGTTCCAAGTCGTTCCAGAGCCGGCCCGGCGCGTACGCCGGATCGCCGGCCCCGCCCGAGGCGGGCAGGACCGCCGCCGCGGCGGCGATCCTGCCCGCCTCGGGCGACGTCTGGACCCCGTAGCCGCCGAGGGCGGCCAGCCAGACGAACCCCGGCGCGTCGGGCGCCGGCCCGATCACCGGCGTCCCGTCGGCCACCTCGCTGCGCAGCCCCGCCCAGGCGTGCCGGACGCTGCGGATCTCCAGCGTCGTGGCCTCCTGGACGCGTCCCACGCCGACGGCGACGTCCAGGTCGTCGGGGCGGGCGTCGCAGGGCGCCACGAGGGTGGCGTCGGCGGGGGAGACCAGCAGCCGGCCTGACTCGGGCTTGAAGTAGAACGTGTCCGCCACGTCGGTGACCATCGGCCAGGACCCGGCGTCCGTCCCGCCGGGCAGGTCCACCAGGAACGCGGTCCTGCGCAGCGGGCGCAGTCCCACCGGCCGCACCCCGGCCAGCCCGGCGACCTCGTCGGCCCACGCCCCGGCGGCGTTGACCAGGGTCGGCGCGGCGTGCTCGCCCGCGTCGGTGACCGCCCGCCAGGCGCCGGCCGTACGTGACAGCGCCCGTACCCGCGCGGAGGTGAGCACCTGGCCGCCCCGGGCCCGGATACCGCGCAGGAACCCCTGGTGGAGGGCGTCCACGTCGATGTCCATGGCGCCCGGTTTCAGCATCGCCCGGCTGAACCGGCCCGGACGCAGGATCGGGCAGTGCGCCAGAGCCTCGGTGGGGCCGATCTCCACGGCCGGCGTCGGGGCCCGCCGTCCCTCGGCCAGCACCTCGTCGAACAGCGTCTCCCCGCCGTACGGGCACAGCGCGAGCACGCCGCGCGGGGTCAGCAGCGGGACGTCGGCGAAGCCCGGAGGGGGCGCGGCGAGGAAGTCCCTGCTCGCCGCCGTGAGAGCCCGGACGGCCCGGTTGCCGAAGTACTCCGAGAAGAGCGCCGCCGACCGGCCGGTCGAGTGGTGGCCGGTGACCTGCTCGGCTTCGAGCAGTGTCACGGTGCCGTGGCCGGCGAGGAAGAACCCCGCGCAGGCGCCCGCGACACCGCCCCCGACAATGAGAAAATCTCTCACGTCCGTAAACTGATCACATTTCACCGGGTTTCGGCAAACAGTTTGTACGTCCTGACAGAAATGACTTGCCCGAAATGCGGAGTAAGTCAGGTCGTAAATGCGATAATTCAAGCATTTAAACAAACGATCTTGTGATTACCGGCCTGTCAAAGCCTCGGCGGCGGTGGCAGGCCGTCCCGGCGGGGTCAACCCCTATGTCAGAACTGGCGCAGGCGTGCGCTCCGAGTGTCAGATGCGGTCGCTGAGCGCGCGCAGCAGACGTCCGAAACCCGGCGCCCCCAGGCGTGACGGGACGGCGGCCAGCAGCCGCATCATCGGCTCGCTCTGCATGAGCGCCCGAGGGCCCGACGCCGCCAGCGTGTTCGCCGCCACCATCGAGGCCCGCGCCGCCCGCCGCCTCCGCCGCACCGAGTACGCGTCCACGACCGCCGCCGGACCGGGCGCGGCCCGCAGGCAGGCGGTCAGCGCGGCCACGTCTTCGAGCGCCTGGTTGGTGCCGTGCGCCCCGACGGGCGGCATCGCGTGCGCCGCGTCGCCGAGCAGCACGCACCGCCCCGCGCCCCAGCGGCGCGGGACCTTGTGCCGGGTGTGCGGGAACAGCTCGACGTCGCCGTCGGACAGTGAGTCCAGCACCCGCGCGATCGGCGCGCCCCAGCCGGCGAACCGGCGGCGCAACATCTCCACCGGCTTGTCCACGGGCGGGTCGCCCGGCGACCAGGGCCGCTCGAAGAACCACTGCATGAGCCCGTTCCCCGCGCTCATGAAACCGGCGTCGGCCTGCCGTCCGATCATCAGGGTCGTGGTCGGGCCGGGGTCGAAGGGGGCGGGCGTCAGGCCCTGCCAGATCGCCAGGCCCGTCGGCGCGGCCGGGCCGTCGCCCAGCACGAGCGCGCGTACCCGCGAGCGCACGCCGTCGGCCCCGACCAGGAGGTCCGCCTCGTACTCCGCGCCGGTCGCGGTACGCACGCGCACGCCGTCGCGGCCGGCCTCCACGTCCCGTACGCGCGCGCCGAACCGTACGGCGCCGTCCGGCAGGCCGGCGGCCAGGAGGTTGATCAGCGAGCCGCGCGGGATCACCCGGGGGGCCGAGCCGAAGCGGGCCGTCAGGGGCTCCAGGTCCACGTCCATGATCCGGCGGCCCCGGGCCGTGCGCAGGGATAACGCGGACAGCCGCTGACCGGTGCCCTCCAGGTCCACGCCGAGGTCGCCGAGGATCGCCGTGCCGTTGCACCACAGCGTGATCGCGCCGCCGCCGAGGCGCGGCCCGTCGGCCCCCTCCAGCACGACGACCTCGTGGCCGTCCGCGACCAGGCCGCGCGCGACCGCCAGCCCGCTGATCCCCGCCCCCGCCACCAGCACCCGCATGAGACTCCCCCTCTACGAATCGTAGTACTACACGCTATAGAGGAAAATAGCGGGTGTGAAGCGGCTCATCGGTGGTAGCGCGTCGGGAGACGACCACTTTGGGGGGAACATGGCCGAGCGCCTGACCGACGAGGACATCGACACCGCCATGGCGGCGCTGGAGGGCTGGCGGCGGGACGGCGACGCCCTGGTCAAGGACGTGCCGATCACGCCCGACAGCTACGGCTGGCTGAGCGAGGCGGTGCACAACGAGGGCGCCGCGCTGGGCCACCAGGCCGAGATCGAGCGTACGGGGACAGGGATCCGCTTCCGGCTCTCGACGGGCGACGTGGGCGGGGTCACCGAACGCGACGTCGAGCTCGCCGCCCACATCGACCAGGTGCTCGACGGCGGCGCCCGCGACCGCGGCTGACCTCCCGCGGCCCGCGGCGGACGGCCGCGTGATCCCCCCTGTAGGGCCCCCGGTGTGCAGGCTGCACAGGTTGTGCAGGGGCCACATCCTGTGTAGGGTGCATTCGGACAATGGGGGGATTAATGGTGCATTCCGCGCCCAGCCCGCGCTCCGGCGGCGGGATCGTCAGCGTGCTCGCGGTCGCCGGCATCGTCGGCTCGCTCATGCAGACGCTGGTGGTGCCGCTCATCGGCGAGCTGCCGCGGCTGCTGCACGCCAGTGCCGCCGACACGTCGTGGGTGATCACCGTGACGCTGCTGGTCGGCGCGGTCGCCACCCCCGTGATCGGCAAGCTCGGCGACCTCTACGGCAAGCGCACCATGATGATCGCCTGCTCGGTGCCGCTCATCGCCGGGTCGGTGGTGTGCGCGCTGTCCGGCTCCCTCGTCCCGATGATCGCCGGACGCGGCCTCCAGGGGCTGGGCGTCGGCATGATCCCGCTCGGCGTCAGCGCGCTGCGCGACCTGCTGCCGCCCCAGCGCGTCGGCCCTGCCATCGCGCTGATGAGCTCGTCCATGGGCATCGGCGGCGCGCTCGGGCTGCCGATCTCGGCCGCCGTCGCCGAGTACGCCGACTGGCGGGTGCTGTTCTGGGGCTCGGCCGCGCTGAGCGTGCTGGTCGCGGTGCTGATCTGGCTGCTCGTCCCGGCCACGCCCGTCGCCGCCCGGGGCCGCCTCGACGTCGTCGGCGCGTTCGGCCTGGGCGCGGCGCTGGTCTGCCTGCTGCTCGGGGTGTCGAAGGGCGGCGACTGGGGCTGGTCGAGCGGCACCACCCTCGGGCTGCTCGGCGGCGCCGTGCTGCTCGCCCTGCTGTGGGCCCTGTGGGAACTGCGCGTCCGCGACCCCCTCGTGGACCTGCGCACCACCGCCCGCCCGCAGGTGCTGCTCACCAACCTGGCCTCGATCCTCGTCGGCTTCGCCATGTACGCCCAGTCGCTGGTCCTCATGCAGATCCTGCAGCTGCCCGCGGCGCTCGGCTACGGCCTGGGCCAGTCGATGCTGGCCGCCGGGCTCTGGATGGCGCCGTCCGGGCTGATGATGATGGCGGTCTCCTCGCTCGGCGCCCGGCTGTCGGCCGCCCGCGGGCCCAAGACCAGCCTGTTCGTCGGCGCGCTGGTCATCGCGGCCGGCTACGGCGCCGCGCTCGGCCTGATGGGCTGGAGCTGGGGCCTGATGATCGCCGGTTGCATCGGCAGCGCCGGGGTAGGCCTGGCGTACGGCGCGATGCCCGCCCTCATCATGGGCGCGGTGCCGAGGAGCGAGACGGCCTCGGCCAACGGTTTCAACACCCTGATGCGCTCCATCGGCACCTCGGTCTGCGCCGCCGTGGTCGGCGTCGTCCTGGCCCAGCTCACCGTGACGGTCGGCGGCCACACGCTGCCGTCGGAGACCGGCTTCCGCACCGCCCTGCTGATCGGCTGCGGCGTCGCGGTGGTCGCCGCGCTGGTCACCCTGACGCTGCCGAAGACCAGGGCCGCCGCCGCTCCGGCCCCTGTCGCCGCCGCGGCCCCCGCCGTGACCCCCGCCCCGGCCCCGGTGGCCGGGCCCGCTCCGGCCTCCGCCGACGTCCTCGGCCCCTGGGAGGACGCCTTCCGCACGCACGACCCGGCCCTGGAAAGCCGCCACCACCCGCGGCCGGTCCGGCCGGAGGAGGCCGGCGTGCTCTCCCTGGAGGAGCGGGACGAGCTGCTCTGGCTCCGCCGCGAGAACGCCGAGCTCCGCCGCGAGCTGGACGTGCTCATGCAGCACGTCGGCGTGTGGCTCAAGAACCTGGCCGACGACAAGACCGGCTGACCAGCCAGAACACATGCCAGACAAATAATGATTTGAACGAGCGAGTACTCACTCATTACGCTCGTCCGCATGACCAAAAGGCGACGGGTGCCCGCCATGGCGCCCGAAGAGCGCCGTGCCGCCCTCATCGAGGCCACCATCCCCCTGCTGCGCGCGCACGGCACCGCCGTCAGCACCCGCCAGATCGCCGAGGCCGCGGGCGTGGCCGAAGGCACGATCTTCGGCGTCTTCTCCGACAAGGCCACGCTGCTGCGCGCGGCCCTGATGAGCGCGTTCGACCCCCGGCCGGCCGAGAACGCGCTCGCCGCCATCGGCACCACCGTCGGGCTGCGGGCCCGGCTGTGTGAGGTGGCGGCGCTGCTGCGGGCCGGCATGAAGGCCAACGTCAACATCATCGCCGTGCCCCGCGAGCTCATGGCCGAGGACGCCGAGCTCCGGGAGCACATGCTGGACAGCCGCGCCCGCATCACCGCCGCGCTCGCCGCCCTCGTCGAGCCCGACCGCGACAATCTGCGCCGCTCGCCCATGGCCACGGCGCAACTGCTGCTCATGCTCGTCTCGGTGAGCGTCCACCGCGGTTTCGGCCTGTCCGGTGACTTCGGCGACATGGACGACGAGGAGATCGTCTCCGTCCTGCTCGACGGGCTGCTCGTGCGGCCCTCCCTCACCCCCTCGACAGAAAGCGTCCGTTGATGCTGCTCCGCCTGCTGCGGGTCCAGCTAAGGCCGTACGGGAAGGAGATCACGCTCGTGGTCCTCTTCCAGTTCGTGCAGACACTGGCCACGCTCTATCTCCCCACACTCAACGCCGACATCATCGACCACGGGGTCATCACCGGCGACACCGGTTACATCATGCGCGTCGGGCTGGTGATGCTCGGCGTGACGTTCATCCAGATCGTCTGCTCGGTCGTGGCCGTCTACTACGGCGCCAGGACCTCGATGGCCCTCGGCCGCGACCTGCGGGCCGCGATCTTCCACCGGGTGCAGGGCTTCTCGGTACAGGAGGTCAACAGGTTCGGGGCGCCGTCCCTGATCACCCGGACCACCAACGACGTGCAGCAGGTGCAGCTGCTCGTGCTGATGACGTTCACGATGATGGTGGCCGCGCCGATCATGTGCGTCGGCGGCATCGTGCTGGCGCTGCGCCAGGACACGGCGCTGTCGTCGCTGCTGCTCGTCGTGCTGCCCGTGATGATCGTCATCGTCGGCCTGGTCGTCTGGCGGATGCGCCCGTTGTTCCGCACCATGCAGGAGCGCATCGACCGGATCAACCAGGTGCTGCGCGAGCAGATCACCGGCATCCGGGTCATCAGGGCGTTCGTCCGCGACCGGCACGAGCGCGAGCGCTTCGGCGTGGCCAACGAGCGGCTCACCGACGTGTCGCTGCGGGTCGGGCGGCTGATGGCGCTGATGTTCCCCTCGGTCATGCTGGTCGTGAACGTCTCCAGCGTCGCCGTCATCTGGTTCGGCGGCCACCGCATCGCCGACGGCACCATGCAGGTCGGCGCGCTGACCGCGGTCATCTCCTACCTGATGCAGATCCTGATGTCGGTGATGATGGCCATGTTCATGTTCATGATGATCCCGCGCGCCGAGGTCTGCGCCGAGCGCATCGAGGACGTGCTCGGCACCGACCCGACCGTCCACCCGCCCGCCGAGCCCGTCACCCCCGACAGTCACCTGGGCGAGCTGGAGCTGCGGTCCGTGGACTTCCGCTACCCGGGCGCCGAGGACCCGGTGCTGTCCGGGGTGAGCTTCACCGCGCGGCCGGGCCGGACCACCGCGATCATCGGCAGCACCGGCAGCGGCAAGACGACGCTGCTCAACCTCGTCCCGCGGCTGTTCGACGCGACCGCCGGCGACGTGCTGGTGGACGGCGTCAACGTCCGCGACCTCGACCCGGCGGCCCTGGCCCGCGCGGTCGGCCTCGTCCCGCAGGCGCCCTACCTGTTCTCCGGCACCGTGGCCTCCAACCTGCGTTACGGCCGGCCCGACGCCACCGACGAGGAGCTGTGGCGGGCTCTGGAGATCGCCCAGGCCCGCGCGTTCGTCGAGGCGATGCCCGGCGGCCTGGACGAGCCCGTCTCCCAGGGCGGCACGAACGTCTCCGGCGGCCAGCGTCAGCGCCTGGCCATCGCCAGGACCCTCGTGCACCGGCCCGGGATCTACCTCTTCGACGACTCCTTCTCCGCCCTCGACTACGCCACCGACGCCCGCCTGCGGGCCGCGCTGGCCGAGGAGATCACCGACGCCACGATCGTCATCGTCGCCCAGCGGGTGAACACGATCCGCGACGCCGACCTCATCCTCGTCCTCGACGAGGGACGCGTGGTCGGCAGCGGCGACCACGCCGAGCTCATGGAGACCTGCCCGACGTACCGGGAGATCGTGCTGTCCCAGCTCACCGAACAGGAGGCCGCGGCATGACCGCCCAGGCTCCCGCGCGCCGCCCGCAGCCCGCCTTCGGACCGGGCAGGATGATGTCCGGGCCCGCCGAGAAGGCGCTCGACTTCGGCGGCACGCTGCGCAAGCTGATGCGCCTGCTGCGGCCCGAACGCGCGCTGCTCGGCGTCGTCCTGGCGCTCGGCATCGTCAGCGTCGCGCTCACCGTCACCGGGCCCAAGATCCTCGGCCACGCCACCGACCTGATCTTCTCCGGCATCATCGGCGCCCGGCTGCCCGCCGGGATCACCAAGGAGCAGGCCGTGGCGGGCCTGCGCGCCAAGGGCGAGGGCAACTTCGCCGACATGGTGGCCTCGATGCACGTCGTGCCCGGCCAGGGCATCGACTTCACCGGGCTGGCCTACGTGCTGGGCTGGGTGCTGGCCATCTACGTGGTGGCGGCGCTGCTCGGCATCGCGCAGTTCCGGCTCACGACGACCGTCGTGCAGCGGGCGGCGTCCCGGCTGCGCGAGCGGATCGAGGCCAAGCTGGCGCGGCTGCCGCTCAGCTACTTCGACGGCCAGCCGCGCGGCGAGATCCTCAGCCGCGCCACCAACGACACCGACAACATCGCCCAGACCCTCCAGCAGACCATGAGCCAGCTCATCTCGTCGGTGCTGACGGTCGTGGGCGTGCTGGTGGTGATGTTCTGGATCTCGCCGATTTTGGCGCTCATCGCCCTGGTCACGGTGCCCGTGTCGGTCTACGTCACCACCGTCGTCGGCAAGCGGTCGCAGCCGGAGTTCGTCAAGCAGTGGTCGTCCACCGGCAAGCTCAACGGCCACATCGAGGAGATGTACGGCGGCCACACCCTGGTCAAGGTCTTCGGCCGGCAGCAGGAGGCCGCCGCCACCTTCGAGGAGCACAACCAGGCCCTGTACGCCTCCAGCTTCCGCGCCCAGTTCATCTCCGGCGTCATCCAGCCGGCGATGATGTTCATCGGCAACGTCAACTACGTGCTGGTCGCCGTCGTGGGCGGGTTCAAGGTGGCCTCGGGCTCGATCTCGCTGGGCGACGTGCAGGCGTTCATCCAGTACTCCCGGCAGTTCAGCCAGCCGCTGACCCAGGTGGCCGGCATGGCGAACCTCGTCCAGTCGGGCATCGCCTCGGCCGAGCGGGTCTTCGAGCTGCTGGACGCCCCCGAGCAGTCGGCCGAGCCGGCCGTGCCCGCCCGTCCCGCCGAGCTGCGCGGCCGTGTGGCGTTCGAGAACGTCTCCTTCCGCTACACCCCCGACCGGCCGCTGATCGAGAACCTGTCGCTGACCGTGGAGCCCGGCCAGACCGTGGCCATCGTCGGCCCCACGGGAGCGGGCAAGACGACCCTGGTCAACCTCATCATGCGCTTCTACGAGGTGACCGGCGGCCGCATCACCCTCGACGGAGTCGACACGGCCGACATGTCCAGGGAGGAACTGCGCGCCGACATCGGCATGGTGCTCCAGGACACCTGGCTGTTCGGCGGCACGATCGCCGAGAACATCGGCTACGGGGCCGAGGGCGCCACCCGCGAGCGTATCGAGGCCGCCGCCCGGGCCGCCCACGTCGACCGCATCGCGCACACGCTGCCCGACGGCTACGACACGCTGATCGACGAGGAGGGCGCCACGGTCAGCGCGGGCGAGAAGCAGCTCATCACGATCGCCCGCGCGTTCCTGTCCGAGCCGGCCATCCTGATCCTGGACGAGGCCACCAGCTCGGTCGACACCCGTACCGAAGTGCTCATCCAGCGGGCGATGAGCTCGCTGCGCGAGGGCCGTACGAGCTTCGTGATCGCCCACCGCCTGTCCACGATCCGCGACGCCAGCCTGATCCTGGTCATGGAGGAGGGCCGCATCGTCGAACAGGGCACCCACGAAACCCTCCTGGCGGCGGACGGCGCCTACGCCCGCCTCTACTCCGCCCAGTTCGCCCAGGCAGTCGCCGAGGTCGACTGACGCCGGCGTCCCCCGGTACGGCGCTCGTGCGTACCGGGGGACGGTGGTCAGGAGACCAGTTGGCGGTCGGCGGCCTCCTGGATCAGGTCCTTGTCGGTGATGGCCACCGCGTCCGGGATCGCGTCCGGCAGATCGTCCTCAAGGCGGCGGACCGGCCCGTACCGGAAGGCCGCCAGGCCGATCAGCACGGTCACCGCGCCCGCCACGATCGTGAGCAGGCCGATGCCCCGGCCCCGGGCGGCCCCGGCGATCGGGTTGAAGACGTGCTCGACCAGCGGCCCGGCCAACAGGAAGCCGACCGGGACCATGGCCCAGCTGAGCATCAGGTTGGTCGCGATGACCCGGCCCTGAAGGTCCAGGCCGACCTTCTGCTGCACGATCGAGAACCAGTGCGCGTTCAACAGCGCGGTCAGCAGGCCGACGAGGAACAGGCCGATCGCGGGCAGCGCCGGGTGGGGCGCCAGGCCGATGACGGCGAACGCGGCGCCCAGCGCGACGAAGCAGCCCAGGATGCCGTTCGTGCGGCGGGCCAGGCCGCCGGTCACCGTCATGATCACACTGCCGATCACCAGGCCCACGCCGGTCATCGACAGGGCGATGCCGAGCCCGCGGGTGTCGGTGAGGCTGAGCAGCAGCGGTGTGGACAGCACCTCGACCATCGCGAACGGGAAGTTCAGGAACGAGGTGAACAGGATGATCGCCAGCAGCCCGTGCCTGCGGGTGATGTAGCGCCAGCCGCCCGTCACCTCCCGCCAGAACGGCTCCTCCTGCTTCTTGAACAGCGCGTTCGGGAAGCGGACCGCCAGCGTCACGGTGACCGCGAACAGGAAGGAGGACAGGTCGATCACGATGATGCCGCGCAGCCCGATCGCCGCCATGAGCGCCCCGCCCAGCAGCGGCGCCAGCACGGTCCCCGCCGCCTGCCCGAGCTGGGCCATGCCGTTGGCCCTGCCGTAATACCGTTTGGGCACGAGCTGGGCCACCGCCGCCATGTACGCGGGCTGGTGGAAGGCCGTGGAGATCGACCCGACGGCGACGATGACGTAGACGTGCCAGAGTTGCAGCCCGCCCGTCCAGAGCAGCGCGGCGAGCGCGGCGGAGGAGCAGCCGGCCGCCGAGTCGGCGGTGATCATGACGGTCCGGCGGTTCCAGCGGTCGGCGACCGTGCCGGCGATGGGCGCCAGCAGCACGGCGGGCAGCAGCGCCATGACCGAGACGATGGCGAACATCGAGATCGACCGCGTCTGCTGGTAGACCCACAGGCCGAGGCCGAACGTGGTCAGCCCGGTGCCGATCAGCGACACGAGCTGGCCGAAGGCCACCAGGAAGAACGTCTTCAGGCCGGCCTGCTGGAAGCGCGGCGGCAGCGGCGCGGGCGGCCGTTCGCCGCCGCCGAGGATCTCGGCCAGCTCGGGCGCCTGGTGCTTCTGGAAGTAGTGCCCGGCCTTCGGGATGACCTCCAGCGACACCGAGTCGGAGAACGCCTCCCACTCGCGGAAGCGCTCCTCGTACAGCTCGGTGGCGCGGTCGCTCTCGCCGACCACGCACACCAGCGGCGCGGACAGCTTCCTGATCGGTTCCCGGTACAGCTCGGTGTAGTAGTCCTCGCCCTCCTGGGTGTCGCGCAGGAAGACGCCCATGATGAAGTCGCGCTCGCGCGGGTCCAGGTCCTCGGTGAAGAAGCCCATGGCCCGCAGGAACTCCAGGGCCTGCCGCTTGGACGTCCACCGTTCCATGGGGAAGACCCGGCGGAACCAGGCGAACGCCTTGCCGGGCAGGCGCGGCGCCGGGAAGTGGCCGCCGACGACCACCTTCACCAGGTCGACGCCCTCCTCCTCCAGCCGGCGCGCCAGCTCGACGGTGAGCGCGCCGCCCATGCAGTGCCCGTAGAGCAGCAGCGGCCCGCGCACCCGTTCCTTGATCTCCTTGACGCAGCCCTCGACCAGCTCGGTGAAGGGCAGCGCGGGCTCGTCCGGGTTGCCGGTGTCGTGGCCGGGCGGCTCCAGCGCGAGCATCGTGACGTGATCGGGCACCGCCGCCGCCAGCGGCTGGTACGTGATCGCCCCCGCCCCCGCGAACGGCACACAGACCAGCGTCACCGTGGCCGCCGGACGCGGCGGCGTCAGCTCGTGCAACAGCCCGGCGTGCTGGGCCGACCCGTCGAGCGTGGCGAACGCGCGGATCGTCGGGTTCTTGAACAGGTCCAGCACGGTCGCCGGGATCCCGGAGTCGCGTACGGCGCGCACGGCCTTGAAGGAGTCGCCGCCGAGCGCGAAGAAGTCGTCGTCGATGCCGACGCCGTCCACGCCCAGGATGGACGACCACAGCTCGGCCAGCCGCGCCTCGGCGGGGGTGCGCGGCGCCGTCCCCTCGGTCCGCGTCTGGCCCACGGGCTCGGGCAGGGCCTTGCGGTCCACCTTGCCGTTGGGGGTCAGCGGCAGCGCGTCCAGCAGGGTGAAGGACGACGGGATCATGTAGTCGGGCAGCTTGCGCCGCAGGTGCTCGCGCCAGTCGTGCTCGCCGTCGGCGACGAGGTAGGCGGCGATGCTCTTGTCCTCCTCCTCGCCGCGCACCACCACGGCCGCCGAGCCGACCGCCGGATGCGCCAGCAGGAGCGTCTCGATCTCGCCCAGCTCGATCCGGTAGCCGCGCACCTTCACCTGGCCGTCGGCCCGACCGAGGAACTCGATCGTGCCGTCGCCGCGGCGGCGGGCCAGGTCGCCGGTCCGGTAGAGCCGGCTCCCGTCCTGCCAGGTGAGGAACCGCTCGGCCGTCAGCTCCGGCCGGCCCAGGTAGTCGCGGGCCAGGCCCGCCCCACCGATGTACAGCTCGCCGACCACGCCGGTCGGGACGAGCTCCAGCGCGGCGTCGAGCAGCAGGATCCGGGTGTTGGCGATCGGATGGCCGATCGTGATCGGCCCGTCGTCGACCCTGGTGAGCGTGGACCAGATCGTCGTCTCGGTCGGCCCGTACATGTTCCACAGCTCCGACACCCGGCCGCGCAGGTCGGCGGCCAGGTCGGCGGGAAGTGCCTCGCCGCCGCACAGCGCCTTCAGGCCGGCCTTGCCGGCCCAGCCCGCCGACAGCAGCAGCCGCCAGGTCGCCGGGGTGGCCTGCATGACGGTGGCCTCCTCCAGCAGGGCGGCCAGCCGCAGCGGGTCGTAGGCGGCCTCGCGGCTCGCGATCATCACCCGGGCCCCGACGGTGAGCGGCAGGAACAGCTCCAGCACGGAGATGTCGAAGGCGAACGTCGTGACGGCCACCAGCGTGTCCCGCCCGGTCAGTCCGGGCTCGCGGCTCATCGAGTCGAGGAAGTTGACCACCGAGGAGTGCTGGACGCGCACGCCCTTCGGCCGTCCGGTCGAGCCGGAGGTGTACAGGACGTAGCAGGGGTTCTCCGCCGCGGCCAGAGCGGGCGGCCGGGCCGTGCTCTCGCCGGGGAAGCCGTCGTCGGCCAGGAGGAGCTGCCCCTGGTAGGCGGTGTAGCGCCCGGCCAGCTCCCGCTCGGTGACCAGCACGCCGATGCCGGAGTGGCCGAGGATGTAGTCCTGGCGGTCCTCGGGGTACATCGGGTCGAGCGGCACGTACGCGCCGCCCGCCTTCAGCACGCCGAGCAGCGCGACCAGCATCGTGGCCGACCGTTCCATCGCCACGCCGACCAGGGTCTCGGGCCCGACGCCGGCCGACCGCAGCCGGTGGGCGGCCCGGTTGGCCCGCTCCTCCAGCTCCCGGTACGTCAGCGTCTCGCCCTCGAAGACCACGGCCACCGCGTCGGGCGTCCGGTCGGCCTGGGCCTCCACCAGCTCGTGCACGCAGCCGCCGGGCGCCTGGCCGTCCTGGCCGCCGAGCTGTTCGGCCAGCTCCTCGCCAGTGAGGAAGGACAGGCCGGACAGCCGGGTCGCGGGCGCCTCGACGATCGCGCCGAGCAGCAGCTCGTAGTGGCGCAGCAGCCGCCGGGCGGTGCCCTCGTCGTAGAGCGCGGTGTTGTACTCCAGCCTGCACAGCAGCTCGTCGTCCTGCTCGTAGACCTGGAGGGCCAGGTCCACCTGCGCGGTGCCGGTCTCCACGGGCCGCTCGGTCACGGTCAGCCCGGTCATGCCCAGGTCGCTCTGGGGCAGGTTGAGCAGGTTGAACAGCACCTGGAAGAGCGGGTTGCGGGACAGGTCCCTGGGCGGGTTCAGCTCCTCCACGAGCCGTTCGAACGGCACGCCCTGGTGGGCGTACGCGCCGAGCGCGTACTCGCGCACCTGCGCCAGCAGCTCGGTGTACGGCAGGTCGCCGTCGAGCCGGGCGCGCATGACCAGCGTGTTGATGAAGCACCCGGCGACACCCTCGAACTCCGGACGGGTGCGCCCGGCCACCGGCGAGCCGACGCAGATGTCCTCCTGGCCGCTGTAGCGGTACAGCAGCGTGTGCAGCGCGGCCAGCAGCGTCATGTAGAGCGTGGCGCCGCGCTCCTGGCTCAGCCCGCGCAGCCCCTTGGCCAGCTCGGCGGGCAGCACGTGGGCGGCGACCGCGCCCTCGAAGGTCTGCATCGGCGGGCGCGGCCGGTCGGTGGGCAGGTCGAGGCTGTGCGGGGCGCCGCGCAGCCGTTCGCTCCAGAAGCCCAGGTCGATGGCCTGTTCCTGCTGCCAGCGGGCGTAGTCGCGGTAGCCGTACTCGGGTTCGGGCAGCGTCTCGCCGTTGTAGAGGGCGGCCAGCTCGCCCTCCAGCATCGTGATCGTCCAGCCGTCCACGACGATGTGGTGGAAGGCCAGCGACAACACGTGGTGGCCGGGGGCCGTGCGCAGCAGCCGGGCCCGGAACAGCGGGCCGTGCGCCAGGTCGAAGGGCTCGGCCGCGTCCCGGCTCAGGGCGCGTTCGACGTCGTCGCAGTCCTCGACCGGCAGCGGCGTCTCGCCCGGGGGCAGCACGACCTGCACCGGCTCGCCGTCCGGGGCGTGGAAGACGGTCCGCAGCGCCTCGTGCCGCCGGACCAGCTCGCGCAGCGCGCCGTGCAGCAGCTCCACGTCCAGGTCGCCGCGCAGGTCGAGCGCGGTGGCCACGGCGTAGGCGGCCGAGCCGTGCACCTGGTCGATGAACCACATGCGCCGCTGGATGAACGAGACCGGCCCCGGCCCCGGCTCCTCGGCGGCCGGGATCACCTCGGGCCCGGCCGTGGCGGCGACCAGCGCCCGCTGCCCGCCCAGCGTCGGGTGCTCGAAGACCGCCTCGATGGGCAGGCCGAGCCGGGAGGCGAGCTGGGTGGCCACGAGCGAGTCGCCGCCCAGCGCGAAGAAGTCGTCCGAGGGGGCGGCGGGCGTGAGGCCGAGCACGTCGCGCCAGGCCGCGGCCACCGGGTCGAGGTCGTCGGCCGCCACAGCCATCGCCACCGGGACGGCGGCCGGCTCGTGGCGCCGGGCGCGCGGCCCGATCCAGTGGCTGCGCCGCTCGAACGGGTACGTCGGCAGCGGCACCCGCCGCCCGGGAGGCGCGAACGCCGCCCAGTCGACGTCCGCGCCGGTCACCCAGAGCCGTCCGACGCCCTCCAGCAGGGCGGCCGGACCACCCTCGGGCTCGGCGAGCAGGGCGACCGACCGGCCGCCCCGGCGGCGCACCAGCGTGCTCAGCGTGCGGCCGGGGCCGACCTCGGCCACCGCCGCCCCGGCCGTCACCAGGGCCTGCGCGCAGTCGGCGAACCGCACGGCCTCGCGCAGGTGGCGCACCCAGTAGCCGGGGTCGGTGGTCTCGGCGGCGCTCACCCAGCCGCCGGTGACGTTCGACAGGTACGGCACCTCGGGCGCGCGCAGCCGTACCGAGGCGACCTCGGCGGCGAACGCGTCGAGCACCGGGTCGAGCATCGAGGAGTGGAAGGCGTGCGAGGTGCGCAGCGCGCGGCAGGCGACGCCCCGCTCGGTCAGCCGGCGTTCCAGGGCGGCGACGGCGTCCCCTGGACCGGCCACGACGCACGACTCGGGGGTGTTGACCGCGGCCAGCGTCAGGTCGTCGCCGAGCAGGCCGCGCACCTCGTCCTCGGGCAGCGGCACGGCCAGCATCGAGCCGGGCGGCAGGCCCTGGACCAGGCGGCCGCGCGCGGCGACCAGGCGCAGGGCGTCCTCCAGGGTGAGGACGCCGGACAGGCAGGCGGCGACGTACTCGCCGATGCTGTGCCCGGCCATCATCGACGGGCGCACGCCGCGCTCGACGAGGGTGCGGGCGAGAGCGTACTCGGTGACGAACAGCGCGGGCTGGGTGAGCCAGGTCTGGTCGAGGTCGCCGGCCTCGCCGTACAGGGCCTCGCGCAGGTCGAGCCCGAGGTGGGGCTCCAGGATCGCGGCGCAGGTGTCCACGACGGCGCGGAAGACGCCGCCGGACCGGTACAGTCCCGCGCCCATGCCGCGGCGCTGCGCGCCCTGGCCGGGGAAGACGAAGGCGACCTCGCGCGGCAGCGCCTCGCCGGTGATCAGCTCGGCCGTGAGCGCCGCCGGGGCGTCCTCGGCGACCAGCGCGCCGCGGTGCCGCAGCGCGCGGCGGCCGTGCCGCAGGGTGCCGGCGACGTCGCCCAGGTCCAGCTCCGGACGGGTACGCAGGTGCTCGCGCAGCCGCCCGGCCGACTCGGCCAGCGCCGGTTCTGTGGCGGCGGACAGGACGAGCAGGTGCGGCCCCGGCACCGCCTGCGCGGCGGCCGGTTCGGGCGCCTCCTCCAGAACGACGTGGGCGTTCGTGCCGCCCATGCCGAACGCGCTGACGCCCGCCCGGCGCGGCCCCTCGCCCCGCGGCCACCCGGCGCTCTCGGTCGGCACGTGGAACGGGCCGAAGTCGATGCGCGGGTTGGGCGTGCCGAAGTTGACCGTGGGCGGCAGCGTGCGGTGCTTGAGCGCCATCACGGTCTTGATCAGCCCGGCCATGCCGGCCGCCGCGTCGGCGTGCCCGATGTTGGACTTGACCGACCCCAGCGCGATCGGCCGGTCGCCGGTGAAGACCTGCGACAGCGCCGCGACCTCGATCGGGTCGCCGAGTGCGGTGCCCGTGCCGTGCGCCTCGACGTAGCCGATCGTGTCCGGCTCGACGCCGCCCGCCGCCAGGGCCGCGGTGATGACCTCGGCCTGCCCGTCCACGGCGGGGGCGGTGTAGCCGACCTTCCTGGTGCCGTCGTTGTTGACCGCCGAGCCGCGGACGACGGCGTGGATGGTGTCGCCCGCCGCGATCGCGTCCTCCAGGCGCTTGAGCACGACGACGCCCACGCCGCCGGCCCCGATCGTGCCCTGGGCGCCGGCGTCGAAGGGACGGCAGTGGCCGTCCGGCGAGCCGATGCCGCCGCTCTGGAAGACGTAGCCGCGCCGGGTCCAGGCGTTGACCCGCACGCCGCCGGCCAGCGCCATGTCGCAGTCGCCCGCCAGCAGGCTCTGCCGGGCCATGTGCAGCGCGACCAGCGAGGTGGAGCAGGCGCTGTTGACGCTGACGCTCGGCCCGCGCAGGTCCAGCTTGTACGAGGTCCGCGTGGGCAGCGAGTCCTTGTCGTTGGCCAGCATGACCTGGTACTCGCCGACGGCCCTGAGCACGTCCGGCGCGGCCAGCAGGTTCTCGATGAAGTAGCTGCTCATCGCCGAGCCGGCGAAGACGCCGATGTGGCCCGGATGGCGGGCCGGGTCGCAGCCCGCGTCCTCCAGGGCCTCCCAGGCGGTCTCCAGGAACAGGCGCTGCTGCGGGTCGAGGATCTCGGCCTCGCGCGGGGTGAACTCGAACAGCGTGGCGTCGAACAGGTCGATGCCGTCCAGCACCGTGCCCGACCTGACGTAGGCCGGGTCGGCCAGGCGCTCGGGGTCCTCGCCGTCGGCGAGCAGTTCCTCGTCGGTGAAGTCCCGTACGGCCTCGACGCCGTCGCGGATCGCCGCCCAGAACTCCTCGGGGCCGTTCGCGCCGGGGAAGCGGCAGGCCATGCCGACGATGGCCAGGGCGCCGCCCGAGGTCGCCGTGGCGGCGGGGGCCGCCTCCGCGAGGGCGGGGGCGCCGGGGCTCAGGTAGGCCGCCAGCGAGGAGATCGTCGGATACCGGAACAGGTCGGTGACCGTCAGGGCGAAGCGCCTGCGCAGCCGCTCGTGCACCTGGAGGACCAGCATCGAGTGGCCGCCGACCTCGAAGAAGTTGTCGTCGGGCCCGAAGCCGTCGGTGCCCAGCGACTCCCGCCAGGCCCGGGTGACGAGCTGGACGACCTGGTGACGCGGCATGTGCCCGGCCGCCTCGTCGCCGCGCATCGCCGTGGCCAGCACCTGCCGCAGGTCGGCCACCAGGGCGCGGACCGTTCCCGGCCGGTACAGGTCGGTGTTGTACTCGACGAGCCCGTCCAGGGTCTCGCGGACGCCCACGGTGAGGTCGAACTTGGCCGTGCGCTCGGGGATCTCCACCGGCGTGACCGTCAGCCCGGCCAGCTCCAGCTCCGAGGTGGCCTCGGGCAGCATGTTGAACATCGTCTGGAACACCGGGCTGCGGTCCAGGCGGCGTTCGGGGTTGAGCTCCTCCACCAGCCGCTCGAACGGCATCGCCTGGTGGTCGTGGGCGTCGAGCACCGCCTCCTTGACCCGCTCGACGACCTCGGCGAACGACGGGCCGCCCGACAGGTCGGCGCGGACGGCCAGGGTGTTGGTGAAGAACCCGATCAGGCCCTCGTACTCGACCTGGTCGCGGTTGGCGATGGGCGTGCCCACCACCAGGTCGTCCTGGCCGGAGCGGCGGGCGAGCACCACCAGGTAGGCGGCGAACAACACCATGTACGGCGTCGCCCCGAGGCCGCGGCAGTACGCCGCGAACTCCTCGCGCGGCAGGTCCAGCGAGAACGGCAGCTCGGCCCCCGCGTACGTCTGGACCTCGGGACGCGGCAGGTCCGGCGGCAGCTCGGTGACCGGCGGCGCGCCCGTCAGCGTGCCGCGCCAGTGGTCCAGGTCCTCGCCGTGGTCCCGGTCGCGCTGCTCGATCGCGTAGTCGGGGTACTGCCGGGGGAGTGGTGGCAGCTCGCGGCCCTCGTACAGGGCGCTCAGCTCGCGGCGCAGCACGTCGAGGGACCAGGCGTCGGCCACGATGTGGTGCAGGGTCAGGCGCAGGACGTGCCGCCCGTCGTCCTCGCGCTCCAGGCAGGCGCGGACGAGCGGGCCGGTGGTCAGGTCCATCGGCGCGTCGTCGGGGGTGTCGGCCAGGGGGATCGTCAGCGTGTCCGCCACGACCTGGTACGGCCCGTCCTCGTCCATGGCGAACGTGGTGCGCAGGCTCTCGTGCCGGGCCACCAGGGCGTTCAGCGCCCGGTGCAGCGCCTCGCGGTCGAGGGGGCCCTCGACGCGGAAGGCCAGCGGGATCAGGTAGTGGGCGGCCCCGGGCGCGGTCCGGTCCAGGTACCAGGCGCGGAGCTGGGTGAACGACATGGGCAGCCGGTCGGGCCTGGGCCGCCCGGCCGCCTGCTGCCTCTTCTTGCGTAACGCGTCCAGGAGCTGCCTCTGCTGGGCTGACAGGCTCATTGATCACCTTCCATCGAACGCAGCAGTGCCTCGGCCTCTTCGTCGGAGTACGCGGCCACCATCAGATAGAGCTCGGCGGCCGTCTCCACCTCCGGCGAGGCCAGCTCGGCGGCCAGCTCGGCGACGGTCGGGCGGGCGAAGAGCGTGCGCAGCGGCACCCGGACGTCCAGCGCGTCGCGCAGCCGGGAGGCGATCCGGGTGACGTTGAGCGAGTTGCCGCCCAGCTCGAACAGGTTGTCGTGCCGTCCGATCTGCCCGCCCAGCACCTCCTGCCAGACGGCGGCGACGGCCTCCTCCACCGGCGTGGCCGGGGCCGCCGTGACGGCTCGCGCGCCATGGCCGGGCTCGGGCAGGGCCTGCCGGTCCACCTTGCCCGACGGGTTCACCGGCAGGGCCGCCAGCGGCACGTACGTGCTCGGCACCATGTACTCCGGCAGCCGCTCGGCCAGGTACGGCCGCAGCTCGGGCGTGCCGTCGGCGACCACGTACGCCACCAGGGCGCCGTCCCTGACCATGACGAACGCCTCGCGGACGGCCGGATGCCCGGTCAGCACGGCGGCGATCTCGCCCGGCTCGACCCGGTAGCCGCGGATCTTGACCTGGTCGTCGGCGCGGCCCAGGAACTCGATGTCCCCGGCGGCGTCGCGGCGGGCCAGGTCGCCGGTCCGGTAGAGCCGGCGGCCGTCCCGCCAGGTGATGAAACGTTCCCGCGTCAGGTCCGGCCGGCCGTGGTAGCCCCTGGCCAGGCAGGCGCCGCCGAGGTGCAGCTCGCCCGGCACGCCGTCGGGCACCTCCTGGCCCAGCCGGTTCAGGATCGGGGTCTGGACGCCCGGGACGGGCCGGCCGATCGGCGGCAGCCGGGGCCAGTCCTGCGGCGGGCCGGTGAGCGTGTGGGCGATGTCGATGATCGCGCCCTCGGTCGGCCCGTACTGGTTGTGCAGCCGCATCCACGGCCGGATGAACCGTTCGAGCTGCGGGGTGACCTGGAGCTGCTCGCCCGCGGTGATCACCTCGCGCAGCGTCGCGGGCGGCTCGATCCCCGCGCCGGCCAGCGACTGCAACGCCACGAACGGCAGGAAGATGCGTTCCACCCGGTTGGTGGCGATGTGGTCGAGCAGGGCGGCCGGGTCGCGCCGCGTCTCGTCGCCGACCATGACCAGCGTGCCGCCGTACGCCCAGGTGCTGAAGATCTCCTGGACCGAGACGTCGAAGCCGAGCGCGGTGAACTGCAGGCTCCGGTACGCGCCGCTGTGCCAGGCCATCAGGTTGGCGACCGGGCGGTGGGTCATCTCCACGCCCTTGGGCTGTCCGGTCGAGCCCGAGGTGAACAGGATGTAGGCCAGGTCGTCCGGGGTGACCCCGCTGTCCGGCCGGTGGCCGGGACGGCCGTCGAGATCGGTGTCGACGTGCACGGGACGCTCGTGCGGCAGGCTCCCGGCCAGCGCCCGGTGGGTCACCAGGACCGGCGTCTCGACCCGCTCCAGCACCTGGGTGAGGCGGCCCTCGGGGTAGGACGGGTCGAGCGGCACGTACGCGCCGCCCGACTTCAGGATGCCGAGCAGGGCCACGGGCAGGTCGAGTGAGCGCCGTACGTGCAGGGCGACCGGCACCTCCGGGCCCACGCCGAGCTCGCGCAGCAGGTGGGCGAGCTGGTTGGCGCGGCGGTCGAGCTCGGCGTAGGTGAGCGAGGCGCCCTCGAACTCGACGGCGACCGCGTCGGGCGTGCGGTCCGCCTGCTGCTCGAAGAGCCCGTGCAGGCACTGGTCGGGGCCGCGTCCCGGCGGCTCGTGCCCGCGGGCGAGCAGCGCGGAGACCGGCGCGGACGGGTCGGCCGCCACCTGTTCGAGGACGCGCACGTAGTGGCCCAGCAGGCGCTCGGCGCTCGCGCGCTCGAACAGGTCGGCGGCGAACTCCAGGCTCATCTCCTGGCCCTCGGCGTAGAGCACCAGGTCGGCCTTGGCGCCGCCGTTCTCCACCTCCTCCAGCACGCGGAAGGTGACCCCGCCGCCGCGCCGGGCGCCCGGCGGGTCCTGCATCGCGAACATCACGTCGAACGGCGGCCGGCCGTCCGGGCACAGCTCCCTGACGATCTCCTCCAGCGGCACGTCCGTGGGCGTGGCCAGGACCGTCGCCCGCACCTGCGCGAGCAGGCCCTCGAACGTCGGATCGCCCGCCGGCCCGGTCCTGATCGGCAGCGTCTCGACGAAGAAGCCGATCAGGGCGTCGGCGCCGGGCGCCTCCCGGCCGGAGAACGGCACGCCGGTCACCAGGTCGTCCTGGCCGCTGTAGCGGTGCAACAGCGCCTGGAAGGCCGCGAACAGCACCATGAACGGGCTGGCCTGGGCGCGCCTGGCCAGCGACTCCAGCTCGGCGAGCAGCCCGTCCGGCAGCGTCGCGCGCACCCGGGCGCCGCGCCGCAGCGGCTCGGCCGAGCCCGGGCCGTCGCCGGGCAGCGCCAGCCGCTGCGGCGGCGACTCCAGGACCTTCCGCCAGTGCGGCAGCCCGCCGCCCCCGGCCCCGCGCCGGTACGGCCGGGCGGGCTCGGGCAGGCTCTCGCCGGCGTAGAGCCGCGCCAGCTCGTCCAGGAAGACGCCCGCCGACCAGCCGTCGAAGGCGATGTGGTGCACGGTCACCAGCAGCCGGTGCCGGTCGTCGGCCAGCCGCAGCAGCAGCGCCCGCAGCACGGGACCGTTCCCGAGGTCGAACGGGTCGCGGGCGGCGTGCCGGGCCAGCGCGTCCGCGCCGCGCGGGGTGGCGTCCATGACCTTGACGGCGATCGTCGCGGCCGGCTCGACCACGGCGACGGGCTCGCCGTCGTGCTCCTCGTAGCGGGTGCGCAGCGGCGGGTGGCGGCGCACGATCTCGTTGATCGCCCGCTCCAGCCGTCCGGTGTCTAGGGGGCCGTCCAGGGCGAACAGGACGGGAACGTTGTACTGCGAGCCGCCGGGCGCCACCTGGTCGATGAACCACAGGCGGCGCTGCGCGGGGGTGACGCCCCCCTCGGCGGCGGGGGCGGCGGACGTCCGCGGCAGGCCGTCGATCACGCGGGCGAGGGCGGCGACCGTGGGGTGCTCGAAGAGCATCCGGGGCTCGACCGGCCTGCCGAACCGCTCGCAGGCGCGGGCGGCGATGCGCATGGCCAGCAGCGACTGGCCGCCGAGGGCCAGGAAGTCGTCCTCGGCGCCGATCGGCCCGGCGTCGAGGAGGTCCTGCCAGATCTCCGCGAGCGCGGCCTCGGTGGGCGTGCCGGGCGGCGTGATCGCGCGGGCGCGCCGGACCGGGTCGGGCAGCGCGGCACGGTCCACCTTGCCGTTGACGGTCAGCGGCAGCTCGTCCAGGAAGACCCAGGCGGTGGGGATCATGTAGCCGGGCAGGAACCTGCGCAGGTGGGCGCGGATCTCCTGCTCGCCGGCCGGGCCCACGACGTAGGCGACCAGGTCGTCGCCGCGGACGGCCGTGGTCGCCGCCCGCACCCGTGGGTGGCGGGCGAGCACGGTCTCGATCTCGCCCAGCTCGACGCGGTTGCCGCGGATCTTGACCTGGTCGTCCAGCCGTCCCAGGAACTCGAACTCGCCGGCGGCGTTGCGGCGGGCCAGGTCGCCGGTCCGGTAGAGGAGGCGTCCTTCGCCGTCGCGGACGAACCGCTCGGCCGTCAGCTCCGGCAGGTCGAGGTAGCCCAGGCCGACGCACACGCCGCCGAGGTGGATCTCGCCCTCCTCGACCGGCCGCAGCTCCTCGTCCAGCAGGTGGACGGTGACGCCGGGCAGCGGCCTGCCGAGCGCGGGCGGCCGGGTCCGGCCGTCGTGCGGGGGCACCTCGCCGGCGATCGCGTTGACCGCGCACTCGGCCGGGCCGTACAGGTTGACCAGCCGGAACGGCAGGCCGGGGCTCGGGTGGACGGTCAGCCGGTCGCCGCCGGTGCTCAGCGTGGCGAGCCTGGTCCCCTCCGGCCAGGACAGGCCGAGCAGGCCCTCGGCAATGGGGGTGGGCGCGTAACAGGTGGTCAGCTCCCGCTCCACGATCCAGTCGCGCAGCGCGGGCAGCGAGAGCCTGGTGCGCTCGTCGGGGATGACCATCGTGGTCCCCCCGGTCAGGTACATCCAGATCTCCCAGACCGACGGGTCGAAGTTCGGGCTGGTGAGCAGCGGGGCCCGGCCGTCCGTGCCGAAGGTCTCGTGCGACCAGGCGATCAGGTTGGACAGCGCGCGGTGGGGGACCAGCACGCCCTTGGGGGCCCCGGTCGAGCCGGAGGTGTGGATGACGTACGCCAAATCCTCCGGGCCGGGCGCCGCCGTGGACGGCTCGCCGGCGGGCTCGAACGAGTCGATCACCGGGACGCCGTCGGGCACGAGCGAGGCCCGTTCCGGCTCGGTCACCACGGCCGCGGCGCCCGCCAGCATGGCGCGGACCCGCTCGGCGGGCGTGGCCGGGTCGATCGGCGCGAAGGCCAGACCCGCCTTCACGGCGCCGAGCTGGCCCGCGACCTGCCGGATCGACCGGCCCGCCAGCACGGCCACCCAGGGCCGTCCGGCCAGGGCGGACTCGCGCAGCCGAGCGGCCACGCCGTTCGCCAGACGATCCAGCTCGCCGTACGTGAGGTGTTCCTGACCGGCCGAAACGGCGACCCTTTCCGGGGTCGCGCGCAGCCGCTCCTGGTAAAGGTGCAGAACAGATGCCGAGGGGGCTGCATCTGACGTCATTGTCACGCCTGCCGATTGTTGAGTTTTTTGGGACTTTTTGGGCGCGCCGCGGAACAGAATGACCCTGTCGCGAGATGGGTGTCAACCCTCTAGTGAATCACTTGACACAGCCGCGTCCCAGACCCGTGTTCCCCGCCGGCCGGCCTACCCCGGGCCCGCCGCGGGACGGCCCGCGGCGTCCGGTCGCCTGTCCCGCCGGGCGACCGGATCGGCCGGACGACCGGCCGCCGCGCCCCTCACCCCGTCCGGCGTCCCCCGCCGGGAGACCGTTCCGGCGCACCGGCCGCCATTCTTCCGGCCCCTCGCATTACCGATGTTGACCGCCGGACTATCTCCGGGTCAGCGACGTTCTGACCAGAAATCGACGTCCACGGGCGGGCCATTCTCCGGCGCTTCCTTTCGTCTTCTTCGGTTCAGGAACGTTCCGGCTCGTAGTGCAGGCCCACCACGCCGCAGTCGAACGCGCGCGCGGCGACCAGGCGCAGCCTCTGGTAACCCTCGCCCGCCGGGAACAGCGGCAGCCCCTCGCCGATCGCGACCGGGTTGACGAACAGGTGCAGCTCGTCGATCAGCCCCAGCGAGATCAACTGCCGGCCGATCGAGGCGCCGCCGGCCACCATCACGTCGCCGCCGGGCTTGGCCCTCAGCTCGTTGACGGTCTCGGCCAGGTCGCCGCCCGCCACGACGGCGTTCTTCCAGGGCGACTCGGACAGGCTGCGGGAGATGACGACCTTCGGAGTGTTGATCATCTTGTCGATGCCCTCCTCGGTCTCGCCCGCCGGCCGCGACTCCCAGGCCGGGATGAAGCCCTCGGCCAGCCTGCGGCCCAGCACGATGGTGTCGACCGGCTCCCACACCGCCGCCACGTGGGCGTTGATGTCGTCGGTCCAGGGGAACTTCACCCAGTCCATCTCGCCGCCGGGGCCGCCCACGAAGCCGTCCGCGGTGATCTGGAGCTGAAGCTTGACCTTGCGCATTGATCTTTCCCTTCCGGTTCCGCTCTGTGGTCACTACCGTGCCGGAGCATACTTACGGTCTTCTTCCGCCGGGCTTAAGGCCGCCGGGACGGAAACGGAAGGGAAAGTCCGGCGAATGGGACACGGATTCACGAAAGGCGCGCCGCCACTCCCGGAATGCCGGCGGAAATCCCCGGCGAAAGCCGGTCAGGCCCGGCGCCTCCTGGCCGACAACCAGGACGCTCCCCACAGGATCGCGCCGACCACCAGCAGGATCCCGGCGATCTCGTACTGGCCCGACGGACGCCCGGAGGACCACGGCAGCACCAGGTAGAGGCAGGTGACGGTGCCGACCACGGGGAGCACGCGGCCCGCGTTGAAGTGCTCGGTGCCGGTCACGTCCCGGCGCAGGACGAGGACGGCGACGTTGACCGCGGCGAAGACGGCGAGCAGCAGCAGCGAGGTCGTGCCGCCCAGCAGCGCCACGACCGGGCTGTCGGGGACCAGCGAGACGAACGTGATGAGGGCGACCGCGATCACCGTGGTGAACAGGATCGCGGCGTGCGGCGTGCGCCGGGTGGCGTGGACGGCCGACAGGAACGGCGGCAGCACGCCCTGCTTGCTCATCCCGTACAGCAGCCGGCTGGCCATGAGCATGTTGATCAGCGCCGAGTTGGCCACGGCGAACATCGAGATGAACGGCAGCAGGGAGGCGATCGGCACGCCGGGAGCCGCGGTCTGCACCACCGTCACCAGCGGCGTCTCACTCTCGGCGAGCTGCCCGACCGGCACCACGGCGACCGCGCAGACGGACACGAGCACGTAGATCAGCCCGGTGATGCCGATGCCGGCGAACATCATGCGCGGGAAGATCCGGGTCGGGTCCTTGGTCTCCTCGGCCATGTTGACGGAGTCCTCGAAGCCGACCATGGCGAAGAAGGCCAGCGACGTCGCGGCGCTGGCGGCCAGGAACACGTTCTTGTCGGCGGGGGTCTCGAAGGCGACGACGCGGGAGAAGTCGGCATGGCCGCCGGAGATGAAGTACAGGCTGAGCACGATGACCATCAGCAGCCCCGACAGCTCGACCGCGGTCAGCACGACGTTGAGCTTGACGCTCTCGCCGACGCCGCGCAGGTTGACGGCCAGGATCAGCAGCATGAAACCCACGGCGATCAGCAGGATGACGCCGTTGCCCACGTCGAGGCCGAACCCGGTGGCCAGGTTGGCGGCGAAGGCCCGCGACGCCGCCGACGCCGACGTGATGCCCGAGCACATCACCGCGAAGCACACCAGGAACGTCAGCGCGTGCTTGCCGAACGCCTTGTGCACGTAGAGAGCGGCGCCCGCGGCCTGCGGGTACTTCGTGACCAGCTCCAGGTAGGAGCAGGCGGTGATCAGCGCGACGACGAAGGCGATCGTGAAGGGCAACCAGGCCGCGCCGCCCACCTCACCGGCGACCTGGCCGGTCAGGGCGTAGATGCCGGTGCCGAGGATGTCGCCGACGATGAACAGCAGCAACAGGCCGGGGCCCATCACGCGCTTCAGGCTGGGCTGGCCGCTGCCGGCCTCGGGCGGGCTGGGGGGACTGATCTGAGCCATGGGGGTGGTCCTTCTCGTCCGTGAGGATGGCGGGGCTACGTCCCTTGCGCGGGATACCTCCCTTGCGCGGGCGACGGCGAACCCCGGCCGGTCGGCGCGCGCCGCGGCGACCACGTGATCTCGACCGTCATCCTGACACTGTACGATCCCCGCTTGTCATCCGTGAACACGTCGTCACGCTGAGCTTCCACCCCGGTACGCGAACGGCGCGGCGGCCGTCCGGCCGCCGCGCCTCGGGAGCGGGGTGGCCTTGGTGGGAGCTGTGGTGGCTCGTGAAACTTTCGGTCAGTTGTCGAAATCGCCTCGGGGAACCCCGTAGCGCTCCACGATCTGCCCGACGGCCCGCTCGCGGCTCGCGGCGGCGGCATGCCGGGGCTGGCGGATGACGTCGCCCGAGGGACTGCAAGCCGGGAGCAATCGCCGCGCAAGGGGCGGATCCTAGCGTCGGAGCGTGTTCAGACGACTGGTTCTCGGCGGCGCCGCACTCGCGGCGACCGCCACGCTGACGCTCGGCCTTCCCGCCGCGGCCCCCGCCCCCGCCACCACCGCCGCCACCACCGCCGCCACCACTCCTGCCGCCGCTCCCGCGCCCGGCAAGGTGGCGGGCACGTTGTTCCGCGCGTGGCTGGCCGGCGACCGCGCCGCCGCGGCGCGGGTCGCCACCCCCGCCGCGGTGAGCACGATCTTCACCTACGCCTACCGCGCCCCCGACCGCTTCGACGGCTGCTCGGACGGCGTGTGCCGGTACGTGCACACCAGCGTGCGCGTGCCCGGCGGCCTGAACGGCATCGCGATGGCCGTGACCGGCTCCAAGGTCACCAAGGTCTACCTGTCCCGGCACATCGTGCGGCCGTCCGCCGTGGCCGGGCACCTGTTCACCGCCTGGAAGCGCGGTGACAGGTACGCGGCGCTGGAGGTCGGCGCCGAGGGCGCGGTGCGGACGCTGTTCCGGGTCGGGTACGACCCGCGCGGCGTCGCCCACCACTTCCAGGGCTGCTCCAAGGAGCCGAAGGGCTACGCGTGCGCCTGGTCCTACGAGGGCGGCGCGATGTTCATGCACGTACGCGGCTCCAAGGCGGCCGGCTACGACGTGCGTTCGATCAGCTACACGGCCGACTGACGGTCAGGCGCCGGCCAGGTCGTTCGCGGCCACGTAGCCGAAGGTCATTGCCGGTCCGATGGTCGAGCCCGAGCCCGCGTAGCTGTGACCCATGACGGCGCCGCTGGCGTTCCCGGCGGCGTACAGGCCGGGGACGACCGAGCCGTCGGCGCGCAGGACGCGGGCGCGGGCGTCGGTGCGCAGGCCGCCCTTCGTGCCCAGGTCCCCGGGGACGATCCTGAAGGCGTAGAACGGCGGCAGCCAGAGCGGCGCCAGGCACGGGTTGGGCCGGACGTACGGGTCGGCGTAGTAGTGGTCGTAGGCGCTGTCGCCGCGGTGGAAGTCGGCGTCCCGCCCGGCCAGGGCGAACCCGTTGAACCGGGTGACCGTGGCCCGCAGGGCGGCCTCCGGCACCCCGATCTTGCGGGCGAGCTGCTCGATCGTCGGAGCCCTGAACAGGGCGCCGCCGTCGTACCAGGAGTCGGGGAAGGGCAGCAGCGGGGCGATGTCCTTGAACAGGTACTTGTTGCGGTACTGCTGGTCGATGATCAGCCAGGCGGGGATGTGCGGGTCGGACGGGGTGTTGCGGTCGTACATGACGTGCACGACGTCGCTGTAGGGCGCGGCCTCGTTGACGAAGCGCCGGCCGCCGCCGTTGACGATGAGGCAGCCCGGCAGGGTCCGCTCGGCCAGGCAGAAGTACGGCTCGCCGGGCAGCGGGATCACCGGCCCCCACCAGGCGTCGTCCATCAGGTCCAGCGCGCCGCCGGCCCGCTCGCCGGCCTCGATGCCGTCGCCGGTGTTCTCCTTGGCGCCGACGGTCCAGCTCGTCCCGATGGGCTGGCGCTGGAACTCGGCCCGCATCGCCGCGCTGTGCTCGAACCCGCCCGACCCGACGATCACCCCGCGCCTGGCCCTGACCACCCCGGCCGAGGTGACCACGCCCGCGACCCGGCCGCCCTCGACGTGCAGGCCGAGCAGCGGGGTGTTCAGCCACACCGGCACCCCGGCGGCCAGCAGCCCGGCGCGCAGCCCCGCGGCCAGCGCCTGTCCCATCGTCAGCGGCTTCTCGCCGCGCAGCGCGGCCTCCGTGCCCCGCAGCAGGCACGCCGCCGACACCTCCGCCCCCTTCGGGTTGACCAGGGCGAGCGTCAGCCACTTGTAGTCGGCGCTGAAGACCACCATGCCCGCCGGGGTCGCCATGTACGGCGGGTTCAGCCGGGCCAGCTCCGGGCCGAGGAGGTTGCCGTCGAACTGGTCCGGCTCGATGGAGCGCCCGTTCGGCATCCCACCGGGGAACTCCGGGTAGTAGTCGGAGTACCCCGCCATGAAGCGGAAGCGCAGCGGGCTGTTGCGCGTCACGAACGAGATCATCTCCGGCCCCGCGGCCAGGAACGCCTGCTGCCGCGTGGCCGGGACGGTGTCGCCCACCACGCGGGCCAGGTACGCGGCGGCCTTGGCGGGCGTGTCCGGCACCCCGGCGGCCAGGATCACCTCGTTGCACGGGATCCAGATGCCCGCCCCCGACCGCGCCGCCGACCCGCCGAACGTCGGCGCCTTCTCCAGCACGACCGTGCTCAGGCCGCGCTTGGCGGCGGTGAGGGCGGCGGTCATCCCGGCGGCCCCGGAGCCGACCACCACCACGTCGTAGTCGGCCTCGGCGTAGGCCGGGTCCTGGCCGAGCGCCGCGCCGGTGACCAGGATCCCGCCCGCGACGAGCAGGGAACGGCGGCTGCGCCCTTGGAGGGTGAGGACGTCGGAGGCCGCTGAGGCAGGTCGCATCGGTGATCCCTTCGACAGGGGAGAGCCGGTCGGCCCTCTCGCCGAAGCGAGCATGCGCTTGGTTGGTTAGCCTGTCAACGGGCCCGCCGTACGGCCAGATCCTTGGCGTGGCCCGCCGTGCCGGTCGCCGTGAGAGCGGTGGCGAACAGGATGAGCTGGTTGAGCACCTTCAGGAACAGCAGCATGCCCGCCGCGCCCGCGACGACCCGGTAGGCGGGATTGGCCGCGGTGAGGTTGACGTAGACCTGGCCGATCGTCTTGAGGATCTCCAGCCCGGCGGTGATGACCAGCGCCGGGCCCGTCACGCGGCGCAGCGGCAGCCGCAACCGCGGCGGCGCGGTCAGCAGCGCCATGGCCAGCAGCGTGTTCACGCCGAGGCCGAGCACGATCCCGGCCGCGGTGAGCACCCACTGCGCCGGCAGGGCCGCCACGCCCACGGTGAGCACGGCCAGCCAGGTCAGCAGCCGCTCGGCGGCGAAGGCGACGGCGAGCGACAGGGCGAGCAGCAGCCCGAGCCCGGCCATCACGCCCAGGTCGATGAGCTGGCGCAGGAGGAAGCGCCCCGGATACTCGTCGAGCTGCCAGATCGCCCGGGTGGCCGAGCGCAGGGTGTCCATCCAGAACAGCCCGGTCAGCGGCAGCGCGACGAAGGCCACCGCGCCGGCCGTGCCCCCCGCCTCCCGGATCGCCTGGACGTCGAGGCGCGGGAAGTTCTCGCTCAGGTAGTGCTGGACCGTGGCGAGGACCGTCGGGTCGTCCATGACGTGGCCGAGGATGCCGAAGGCCAGCAGGGCCAGGGCGAAGGTGGCGAAGAAGGAGTAGTAGGTCAGGGCCGCCGACAGCCGGCCGCCGTCGGTCTTGTCGTAACGCACCACGGCGCGGGACAGGTGGTCGAGCCAGCCGTGCCGGTCGCGGGCCCGCTGCCAGGCCGCCGCCAGGCCCTTGTGCGGTCCGGTGGCGTTCATGGCGCGGGATTCCCTTCGCTTCCGTCCCGGTGGCCGTACGCCGCCGGGTGCTCACCGTACCGCCATGAGCGGATCAGGCGGGGAACGGCCCGGCAGGGGTGGTCGGCGAGGTTTCGCCCTCATCCCCGCGGACGACGGGCCGGACGCGCCGCGGCCGCCTGGCGGGCGGCCGCGGCGCTGCGGTCAGCGGAGGTCGAACGCGCGGAGGGTGGTCTGCCTGAGGCGGTTGCCCGCCGTGTCCCACGCCTCCACCTTCAGGCTCACCGCGCCCTTGGTGGCGCGCAGGGCCGGGTACTTCGCACCGGCGGTGTAGACGCCGTCCCGGCCCCGCCTGAGGTCGGCGGGCTGCCAGGTGGCGCCGTCGTCGGTGCTGGTCCACAGCCGCACGCCCGCGATCGTCGGCATCCTCGCCGCCGACGGCCCGTGGTAGGCCTCCAGCTCGAACGTGTGCCTGCGCCCGGCCGCGACCGTGTTCCCGGCGGACAGGCTGTCACCGAGGTCGTAGCTGACGTACACCGCCGGGGTGGTGCGGCACTGTTCGACCAGCCCGTCGACGAACCAGGCGTAGCAGTTGGCGCCCGGCCTGAGCTGCTCCTTGGCCGGCGGCGCGGTGAACGTCCACTCGACGTCCTGCGAGGCGTTCTTCGCCGTCAGCCGGTAGGTGCCCTGCTCCTTGGGCAGCGGGTAGCGCGGCAGCGTGTCGAACCCCGGCACGGGGGCGTTCGGCAGCTCCTTGCCGTCGCGGTACAGGTGCAGCTCGTACCGCGGCGCGAGGTCGCCGAACGCGCTGCCGTCGTCGCGCCGTTCCCCGACCCCGTTGACCAGGGACGGCGTCACCCACAGGTTGCCGTCGTGCACGCAGATCGCGCACGGCACCCCGATGACGAGCTGCTTGAGCGGGGGCGCGTCCGGGTCGCCGCCGAGCGCGTACAGCTTGTCGGAGGCCGTCGAGGCGCCCGGCGTGCTCGGGGTGGCGAACCACTTCTGGACGGTGCTGCCCGGCCGGTCGAACACCTCGTGCCGGTAGCGGGTCTCCTGGATCTCCTCACCGGGCCCGGACGCGACGAGCGCGGACAGGCCCGCCACGCTCACGAGCTTGGAGTCCAGCGGCCAGACGTACTGCGACCTGCGCTCCGGCATCGGGGTGGACCAGTGCAGGATGTCGGTGTTGGTCGTCGTGTAGGAGATGTCGTCGGTCCGCCACGACGCGCGCCAGCTCATGTACTTCGTGTACGGCGCGCCGTGCACGTCGAGGTCCACCCGGTGGAGCTGACGGTCGGTCACCTTGTACCGCATCGAGTCCGGGACGCGCCCGTCGGCGGTCGGCCTGAACACGTAGGAGTACGGCGTGTTCGGCGTGCCCTCGACCCGGACGGTCACCTCGCCCCGGCCGGCCTCCTCGCGGATCTTCACGCCCTCGGCGTTGGAGACGTAGGCGACGGGGACGCCGACCGGCTTGAACGGCCCGCTGAACGGCTTCTGCGCGATGGGCAGCGGGACCGGGCAGGTGGCGGCCTTCTCGTTGAAGGCCAGGACGCCGGCGGCGCCCGCGTCCCTGATCGGCCCCACACGCTCGATCTGCAGGCCGCACGCCGTGCCGAAGATCCCCTCGGCGGGCTCGGCGTCGATCAGCACGAGCGCGCCGCGCAGGTCCTTGCCCGCGAGGTCCTCGGGACGGCCCTTGCCGGCGTCGACCACCCGCAGGTCCTTGGTGCCCTCGAACGGGACGTACCCGGGATGGATCTCGCCCGCGTCGATCATGTGGACCCGGGTGACCGGGTGCAGGGTCGTGCGCCTCGGCGTGCGCATGGTCATGGTGACCTCGGGCACGCCGAGCTCCCACTGGCCGGCGAAGCGGAAGCCGCCCTTGGTGACCTTCCTGGTCGGCAGCGCCCACACCCTCTCCCACCCGCCGATCGGGCGGCTCGACAGCAGCGTGCCGCCGAAGACCTTGCCGTTGGGCAGGGTGCGCTGGAAGAAGACGTCGTAGGTGTTGTTCAGCGGCTGCGCGGTCTTCGGCGCGCTGAAGCTGATCTCGGTGGCCTTGCGGGCGTCGAGGGTGATCTCGGTGTCGCCGGTGACGGTCAGCTCGGGCTCGAACAGCCAGGCCCGGTTGGCGCGGTCGTCGCCGTCCACCCAGTCGAGCACCTGGAGCAGGCTGACGGTGCCCGCCGGGACGCGGGTCACGACCAGGCCCGCGTCGTCGATGCGGTGGGGGCCGAGCTCGCCCTTGTCGCCGTCCACGTCCAGGACGCTCATGGCCGTCGGGGTGCGCGGCTTGCCGTCCCGGTCGAGGGTGCGGATGGTCAGGTCGTACTTGGGGGCGTCGCGGACCGCGCCGAGCGGCGTGGTGAGCCGGACGCCGTCGGCCTCGGCCGTCACGGCACCGCTGTAGGTGCCGATGGCGAGCTCGGCCGGGTCGAGGGTGACGGTGGTGGCGGCCGTGCCGCCGGCGGGGACGGTCAGCGTCGCGTCGGCGAGGACCGGCTTCGCGGCGCCCATCGCCGCCTTCAGCGTGAGCGTGACGGGCCGGTCGCCCAGGTTGCGGTAGGAGACCTCGCCGGTCTTCGCCGCGCCGCCGGCCTCCAGCAGGCCGAAGTCCACGCCGCCGCTGGTCGCGAACACCTGCTGGCGGGTCGCGCGGTCCAGGTCCACCCGGCCGGCGCCCTGCTCGTAGACGGTGAAGCCGTCGTCCTTGGAGGTGGACATCAGGGCCGTCTTGAGCTGCGGGCCCGTCCAGTCCGGGTGCTGCTGCGCCAGGATCGCGACCGCGCCGGCCACGTGCGGCGTGGCCATGGAGGTGCCGGAGGCGCCGGTGTAGTGATCGTCCACCGGGGAGCCCATGGCGGTGCCGGACGCCCGCGCGGCCACGATGTCCACGCCCGGCGCGGCGATGTCGGGCTTGAGCCCGCCGCCCGGACGCGGCCCGCGGCTGGAGAACGCGGCGAGCTGGTCCTTCTTGTCCACCGCGGCCACGGTCAGCGCGGCGTCGGCGGCGCCGGGCATGCTGATCGTCTCGGCCTCGTACAGGTTGCCCGCGGCGACCACGAACAGCGTGCCGGTCTCGGCGGTCAGGTCGTTCACGGCCTGGCTGAGCGGGTCGGTGCCGTCGCTGGGCGGGCCGCCGAGGCTCATGCTGACGGCCTTGGCGCCGCTGCGCGCGGCCCACTCCATGCCCTCGATGATCCACGACTCCTGGCCGGAGCCGGTGTTGTCGAGCACCTTGCCGACGACGAGCTGCGCGCCGGGGGCGACGCCCTTGTACTTGCCGCCCGAGGCCGCGCCCGTCCCGGCGATGGTCGAGGCGACGTGGGTGCCGTGCCCGTGCCCGTCCTGGACGGGCTCCTCGGGGACGAACGACTTGCTGTCGGCGATCTTCCCGGCCAGGTCGGGGTGGCCGGTGTCGGCGCCGGTGTCCAGGACGGCGATCTTCACGCCGGTCCCGTCCTGGCCGCGTTCCCACGCCTGGTGGGCGCCGATCATGGGGACGCTCACGTCCAGGTCGGCCTTGACCTTGGCGTCCAGCCACAGCTTGGCGATGCCGCCGCCCAGTGTGCCGGGCGCCTTGGCCAGGCCCTCCCGGGCGGGCTGCCCGCCGCGTACGGCCTGCCAGAACGTGCCCGCCTCGGCCTTGGTGACGTCGAGGGCGGAGGCGTGGATGCTCTCCAGCGTCCGGGTGGGATCGCCGGCGGGGACGGCGGCGGCCGAGCGCTTGACCGCGGCCTCGGGCTGGTCGCCCGGGTACTGCACGATGACCGGCAGCCGCTTGGCCACGTCGTCGGCGTAGCCGTTCTCGGCCAGGTACTTGACGTCGAACAGCCGCCTGTCCACCAGCCCGGCCTGGACGGCGGTGATCGCGTCGTCCGGCAGCACGAAGACGCCGTCCGGGGTGAACCGGGTGAACAGGTTGATCCGGCGGCCGTCCTGGCGCGTGCCGGGGGCCGTCTCGACGCGGTACCGGCCGGCGGCGGACCGGGTGAGCTGGACCTTGTCGCCCGTGATCAGCGTGACGACGATCTTCTGGGCGCGCACCCCGGACAGGGTGACGTCCTTGGCGGCCTGCGCGGGGGCTGTGGGAGCGGCTGCGGGGGCGGGGACGTCCGGCGTCGCGGCGGTCGCCGGTGCGGCGGTCAGCACGCCGGCGAGCGCGGTGACCGCGGTCAGCAGGACGCCTGTCCGGCGCGCCAGCGGGGGGCGGGGCAATGCCATGGTGGCCTTTCTGGCGGGGGGGAGGGGGGACGGGGTTCAATGCCGTCCGGGAGTGGTCAGACGGGGTTCAATACCGTCCGGGAGTGGTCAGACGGGTTCAATCCCGTCCGGGAGGGGTCAGACGGGTTCGAAGCCGTCCGGCGGGCGAGGGGGGTCCGGGGTCTCCTCCTGAGGGGAGGGGTCGTCCGGGACGGGGTCGTCCAGGTCCGGCCGGTCGGGGTCCTGGGGGGTTTCGGACATGCCGAAAGTGTCGCGGCAGCCGTATGGGGTGCGGTATGGGGTGCCCTATGGGGAAAAATCCCCAATTTGGGGATTCAGTCGCCGGGGAGGAGGTGGCGGGCCAGCTCCGTCCGCGACCGCGCCCCCACCTTGCGCATGGCCGCGCTCACGTGCTTGTCCACCGTCTTCGGCGACAGGAACAGCTCCCTGGCGATCTCCTGGTTGGTCAGCCCCTCGGCCGCCAGCCGGGCCACCTGCTCCTGCCGGGCCGACAGCGCGTGGTCGTTCCCCGCCTGCGCGGGCGCGCTCTGCGTCGCCGGGCGCACACCCCACCTGCGGCCCAGCCCGGTCGCGCGGTCGAGGTCCCAGCGCGCCCCGAGGTCGGCGTACACCGCGACGGCCCGGCCCAGCCGGACGGCGGCCTCGGGGTCGTCGAGGGCGAACAGGCAGGCGGCGGCCTGCTCGCTCGCCTGCGCGGCCTCGTACCGGGCGGGGACCTGCTCGAAGGCGTCGGCGGCGGCGGCGAACTCGGCCGCGGCCCGCGCCCACTGCCCCTCGGCGGCGGCCAGCAGGCCGCGGGCCTGCGCGAGCGCGGGCGCGGCCAGCGGCGCGTCGAGCCCGTCCACCCGGGCGGCGTGCCGCGCCACGACCTCGGCGGCCTCCTCGGGACGGCCCGCCGCCAGCAGCGCCTCGGTCAGTCCGGGCAGCGCGCGGACCGCCACCGGCCACAGCTCGCTCGCCTCCCAGGAGCGGAGCGCCTCCATGGCCGCCGCGATCGCCGCCTCCGGCTCGCCCCGCGCCGCGGCCAGCCTGAGCAGCATCGCCAGCGGCAGCACGAGGTCGTCGTACTGCCCCCGGGTACGCGCCTCGGCGGCGGCGTCGAGCAGCGGCGGCAGCGCGGCCTCCTGGCGGCCCTGCACCGCGGCCAGGCAGGCGGTCACGATGTCCACCAGGATGCGCTCGTGCGGCTCGTCCACGAAGTGGTCGCGCAGCTCCTGGAGCCTGGCCGGCAGCCCGTGCCAGGAGCCCTCGAAGTAGTCGGCCGCGGCCAGGTTCACCAGGCAGCGCAGTTCGAGCCGCTCGCGCAGGTCGGGCTCGGCGCCGTCCTCGACCGCCGCGGTCAGCAGGCGGCGGCCCCGGCGGTGGTGCCCGCTGAACAGGGCCGCGCCCCCGATCGAGCGGTAGGCGTTGACCTCGCGGCGCAGCAGCCGCCGCCCGCCGGTCTCCCGCAGCAGGTCGTCGGCGAGCACGGCCCAGCGCGGGTCGCCCATCACCACGAAAATCATCGCGATCTTGCCGAGCACCAGCATGCGCGTGGCCGGGTCGGCGACGGCGGGCAGGGTCGCCAGCGCCCGCTCCAGCCACGCCATGGTCTCCTTCGGCGGCAGGCCGCTGGGCGGGCGGCCCACCCCGGCCATGGCCCACGCGGCCAGCCCCGGCTCGCCGGCCAGGTCGTCGGCGGCCCGCGCGAAGGCCTCGCCGATGCGGGCGCCGTCGGTGCGGGTGCGCTCCAGGTGCAGCGCGAGCAGCAGCCGCAGCCGGCCGCGGAGCGGGGGCGGGACGTCCTGCTCCAGCGCGCCGGTGACCAGGTCGGCGACCGGCGGCGGGCGCAGCAGCTCCAGGGCGGCCCAGCCCAGCTTCACCGTCAGCTCGGCCCGCCGGGCGGCGGGCAGCTCGGCGCCGCGCAGGACGTCCTCCAGCAGGCGCGCGGCCTCGGCGTCGTCGCCCAGCCGCGACGCCTGCTCGGCCGCCTCGATCGCGGCCTCCACCCACTGCCCGGCCCGGCCGGCCTGGCGCAGGTGGTGGGCCAGGCGTCCCAGCGGCACCGGGCGCAGCTCGCGTACGGTGTCGGCGGCGGCGGCGTGCAGGGCCTGGCGGCGGCCGAGCGGGATCGCCTCGTAGACCGCCTGGGCCGCCAGCACGTGACGGAACCCGACCAGCCCGCCGGTGTCGCCGAACAGCCCGGAGCCGAGCACCTCGTCGATCGCGCCGACGTCCGGTCCCGACAACAGGGCGACGGGCACCGGGAGCTGCAGCACGGCGGCCCGTTCCGCCACCTCCTTGGCGCCGGGGGAGAGCCGGGCCACCCGTTCCTGCACCGAGGCGCGCACCCCGCTCGGCACGTCCAGCTCCTCCAGGGCCCGCCGCGCCCAGCCGCCCTCCCACCGGATCAGCGTGCCGCGGTCGCGCAGCAGCGCCAGCAGCTCCTGGACGGCGAGCGGCAGGCCGGAGGCCCGCCCGCACAGGTGCTCGGCGAACTCCGCCGTCACCTCCTCGGCCCCCAGGATCGCCGAGGCCATCACCCGCGTCTGGGCGGCGTCGAGCGGCGGCAGCACCAGATGCTCGGCCGTGGTCGTGTCGGGGGCGCGCGCGGTGATCGCCCGTACCGCCCCGGACGCCTCCTCGCTCCGGTACGTCAGCACCACGCGTAACGTGCCGGGCAGCACGGACATCAGGTACGTCAGGAACTCGACCGTCTGCCCGTCGGCCCAGTGGAGGTCCTCCACCGCCAGGACGGCGGGGCCGAGCGCGGTCAGCACCTCGGCGAGCCCCCGGAAGACCCGGTGCCGCTCGGCCGCCCGGTCGTCGAGCGGCGGCGGCGTCTCGGGCAGCACGCCGGCCAGCTCCGGCAGCAGCTCGCGCAGCGCGCCCGCGACCGGCGACAGCGCCGCGCCGTCCAGCTCGGACGCGCGTCCGCGCAGCGCCTCGACGACGGGCCCCAGCGGGAACGGCTCCCTGATCTGCACGCAGGCCCCGCTCAGCACCCGCAGGCCCGTCACCGCGGGAGCGCCGAGCAGCTCGGCCGTCAGCCTGGACTTGCCGATGCCGGCCTCGCCCTCGACGACGGCCACGGCGGGCGCCCCGGCGACCAGCGCGACGAGCCGGGCGAGCTCCCTCTCCCGCCCCACCAGAACCGGGGAGACCACCCGCCCAGCACGCACCCGCTCATTCAACTGCACCCGAACCCATAGATCAACGTCACATCACCCCACCGGCTCCCGGCCTCGGGTGGGGGAGCCGGCCGGTGGGAGGGTCAGGCGGGGGTGATGGCGTCGTAGTCGATCAGCAGGTGGCGTGGGCCGCGCAGCACCGCGCTCGGCCGGTACGGCGGCGGGTCGGCGACCAGCCGCGGATTTCGCACCCTGCGCACCAGCTCCCCCAGCACGACCTGCGCCTCCAGCCGGGCCAGCGGCGCGCCGAAGCAGTAGTGGACGCCGCCCCCGAACCCCAGGTGCTCGTTGGGCCTGCGGCACGGGTCGAACCGGTCGGGCTCGCGCACGTGGGCCGGGTCGCGGCTGCCCGCCGCCAGCGCGAGCACGACGGGCGAGCCGGCCGGGATCGTCACCCCGCCGACGACCACGTCGTCGAGGGTGACCCGCGAGGAGACGAGCTGCACGGGCGGCTCGAAGCGCAGCAGCTCCTCGACCGCGGTGATGACGAGGTCGGGGTCGGCGCGCAGGCGTTCCAGCAGGATGGGGTCGCGCAGCAGGGTGAGCATGCCGTTGGCGATGAGGTTGATCGTGGTCTCGTGCCCGGCGATGAGCAGCAGCAGCGAGGTGGCGACGACCTCCTCGGGCGTCATCCGGCCGTCGGGCCCTTCGTAGGTGACGAACCCGGACAGCATGTCGTCGCCCGGCTCCCGCCGCCGCTCCTCGGCCAGCCCGGCGAGGTAGCGTTCCAGGTTCTCCGCCACCGCCTGGCGCTCCCGCGCCCGCTCGGCGCGGGCCTCCTCGCCCGGCCCGAGCGTCTCGACGATCTGGTCCGCCCAGGCGTGGAACTGCTGCTCGTCCTCCGCCGGGACGCCGAGCAGCCGGCAGATCACCGCGATCGGCAGCGGGTAGGCGACCTCGTCGACGACGTCGGCCCGGGTCTTGCCCGCCAGGGCGTCGATCAGCTCGGTGGTGGCGGCCAGCATCATGGGACGCAGCCCGTCCACGACGCCCGGCGAGTGCGGCGGCCCGAAGTGGCGCATGGTCAGGCGGCGCAGCCGGTCGTGCTCCGGCGGGTCGAGCCTGATGAAGGCGGGCGCGTGCTCCGGCGTCTCCGGCGCGTCGGCCAGGTTGCGGCGGTCGGAGCTCACCCGCGGGTCGTGCAGCAGCTCGACGATCTCCCGGTACGTGCTGACGACGTACGAGCCGTCCTCCAGCCGGGTCACCGGGTTCCTGCGCAGCTCCCCGAGGAACGGATAGGGGTCGGCGCGGCCGGCCGGGTCGAGGATGCGCTGGAAGGCGGCGTCCGAGGTCATGTCCACTCCTGTCCTGGGTTCCTGCCGGGTCAGCTCTGCGGCGCGTGCAGCAGCGAGGCGCGCCGCTCGGCCGGGTCGTGGCCGGTCACCACGACCGTCGCCCCCTCAGCCGCGACCAGCCGTTCGGGCACCCGGGCCGGTACGGGCCGCGCCTCCCCCCGCTGGTCGAGGTGCCGGAAGGCGGGCGGGAAGGGCGTGGCCCGCTCGATCAGCCGCTGGTAGAACTCCAGCCACATGCCCTGGTCGAAGGTGACCGCGGCGGTGATCCGGCCCCGGTAGCCGTAGACGGCGACGAAGCGGCGCTCGTCCGTCGAGCCCTGCGTGACGACCAGCTCGTCGGCGAAGGTCGGCACGCCCACCGACTTGATGTTGACCCCGAACTGGCTGGACCAGAACACCGGCACCGACAGGTGCGGCCAGCGCTGCGTCTGGTCGCTGACCATGTTGTGGGCCGCGATCTCGGCCTGCGTGACCGCGTTCCCCCAGTGCTCCAGCGTCATGAACTGGTACTGGTACAGCGGGTGCGGGAAGCGGGCGATGTCGCCGGCGACGAAGACGTCGTCGGTCACCAGGCCGTTGGTGTCCACGGCCCGGCAGCCGGCGTCGCAGGCCACCCCCCACACCCCGGCGGCCAGCCCCGAGTCGTGCAGCCACTCGACGTTGCGGACCGAGCCGAGCGCGACGACGGCGACCTCGGCCTCGATCGTGCTGCCGTCCGACAGGCGGGCGCCGCGCAGCCGCCCGTGCCCGTCGCCCTCCAATGAGGTGACCGTGGTGCCGCACCGCAGGTCCACGCCGTGCTCGCGGTGGAGCTGGGCGGCCACGTCGCCGATCACGCCGCCGAGGGCGTTGACGAGCGGCGCCTGGCCGCGTTCGACGACCGTCACGGGCAGGTCCAGCTCGCGGCAGACCGAGGCGATCTCGCTGCCGGTGAACCCGGCGCCCAGGATGAGCACCCGGTTGGGACGGGCGGCCAGCGCCTTCCGCAGACCGGCGGCGTCCCGCATCGAGCGCAGCGTGTGGACGCCCTCCAGCCGGGCCTCCTCCTCGTTCGGCCAGGGCCGGGCGCGGGTGCCGGTGGCCAGCAGCACCCGGTCGAAGCCGACCTCGCGGCCGTCGGCCAGCAGGACGCGCTTGCCGGCCACGTCCAGGCCCGTCGCGGGGGTGCCCCACAGCCACTCGGCCTCGACCTCGCGCAGGTGGGGCAGCATGACGTGGTCGGGCGCCACCTGTCCCATGAGCACCTGCTTGGACAGCGGCGGCCGGTCGTACGGCTCGGCGGGCTCGTCCCCGATCACCGTCAGCGACCCGGTGAAGCCCTCCCGCCTGAGCACGCCGGCGGCCCGCGCCCCGGCCAGGGACGCCCCGACGACGACGATGCGCCCGTCGGTCATCCCGCGCGCCGGCGGGCCGGGCGGCTCGGGCGTGAGCCGGGTCGCCGTCCAGTCGAGGTGGATGGCCTGGACGGGGCAGGCCGCCGCCGCGCGCAGCACGTGCTCGCGCCGGTCGTCGCCGGGGTCCAGGTCGTACAGGAGGGACTCCTCGCGCATGGTGAAGACGTCGGGCGCGAGGAAGGCACACTGCCCGTACCCCTGGCAACGCGTCAGATCGACGACGACTTTCACCGGCCATCCCCCCGTCGAGCGAGCCGCGCGCCCGCTCCCCGGTCGGCGCGCCCGGCCCGGAATGGCCTACCCCCGCCGCCCGCGCCCGTAGCCTGCGCGCGGCGATCCTGCCCTGGTCTTTAGGCGGTACGGAGAGAAATCACGCCATCCCGGGCGGCCCGGGTCGCCGGCGGGACCCGGCACCGTAACCAGGGCTTCGAGCAGTCGGTAGGCATTTGTCAGTGATCGCCGATAACGTTCCGCGCAACGTGGCGGCGGGAGATCCGCGCCTCGACACATTCCCTTGGCTTCACGACGAGAGGCGGCGGCAATTGGGCTGGCTGGCGGCGGGCGACGCGTACGAGATCGCCCTGATGGAAGGCCGGGTCACGGCCAGGGCCACGTCCGGCCGCTCGGCCGGGCGGCAGCTCAAGACGCTGCCGAAGGCGGTGCGCGAGCACCCCGAGGCGGACCGGCTGCGCCGCTTCGCCGAATGGCTCGACCGGCACGCCGCGTCCTGCGTGGCGCACGTGGACGCCTGGATGGTGTCCTCGCTGCCCGTGCCGACCGAGCTGATCGCCCGCGTGTGGCCCGACGAGGCGTGGCAGACGGCGCTGCGTGACGTGGCGGTCGTCGGCGACGACCCCGACGAGGTGGGCTTCCTGCGGGACGCGACCGCCTCCGGCGAGCTGCGCGCCGTCAACCTCGACGGCGATACCGTCAGGCTGTCCGCGCGCACGGTGACGCTGCCGCACCCGGTGCTCCTGCCCGACCTCGACGACCTGCGCGAGTTCGCCGCGGAGCTGGGCATCACGCAGAAGGTCGAGCAGATCCACCGGGCCATCTGGCGCAAGCCCGCCGACCAGGGCGAAGGGGTGCGCCAGGTGAAGGACTTCGCGGGCGGCACGTACGCCTCCAGGTTCGGCGTGGCGGCCCGCGCCACCCAGCTCGGCTACCGCGTCACCGGCGGCTTCGCCACCTGCCAGGTGCGCGACGGCGGCCGGCTCACCGAGGCCGCCGTCTGGATCGGCGAGCCCTACTGGGACAGCGAGACGTCCACGGGCGACCTCACCTGGCGCGACCAGGACGGCCGGACGCTCGCGCTGCGCGAGGTCGGCCCGGTCGCCTGGTCCGAAGGCATGCGAATGGCCGCCGCGCTGTACGCCGGGCGGCAGGTCGAAGAGGGGAAGAGCGCATGACCGGCAACACGTCCGACAGGACCGCCTCCGAGGCGGGCGAGCTGCTCGACGCCGGCGCGGTGCTGCCGCCCGGCACCGAGGGGGCGGGGGAGCGGGCCGTGCCGCTGGTCGCCCGCGCCTACCGGCACCCCGGGCTCGACGACCGGGTGATCGTCCGCCTGGTCACCGAGGAGCTGAGCACCGCCGAGGACGCGGTGGGCGGCTTCCTCGGCCTGGTGCCCGAGGGTGAGCCCGCGGTGGTCGGCCTGGGCCTGCGGCGCTCGCTCGGCTTCCCCGAATGGGTGCTGGTCCACCACCCGCAGGACGGGCACCACGCCCTGGCCGTCGTGCCGGAGCTGGAGCGCGTCGCCCGGCAGGCCCGGTCCAAGCCCAAGATGGCGCTCGACGCCTACCAGCGGCTGGCCGGGCAGCTCGCCGCGTCCGTCCCGCACTTCCTGCCGACCTTCTACGAGCAGGCCGCCCGCGTGTTCGCCGCGGCCGACAACACCCAGTACGCCGGGCAGCTCTTCTCCGCCGCCCGCCGGGCCGAGGCCCAGCACGGCCTCGCCGTGGACGAGGACCGGCTCGACGCGGTGTTCCTGGAGTTCGCGCTGGCCGGGGCGCTGCCGGTCAAGGCGCTGTCCGGCTACGCCAAGGAGCTGACCGCCCGCCTGCCCGCCGCGGAGGCGCTGAGCAGGTACGCGCGGCTGTGCGTACGCAGGACCGCCGGCGGGCTGGCCCCCTCGGCGCAGATGGCCGCCGACATCCGCAGGCTCGCCAGGGCCGCCGGCGTGGACGCGGAGGCGGCCGAGCAGGACTACCTGGCCGAGGTGCTGACGCTGCCGGCCGTCATGCAGGCCCCGACCGGCTGGTGGAGGTCCCACGCCCCGGCCGTCGCGGCGCTGGCCCGGCAGCGGCCCGAGCTGAGGGGCACGCTGCTGAACGTCATCCCCGAGGGCCGCGACCGGGAGCTGCCGGGCATCTGGCTCGACATCCTGGACGGCGCGGGCGCGACCGCCGGGCTGCACGCCGACGTGCCCGAGGAGGAGCGCTCGGCCGACGGCGCCGCCGGCTGGCTGCGCAGGTTCCTGGCCGCGCGGCAACGGGCCTGGGGCGTCCCGCCGCACCTGCCCGCGCTGCACGCCCTGATCGAGCGCATGGCCGACCGGCTGCGCGCCGAGCTGACCGAGACCGGCGGGACGATCGCGGTGGACGACGACGCCGACCTGATCGACCTGCTGCTGGCCCGCGGCGTCCCCGTGGCCGACCCCGGCGACGGCGCCCGGCTCCGGCTGGCGCACTGGGCCGGGCACGAGGACCGGCGCGACCTGCTCGCCCTGGCCGCCGACGGCCGCTTCCACACCGCCTTCCGGCGCGGCGCCGACCACCTGGACGCCGACGACGAGGGCAGGGCCGCCGTCCGGGCCCTGGCCGCCTCCCTGGGCGGAGGGCCGATGCTGGCCGACTGGGTACGCCTGGTCGCCCGGCGCTCGGCCGCCGCCGGCCTGCCCACCCTGCCCGACGCCCTGCGCCGCCTGTCCTGGTTGCCCGGTGAGGCCCTGGCCCTGGCCGAGGACGAGGTGCGCCGGGCGGCCACCGACGCCGACGTGGCCGGGGTGCTGGCCCGCGCCCTGCGGTCCGGGATCATCGACGAGCTGGGCTGGCCCGCCTTCGAGGAGGCCGCCGCCGAGCTCGTCCCGGAGAAGGACATCGACGACCTCGTCGTCTGCGACGCCTGGCCCCACCTGGTCGTCGCGGGCACCGCGCAGGCCCGGGTGCTCTCGGCCGACGGCGCCGTGCTCACCCACGACCTGCGCGTCCCCAGGGACGACACTTGGAGCGATCCCGGCTTCCACTACGTGGACGGCGAGCTGCTCGTCTACTGGGACTCCCGCGACCGCGCCAACGGGCTGCGCGGCTACTGGCACACCTCCGCCGACCGCGTGCGCGACCTGGACGGGACGGACCGGAGCCGGGGCACGCGCCTGGACTACTACCTGGGCGAGGACCCGGTCAGCCTCGCCGTGCCCGGCGGCGGCCGTACCACCGGGTACGGCGTGCTGCACGCCGGCGACACGGCCGTCCCCGACGAGCGGCACCTCATCACCGACGGCACGTCCTTCTGGACGTGGGTCTGGGCGGAACACGACAGCGGCTGGTACGAGTTCGACCCCGCCGGCGGCGCCCTCGGCAGGAGGTCGCTGCCCGCCTTCCTCGCCGCCACGCCGGACGTCAGGCCCGGCCAGGGCTGGCTGCTGCCCGCCCCCTCCGCCGGGCCCACCCCGGTCGGCGCCCCCGTCAACGGCCTGTACGGCCTGCGCGTGACGGAGCTGCCCGACGGCTCCCACCGCGCCGAGGACCTGTCCGGGACCACGGTGACGCTGCCGCCGGACGCCGGCGTCCCGGTGCGCGTGCTGACCTTCCCCGGCGCGGAGCGGCCCTGCGCCGTCGTGCGCACCAGCTACCGGATCAGCCTCGTGGACGCCGACGGCGTCGTCCTGGCCGAGTACCGGACCGACGCCAAGCCGGGCGCGTTCGGCGCGGGCATGCCCATCCTGCCGCCCGAGCGCTACTGGTACTGCCTGCGCCCCCGCGACCCCGAGGGCTCGGCGGTGCTGCGCCGCCTGGACCGCGAGACGGCCGCGGCCCTGCTCGAAGCGGCCGAGCCGCAGGGTGCCGACCTGCTCGCGGCGGTCCGCGCGCTGCTGCCGGGGATCACCCACGAGGCGCTGCTGAAGGGCGTGGCCGGGATCGTCGGCTTCGCCGCCGCCCAGCAGGACGCGGTACGCACCGTCGTGGCCAACCTCAACCGCGCGCTGGCCGGCGGTCCGGCCGAGGTGCAGGGCCCGGCCGGGCCCACGGACGCGCTGCTGGCGGAGGCGCTCAACGGCGTCGGTGACGGCCGCGGCCATCACCACTACAGCCGCGACGCCGCGTTCCAGCAGATCCGGGCGGTGGGCCGGGCCGTGACCGCCGGACAGGACCGCCCGCAGGTGGCCAACCACCTCCACCTGCCCGGACTGCCCGCCTCCGGCCTGCGGTGGGAGCGCCTGCTCGACCAGTGCGCCGCCGTGGCGTACCGCAGCGCGGCGCCGACCACGCCGGCAGAGCACCGGGACGCGCTGGGCGTGCTGCTGGGCGAGCTGCGTGACGGCGGCCTGCCGACCGCGGCGGGCTCGTCCCGCTGGCGCCGCATGACGGTGACGCTCAGGCGCGAGCACATGGCCGTCGCGGACGGCACCGCGCCGGGCGGCTCGCTCTCGGGTGTGCTGCCGCTCGGCGGCGGCGCGTTCGCCGCCTTCCTCGACCTGCGGGAGACCGACGTCGACGGGCTCGAATGGACGGCGCTGTGCCACGACCCCGCCGGGGCGTTCGAGGTGCCCGCGCCCTACACGGTCCGCGACTCCTCGCCCGTCGGCGGAGACAGGGAGGCGGGCTGGCTGGAGTCGTTCCTCACCGAGCTGGCCGCGCGCGGCCCGGCCCCCTGGCACGACGCCGCCGCCGAGGAGTTCGCCCGGCTCACCGGGGTCTCCCAGACCGCCGCGCGGCTGATCGTGGCCGGGTTCCCGCAGGTGGACACCTACGACCGGACCTTCCTCGACAGGGAGGCCCGCGCCGCGATCGGCGTGAAGGTGACCGAGGCCGCCGTCGCCAAGGACGAGCTGCGCGCACTCGGCGCCGACGTGCGGCAGATCGTCACCGCGGCGCTGCTGCCCGCCGACCCGGCCCGCCTGTGGACCGACGGTCCCGACGTGGCCGCCGCCGCGCGGGTGTGGAACGACCGCGTCGGGCAGCGGCTCGCCCTGCCCGAATGGCTGCTCGGCGAGGCCGTCCGCACGCTGCGCGGCGCCGGGGACGACGCGGCGCACTCCCTGCGCGCCGTGCTCGCCCCCGCCGCCACTCCCGAGCTGAGCGTGGACCTGGAGTGGGAGGTGCGCGGCGACCGCGTCCACCCCGTCGGCCAGAGCACGGGGTTCAGCGGACGGTCGCTGGTCATGGCCGTCGCCACGGCCGCCTGGCTGGCCCACCGGCTGCCGGCCGGGCACCCGCTGCGCGCCGGGCTGCCCGCCGCCCTGTCGGCGGTCCGCGACCGGCTCGCCAACCCCCGGCTGCTGCTCGACCTCGACAAGTACGTCGGCCTGCCCGGGTTCAAGAAGGTCGCGGGGACGCCGACCGAGGCCGGCGAAGGCTACGAGCGGTACGGGGCCGTCGTCATGGCGACCTACGACAGCCAGCCCTCGCCCGCGCTCCGCCCCGACCTGCTCGACGCCGCCGGCGAGGACCCCTACCTGCGGGCCCTGATCGGGCTCAACGGCTCCTTCCCCGCCGTGGCCGCGTTGCGCACCGCCCTCGACCCCCGCTTCGCGGCACTGCTGGCCGACCCCGGCGACCCGCTCCAGGGCGACCGGGACGCCGACGGCACCTGGTGGCCGCAGGACCCCACCCGCTCGGCCCCCGACCTGGTCGTGGACGTCGCCAAGGCGCACGGCCTCGGCGAGGACGCCGCCGCGGTCTACCTGATGCTGCTGGGCATGCCCGACCCCACCGACCGCAACGTCGCCCGGTGGACCGGCTGGAAGCCGGCCCGGCTCAAGGCCGCGCGGGCCGAGCTGGCCGACGCCGACCTGGTCGTCCAGGCCGTCCGCGCCCGCGCCGGGCGCTCGCTGTTCCTGTCCGGCGGCTGGTCGGAGCAGCGGACGCCGCGGCTCCCGCTGGAGCAGTGGAAGCTCCCCATGTTCAGCCCGAACGCGGGCCTCGACGGCCCTCTCGTGCCCGGCGAGCCCGTGGCCGACCTTTACGCCAGGGCGTGGCGGCGCGTCCGGGACGGCGACGTCCCCCGGTTCGAGCAGCTCGACGTCAAACGCGGCCGCCGCCGCTGACCTCCCTCCTACTCCCTTAAGGACATGAATTCGATGACCCTCACCGACGAGGCGACCCCCGCCACGCAGGTGGTCTCCGCCGAGCAGCGGTACGCCACCGAGCTGGCCTTCCTCGCCGCCCACGACGACGGCCCGCGCCCGCCCGGCTGGCTGCTGACGCCGCGCGCCGTCGTGACCTTCATCTGCGGCAGCGGCGACGAGACCCTCTCCCTGCCCGCCCGCGACGGCCTGCCGTCCAGGCTGAGGGTGGCGCCCAAGTTCGTCGGCGAACGCGCGCTGGTCGAGCGCTGCGTCGTGACGCTCGCCGGCGAGCGCGGCCTGCTGCTGGTCGGCGAGCCCGGCACGGCGAAGTCGATGTTGTCCGAGCTGCTGGCCGCCGCGGTCTGCGGCACCAGCGCGCTCACCGTCCAGGGCACCGCCGGCACCACCGAGGACGCCTTCCGCTACGGCTGGAACTACGCGCTGCTGCTGGCCCAGGGGCCGAGCCGGGGCGCGCTGGTGGACTCCCCGGTGCTGACCGCCATGCGGTCCGGGCGGGTGGCCAGGGTCGAGGAGATCACCCGCTGCCTGCCCGAGGTGCAGGACGCCCTGGTGTCGATCCTGTCCGACCGGCGGGTCAGCGTCCCCGAGCTGGCCGGGACGGACGACGCGCAGGCGGCCGCCGTCCCCGGGTTCACGGTGATCGCCACGGCCAACCTCCGCGACCGTGGCGTGTCGGAGATGTCGGCCGCGCTCAAGCGGCGCTTCAACTTCGAGACCGTCGATCCCATCTCCGACGCCGAGGCCGAGACGTCCCTGGTCCGGCGGCAGGCCACGGCGGTCGTCCAGCGTGCCGGGGCCGGGTTCGCCGTGGACGACGCGGTGCTGGAGGCGCTGGTCACGGTCTTCCGCGACCTGCGTACCGGGCGGTCCGACGAGGGCTGGGACGTGGAGCGGCCGGGCACCGTGATGTCCACCGCCGAGGCGGTGCAGGTGGCGGCCTCGCTCGGCGTGGCGGCCGCGTACCTGCCGGGGAGTGACGTCCTCGACCTGGTGCCGGGCCACCTGCTGGGCGTCGTGCGCAAGGACGACCCCGCCGACCACGGACGCCTGCTCGGCTACTGGGACGGGCCGGTGCGGCGGCGCGCCGAGGACGGCTCCGCCATGTGGCGCCGCCTCTGGGACCTCCGGGAGACCCTCCGTTGACCCCCCACATGACCACCCCACCCCCACACCCCTCGACCACCGTGGCCGATTTCGGTGCGGCTGATCCGCGGGTGGCGGTGGCCGGGCTGGCTGCCGCCACCCGGCCGTACCTGGTGGGGGTGCGTCACCACAGCCCGGCCCTGGCCGTGGTGCTGCCCGAGCTGCTGGAGGCGGCCGACCCGGAGACGGTGTGCGTCGAGCTGCCGGCCGACTTCCAGCAGTGGCTGCCGTACCTGGCCGACCCCGCCACCGTCGCCCCGGTCGCCCTGGCCGGGAACGGCGTGGGCGGGCTCGGCTTCTACCCGTTCGCCGACTTCTCGCCGGAGCTGGTGGCGATCCGGTGGGCGGTCAAACGCGGCGTGGAGGTGCTGTGCTGCGACCTCCCACTGTCGGACCCGGGCTGGCAGGCGCCCCCCGACGCCCCCGTCCCCGACGCCGAGGTCTCTGAGGGCGTCGTCCCTGAGGGGGAGGTTGCCGAGGGTGCCCGCCTGACCGGCGTCCCCAGGTTCGCCGACGCGCTGGCGGCGGCGGGCACCGGGCGGGCGGGGGACGACATGTGGGACCGGGCCGTGGAGGTCCTGGCGCCGGGCTGCGAGCCGGAGGCCGTACGCCGGGCCGCCCTCGGCGTCGGCTGGGCGTTGCGGCGCGACGCGGCGGCGGGCGACGGCGTCCAGGCCAGGGACCTGGCGCGGGAGGCGCACATGCGGCGCGTCGTGGCCGCCGCCGCGTCCGGCGGACGCCGGGTCGCCGCAGTGATCGGCGCCTTCCACGCCCCCGCCCTGCTCACCCCCGACGAAGCGGCGGTCTCCTCCGGGGGCGTCGCTTTCGAGGCGGTCACCTCGTTTGTCCCGTACGCGTTCGACCTGCTCGACTCCCGATCCGGGTATCCGGCCGGGATCCGGGATCCGCGCTGGCAGCAGGCGGTGTTCGAGGCGGACGGCGTACCGGACCGGGTCAGGGACGGCGCCGCCCGCGCGATCACCGACCTGTGCAGGGAGCTGCGGGCCGCCGGGCACACGGCGGGCACCGGCGAGGCCGTCGAGACGCTGCGCCTGGCGTGCGACCTCGCCCGCCTGCGCGGCCTGCCCGCCCCCGGCCGCGGCGAGCTGCTGGAGGCGGTCACGACCGTCCTCGGCCAGGGCGAACCCCTGGGACGCGGACGCGCGCTCGCCAAGGCGCTCGACGTGGTGTTCGTCGGGACGGCCCGGGGCCGCACCGCGCCCGGCACGCCGCGCTCCGGCCTCGGCCCCGCGGTCGAGGAGGAGCTCGCCGCGCTCCGACTGCCCTGCCCGGACGACCCCGACCCGCGCGAGGTACGCCTGGACCCGCTCCGCTCGGAGCTGGACGCGCGCCGTGAGGTGCTGCTGCGCCGGCTGCACGTGTGCGGCGTCGGCTACGGCGAGCCGATCCAGGTCGCGGGCACCGGCGACGGCACCGCGCTGAGCACCAAGTGGCGTCTGGCCTGGACGCCCGCCGTCCCGGCGCTGCTGGACCTGGCCGGCGTCCGGGGCGTGACCGCGGCCCAGGCGGCGGCGGGCACGCTCCGGGAGACGTACCGGCGCGAGTCCGCGGACGGCGGGCCCACCTGCCGCACCCTCCTGGACGGGTTGCGCGCCGCCGCCCGCTGCGACCTGCCGGAGCTGGTCGAGCAGCGGCTGGCCGACGCCGCCGGCACGCTGCCCGCCACGGCCACCCTCTCCGAGCTGCTCGACGCCCTCGACCTGCTGGAGGCGCTGCGCCGCGAGCACCTTCCCGGCACCACGCCGGAGGGTCGCGAGCAGGCGGGCGAGCTGGCGGTCACGCTGCTGGAGGCCGCGGTCCGGTCCCTGCCCGGCCTCGCGGGCAGCGACCGGCCCGAGGACGCGGTGGCGCTGGTCGCGCTCGCCACGCGGGCCGGCGAGGACCGGCTGGGCCTGCGGATGGACGACGCGCTGGGTGCGCTCGCGCGTACCGGGGCGCCGCTCGTCCAGGGGGCCGCGCTGGCCGCCCGGGTGCTCCTCGACCTGGACGGTCCGGGCCTGCTGGGCGCGCGGGCCGCCGGCTGGATCGACGCCGCCACGACCCCGGACGGCCGCCGCCGGCTCAGCCTGCTGCTGACCGGCGTGCTCACGGCCGCCGGACCGCTGCTCCAGGCGGCGCCCGCCGCGCTCGACCCGCTGATGGACCGGGTGGACGAGCTGCCGGACAAGGAGTTCCTCGACCGGCTGCCCGCCCTGCGTGGAGGGTTCGACACGCTGGCGCCGGCGGCGCGCGGCCGGCTGCTGGCGGCGGTGTCCGAGCGGCTCGGTGACCGGCCGGACCTCGTGCTGGGCGCGCCGCCCGACCTGCTGGCCGCCTGGACCGCCGCAGACCTGGCCGGCCTCACGGCCCTGAACGCCCTCGGCCGACCCGCCCTGAACGCCCTCGGCCTCCCGGCCCCGCAGAACGACCCACTCCGGCCATCCGGCGAGGACGGCCCGTCCCGGCAACCGGGTGGCGAGGGCGAGCCGGGGACTTCGCCGCTTCCGGAGCCTGCGGCTCCGGTGTCCGTACGCAGTCCGGGAGGCGGGCTGCGGATCGGCGCGGCCGACCGGTGGCGGTTGCTGCTCGGCCGGGAGCACGAACGGCTGCCCGCCGGCGCCCGCCCGTACGCCCGCGCCCTGGACGAGCTCTACGGCGCCGGACGCGGCGAGGGCGCCGACGACTTCGAGCAGGGCGACGCCGGCGGACAGGGGGCCCCGTTCCCCACGGCCCGCGAGTGGGCCGAGGAGCTGGAGTCCCTGTTCGGCGGCGACGTACGCGAGGAGGTGCTGGCCAGGGCCGCCGACGCCGGACGGCACGACGTGCTCGCCGAGCTGGACCCGGCCGCCGTGCGGCCGTCCGTGGAGCTGCTGACCTCGGTGCTGTCCCTGGCCGGCGGGCTGCCCGAGCAGCAGGTCGCCAAGCTCAGGCCGCTCGTCCGGCGCCTGGTCGCCGAGCTCACCCGCGAGCTGGCGACCCGGTTGCGACCCGCGCTGACCGGCCTGGCCAACCCGCGCCCGACCAGAAGGCCCGGCGGCCGGCTCGACCTGCCGCGCACGCTGCGCGCCAACCTGGCCCACACCCGCCGCCTCGACGACGGACGGCTCGTGGTGGTGCCCGAACGGCCGGTGTTCAGCACGCGGGCCAGGAAGGAGGCCGACTGGCGGCTGATCCTCGTGGTCGACGTGTCGGGGTCGATGGAGGCCTCGGTCGTGTGGTCGGCGCTGACCGCCGCCGTCCTCGCGGGCGTGCCGACGCTCTCGACGCACTTCCTGACGTTCTCCACGCAGGTGATCGACCTGACCGACCGGGTGGACGACCCGCTGTCCCTGCTGCTCGAAGTGCGGGTCGGCGGCGGTACGCACATCGCCGCCGGCCTCGCGCACGCCCGGACGCTGGTCACCGTGCCGAGCCGTACGCTCGTGGTCGTCGTCAGCGACTTCGAGGAGGGCCATCCCGTGGGCGGCCTGCTCGCGGAGGTGCGCTCGCTGGCCGGGTCCGGGGTCCACCTGCTGGGGTGCGCGGCGCTCGACGACCAGGGCGTGCCCCGATACTCGCTGCCCATCGCCCAGCAGCTCGTCGCGGCCGGCATGCCCGTCGCCGCGCTCAGCCCGCTCGCCCTCGCCCGCTGGGTGGGCGACCGCCTCCGGGGAGAAGTCCGGTGAACAGCTCTGCAACGCTCCCGCCCGCCGCGCCGCACGTGGTGGCCGCCGCCGTCGACGGCCTGACCAGCAGGTTGCGCAAGAAACTGGACGCGGCCGTCGACCAGTACGCCGCCCTCGACCGGGTGGCCGACGGCGTCGACGTGGTGGTCGCGTGCGGTGAGGACGCGGTGATCACGCTGTCCCCAGGGCCGTCCGGGGTGATCGCGGAGGAGGGGCAGGCACGATGCTCCTGCCTCCTCGCGCCCCGCTGCCTCCACCGCGCCGCCCTCCTCACCGCCTGCCCCCTGGCCGACCCGGCCGACACCCCACCCCCGGACGGCGAGGCGGCCACACCGCCGGCCCCCGCGGACGCGCACCTGACGCGTGCACCCACCGACGCCCCCGCGGACACGCCCCCCGCGGAATCCGGCCAGGCAACCGGCTCGGCCGGGGTGGTGCCGGGGCCGGCACAGGTGGCGGCGGCTGTGGGGTTGTGGCGGGCGGCGGCCGCCGTGTTGTCGGCCGGTGTGCCCGGCGCGGGCGCGGTGCCGCAGGCGGAGCTGCTCAGAGCCGCCCACACCGCCCGCCTGGCCGGGCTGCCCAAGGCCGAGGCCGCCACGCTGCGGGTGGTTCGCGGGCTGCGCGCGGCCCGTGCCCGGTACGACGGCCACCGCCTCGCCGACCTGGTGTCCGCCCTCCGGGAGCTGCTGCTCACCGTGGGCCGGCTGGCCGCGTCCGATCCCGACCCGGCGCTGGTGGGGACCGTACGGCGCGGCTACCGTCCGAACGGCGGCCTGAAGGTGTACGGCGTCTTCCGCGAGCCCGTGATCAGCAGCACCGGTTACGGCGGGGTTGTCACCCACCTCGTCACCGACGACGGACGCTGGTTCTCGGTCGCCGACGTCAGGCCCGGCGGCCCCGCCCGTGCCCGCGGCGCGGCCACCGCGACCGTCGCCATCGGGGCGGCCATGATGAGCCACGCGCAACTGGCCCGCGGCGGCCTGCTGATCGCCGGGGCCACCGTCTCCCCGGACGGCCGCCTCGGCGCGGGCAAGGGCGTACGGGCCACCCCGGTCAACGGCCTGGCCTGGACGGACGGGCCGCTCGGCGCGCTGTTCACCCGGCCGCTGGCCGAGGCGGCGGGGGAGCGGTTGTCGGCGGGGGCGTGGAGCGAGGAGGAGTCGGCCGAGCAGGTACGGGAGCCGGTCGGCTGCGACCTGGTGATCGTCGGCGCCGCGGGCGACCACGTCCTGGCCCGCCAGCTCCTGCCCGAAGACCGGGCGGAAGCGGCGCGAGCGGCGGACGTGGGAGAGGGGCCGGTGGTCCGGCTGGTTCCGGCGAGCCGCCACCCCGACCTCGCGCACGTCGAGAACCTGCGGCGGCTCGCCTCGCGGCCCGGCCTGCGGGTACGGGTGGTGGCCAGGGTCGAGCCCGGCCGGGCGGCGACGCTGGTCCCGCTCGCCGTGGGGCCGGTCGCGGGTAGGGAGGCGACGCTGAGGCTGCCCCCCGAGTGGCAGGGCCGGGCCGACCTCGGCTACGACCGCATCCAGGGCTCGCACCTCCCGCCCGCCGACGCCTGCCCGCCGCCCGGCCGGGACGCGTACGGCGAGATGGACCCGCTGGAAGGCGCGCCGCTCTGGCGGGTACGCCGGCTGATCGAGCTGGCCGTCTCCGGCGGACGCAGGGCGGTCGCCGAGTCCGCGCGCGGCGGCGACGCCCGCCGGCAGGCCGCGTCCCTGCGCGGCGCCGGATTCCGTACGGCCGCCGACCTGGCCGTCGCGCTCGCCGACGAGGCCGACCGTCGCGAACGGGACGTCTTCGGCAGGCTGACCGAGGCCGGACCGGACGGGTACGCGCGGGCCTGGCTCGCGGCGGCCGCCCACCTGGCCGCCACCGAACGCGCCCTCGTCCGCACCTCCTGGCAGGCCACCCCCTGAACAACCGGGGACCGGGCCGGCCCACCCAGGGGCGGCCCGGTCAGGCGGGGTGGCGGGTCACCGGAAGAAAGACGCCGCTCGCCGCTTCCCGTGCCGTGACGGTGAACGTCAGGCCGGCGTCCACGCCGAACGTGACCTCGATCCGCGGCTCCCCGCGCCGGGCGGCGGGGATGCCGCCCACCATGTACGTCCCCAGCACCGCGTTGAGCGCGGCCGTCTCCTGCTCGCCCTCGTAGACCTCGACCCGCAGCGACGACTGGTCGTCGGCGGTCGTGGTGAAGGTGACCGTCCGCTCGACGGGGACCGGGCTGTCGCGCTCGATGACCCTGCGCAGGACGCCGCCCTTGCCCCGGAGGCCGAGCGTCACCGGCGTCAGGTCGGCCTTGAGCACGCTCGCCTGCCGCGCCGCGCCGATCGAGGCGGCCTCCGCCGGGCCGAGGCGCGTGAGGGGCGCCTTGCCGCCGGACATCTCCGCCACCAGCGCCGTCACGGCCGGCATCAGGCTCGCGCCGCCGGCCAGCACCACGTGCGCGAGGTCGGACACCTTGAGCCCGGAGTCCTGGAGCGCTCCCCGGAACGGCCCCCTGAGCCGGACGAGCAGGTCGGCGGTCAGGCTCTGGAACTCCTGCCGGGTCAGCGTCGTGTCCAGGTGGCGCGGGGCCTGCCGGACCGTGGCGAGGTAGGGCAGGTCGATGTGCGCCTCCCGCGCGCCGGTCAGCTCGACCTTCACCCTCTCCGCCGCCTCGCGCAGCCGCTGGACCGCCGTCCTGTCGCCGGTCAGGTCGACGCCGTGCGCCTCCCTGAACCGTCTGACCAGCTCGTCCACGATCCGCTGGTCCCAGTCCTCGCCGCCGAGCCGGGTGTCGCCGTGGGTGGCCAGCACCTCGACGTAACCCTCCCCGACGTGCAGCACGGACACGTCGTAGGTGCGCCCGCCGAGGTCGAAGACCAGGATCGACCGGCCCTCGTCCTCGTCGAGCCCGTACGCCAGCACCGCGGCGGTCGGCTCGTTGACGAGGCGCAGCACGTCGAGGCCCGCCAGCGTGCCGGCCTCGGTGACGGCCTGGCGCTGGGCGTCGTCGTAGTAGGCCGGGACGGTGAGCACCGCGTCGGTGACCTGCTCGCCCAGGTACGCCTCGGCGTCCTGCTTCAGCTTGCCCAGCACGAGCGCGCCGATCTGCGGCGCCGAGTACGTCGAGCCCTCGATCCGCACCGACCAGCCGGTGCCCATCTCCAGGACGACAGACCGGACCGTGCGTTCCGCGTTGACGACGGCCTGCCGCTTGGCGGTCTCGCCGACCATGATCTGGCCGTTCTTCCCGAAGGCCACCACGGACGGCGTGGCGGGCGAGCCCTCGGAGCTGGGGACGACCGTGGTCTCGCCGCCGTGGACGACGGTGATCACGGAGTTGGTCGCGCCGAAGGAGATGCCGACGGCCCGGCCCGTCCGGCGCGCGGCCCCGGCCAGGCGGATCCCCGGCGGCGGGGCGGGGGCGGGCCGGGGGCGGGACCGCGTCCGTGCCGGCTCCGGTCTGTTCCGCACCAGCGGCAGCTCGTCCGCCGCGCCGGCCTGGCTGTACTCGGGCAGCGGCAGCCGCCGGTCGAGCAGCCGGTAGCGCAGCGCGCGGGTGACGTCCCCGATGGACAGGTCGGCGGGCCCGGCGGGGATGCCGTCCTGGAGGATCTTGAGCAGCTCACCGGTGAAGGCGGTGTGGCGTTCTCCGGGCGGCGCGAGCGACAGGGTGTCCCTGGCCGAGGACGTCAGGACGTACGCGCTGGTCGTGTCGATCAGCCCGCGCAGGGCCGGGCCGCCCATCCCGTGCGCCATGCCGCTGTAGCAGCAGTCGAGCACGACCACGGCGCGGGGCGCGCGGCGCTCGCGGATGATCTCCCGGATGACCGAGAACCGCACGCCGCCGATCCGCAGCCGGTCGGGCCGGGTGGTGGCGATGGGCAGCAGCAGGTCGTTCTCGGTCTTCTCGCCGTGGCCGGAGTAGTAGATGAGGACGGTGTCGGCGGCCTCGGTCGCCGCGTCGTGGATGAGGTCGAGGACGTGGTCGGAGCCGGCCGGGTCGATGAGCTGCGCGCAGTGGTCACGCCGCAGCCCCCACGAACGCGGGCCGGTGAGGACCTCGGCCAGGTCCGTGACGTTGGCCCGCACGGCCGGCAGGGCGGGCCACATGACCTGGTCGGTGTACGTCGTCGTGCCGACGAGGACGGCCCGGCACCCGGCCGGGTCGGGCCAGGCGCTCATGAGGCGGGCGGCTCCAGCATCTCGGCCAGCAGCCGGGCCACCTCCATCACCTTGGCCGGGTCCTTGGCCGCCTCCACGGAGAGCTCCAGCGTGCGCTCGCCGTGGCTGACCTTGACGGTGAAACTGTGGCGCCGCGTCCTGAGCCAGCCGGCCAGCGCCTGGACGATCGAGACGCCCAGCCCTCCGGACGCGGCCGAGACCGCGACCATGAGGGCGTCGACGGTCCCGTTCATCGCGCCGGGCTCGGGCGGCCCGGACAGGGCCCGGATCTCCACGCCGCGGAAGGCGCTGTCGCCGCGGAGCTGGCGCTCCAGGGAGGAGAGGGCGGGGGCGGCCGGCGTCTCGCCGTCGAGGCGCACGAGTACCTGCATGCCAGAAGTGTGGACCGCCCCCCGTTCCGGCACAACCGTCCGCCGGGCCCGGTCTACTCGGGGACGCGGGCGGCGAAGCGGGGGCGCAGGCGGTTCTCGTACAGGGTGAGGGCGGCGGCGATGGCCATGTGCATGTCGAGGTACTGGTAGGTGCCCAGGCGTCCGCCGAACCAGACGTCCCGCTCGCCCTTGGTCAGGTCCCGGTAGCGGCGCAGCCGGGCGCGGTCCTGCGGGGTGTTGATCGGGTAGTACGGCTCGTCGGCACGCCCGGCGAAGCGGGAGTACTCGCGCATGATGACGGTGGCGTCCGTCGGGTACCAGGTGCGTTCGGGATGCAGGTGGCGGAACTCGTGGACGCGCGTCCACGGCAGGTCCTCGTCGGCGTAGTTGATCACCGAGGTGCCCTGGAAGTCGCCGGTCGGCAGGACGGACGTCTCGAAGTCGAGCGTGCGCCAGCCCAGCTCGCCCTCGGCGTAGCCGAAGTAGCGGTCCAGGGGCCCGGTGTAGACCACGGGCACCGCGCCGGCCAGGCTCTCCCGCAGGTCGAAGAAGTCGGCGCCGAGCCGGATCTCGATGTTGGGATGGTCGGCCATGCGCTCCAGCCAGGCGGCGTAGCCGTCGGTGGGCAGCCCCTGGTAGAGGTCGTCGAAGTAGCGCCCGTCGAAGGTGTACCGGACCGGCAGCCGGCCGATGATCTCGGCGGGCAGCTCGGCCGGGGCCGTCTGCCACTGCTTGGCGGTGTAGCCCCGGATGAACGCCTCGTACAGCGGCCGGCCGATCAGCGAGATCGCCTTCTCCTCCAGGTTGCCGGCGCTGGTGACCTCGGCGGCCTGCCGGGCGACCAGGTCGCGGGCCTCGTCCGGGCTGAGGTGGCGGCCGAAGAAGGCGCAGATCGTGCCCAGGTTGATGGGCATCGGGTAGACCTGCCCCTTGTGCACCGAGTAGACCCGGTGCTCGTACGGCGTGAACGACGTGAACCGCTGGACGTAGTCCCACACGCGGGCGTTGGACGTGTGGAACAGGTGCGACCCGTACCGGTGGACCTCGATGCCGGTCTGCGGCTCCGGCTCGCTGTAGGAGTTGCCGCCGACGTGATCCCTGCGCTCCAGCACCAGCACGCGCAGCCCCAGCTCGCTCGCGCACCGCTCGGCCACGGTCAGCCCGAACAGGCCGGAGCCGACGACGACTAAGTCGGCGTTCATGCGGCGGCCGGGAGCAGCCGGTCGAGCCAGCGCCGCACGGGCAGCGCCAGCACGACCCCGGCCAGGACGAGGTGGACGAGGAAGAAGGCCACCGCCACGGCGACGCTCGGCGGCCCGCCGACGAACACCGCGATGTGCGAGGCCCACGTCAGCGTCGCGGGCCGGCCCTCAGGCCAGTCGCCCAGCAGCCACATCGACAGGTCGTTCAGCCCGGAGATCACGATCAGGACACTGGCGATCCCGACCTTCAGCACCCGGTCCCAGCGCGCGCCGCCCAGCCGGTAGGCGAACAGCGCGGCCAGCACGGTGAACGAGTTCATGAAGATCATGAACTGGTAGAGCTCGGGGAAGGCGGCCTTCTGGTCGGCGGACTCGGCGTAGGAGAAGATGTGCAGCACGTTGACCGTGTCGAGCACGCCCATGTAGCCGACGACCAGCACGCACATCAGCGTCATGCCCAGCCCGGGACGCCGGGGGAACCCGGCCACGGCCAGCACCGCGAACACCAGCGGGCTGACCTTCCACAGGACCTCGAACGGGTTGTCCAGAGTACGGTCCGGCGGCAGGATCACCATGATCAGTGTCGCCGCCCCGGCGCCCAGCACGGCGGGCGCCAGCCACAACCAGCGCCTCAACGAACGTCCTTCTCCGTGAAGAACGGTCCCAGCGACAGGGCGTCCATGTCGGTCTTGAGGTAGCAGCGCACGGCGTCCTCCGGGGTGCACACGATGGGCTCCTCGTTGTCGTTGAACGAGGTGTTGACCACCATGGGCACGCCGGTCAGCTCCGCGAAGCGCGAGATCATCGCGTGGTAGCGCGGGTTGTCGGCCGCCGTGACCGTCTGGACGCGGGCGGTGCCGTCCTCGTGCGTGATCGCCGGCACCTTGTCCCGCTGGTGCTCCAGCACGTCGAACACGAGCAGCATGACGGGCGAGGGGTAGCCGCTGGCGAAGTACTCGCCGGAGCGTTCGGCCAGGCAGGAGGGCGCGAAGGGGCGGAACGGCTCGCGGTGCTTGACCTTCTCGTTGAGCCGGTCCTTGGCGTCGGCGCGGCGCGGGTCGGCCAGGATCGAGCGGTTGCCGAGCGCGCGCGGCCCGCACTCCATGCGGCCCTGGAACCAGCCGACGATCTTTCCGTCGGCCAGCGCGTGCGCCGTCGTGTCGTTGATGTCCTCGGTGCGCCGGTACTTCAGGCCGGCGTCCTGGAGCGCCCGCTCCATCTCCTCCTCGGTGAACTGCGGGCCGAGGAAGATGTACTCCTGGTCGCGGGGGCGGCGCATGCCGTACTTCTCCACGCCCAGCAGCAGCGCCGAACCCAGCGCCGAGCCGTCGTCGGCGGCGGCGGGCTGGGCGAAGAAGTCCTCGAACGGCGTCTCCAGCAGGATGCGGCCGTTCATGACGCTGTTCAGCGCGACGCCGCCGGCGGTGACCAGGCGGGTCTGGCCGGTCTTGGCCTGGAGCCAGCGCGCGACGTGCAGGCCGGTGCGCTCCAGCGTGGCCTGCAGCGCGTACGCGACGTCGGCGTAGTGCTGGGAGGGGGTGGCGCGCTCGCGCGGCCTGGCCGGGCCGAAGCGCTCCAGGAACTTGCGCGACATCTGGTGCTTGCCGGTGGCGTGGTGCCGGAACCAGCTCAGGTCCAGCTCGAAGTGGCCGTCGGCGCCCAGGCGGACCAGGTCGGCGAAGTCGTCCACGTACCGGTCGGTGCCGTACGCGGCCAGGCCCATGACCTTGCCCTCGTCCCGGGTGGGGTTGAAGCCGAGGTAGCCGGTGACGCCGGCGTACATGGCGCCCAGCGAGTGCGGGAACTTGATGCGCCGGATGTCGTGGATCCGGCCGCCCTTGCCCAGCCCGAGGTAGGTGGAGGTGCCGTCGCTGCCGATGCCGTCCCAGGTGATGATCGCCGACTCCTGGTACGGCGAGATGAAGAAGGCGCTGGCGGCGTGGGCGCGGTGGTGGTCCATCAGGTGGACCTTGAACTTCGTCCTGCCCCGGAAGTTCTGCGACTCGCGCAGGATCGTCTCCAGGGTGAAGCCGCGCCGCAGGTGCAGCAGCAGCGCGCCGCCCACGTTGTAGTCGTCCGGGTGGGCCTGGCCCTTCTGGTCGGAGAGCGTCTCCAGCAGTCCGCTGGCCTTGTCGCCGTAGTCGCCGGCGTCGTTGCGGAAGACGGCCAGCGTGTGGGGCAGGTGCCGGAGGAAGTGACCGGCCGCGTGCAGCGTCTCACGTGGCGCCTGCCAGTAGTAGGCGACGTGGTCCACGTCGGCCAGCGTGATGCCGGCCTCCTCCAGGCAGTAGCGCACGGCCTGCGCGGGAAAGCGGCCGTCGTGCTTGACCCTGGTGAAACGCTCCTCCTCGGCGAAGGCCACGATCGTCCCGTCGGCCACCAGGGCCGCCGCCGAGTCGTGGACCTGGCTGATGCCGAGCACAAACATGAATGCCCCCTGACAATGCGCATGACCCAGCGGCCCCGCGTCGGAGATCTTCCTAACAAACCGTCCGGAAAGAAATCAATACCTAGCTTTTTTCTGACACGTGCGGATATATTCCGCAACCGGGGTCGTAGCCGGGCGGGAATGCCCGGGCCCCGTCGCGGGGTGAACCGGGGTTGATGCACGTGGTGAAGACCGTTCCATGAATGAACATCCGCTTCCAGTTCCGCCGGACGGCCTGGCACTCACCGTGGTCGTTCCGTGCCTGAACGAGGCCGACAACATCCCTGACACCTATCGCGAAATCGCCGACGCGCTGGGTGACCAGGGCGATCTCGAAATACTCTTCGTCGACGACGGCAGTACGGATGACACGCTCGGGCGCATTCGTGTGATCGCCGAGAGTGACAATCGGGTGTCGTTCATATCGTTGTCCAGGAATTTCGGCGTTGAGGCCGCGTTCTCGGCCGGATATCGGTACGCCCGCAACCCCTGGGTGCTGCACCTGGACGCCGACCTGCAGTTCCCGCCGGCCGAGGCCAAGCGGCTCATCGAGCGGGCCGCCGACGGGTACGACGCGGTGTTCGGCATCCGGGTGGACCGCAAGGACCCCTGGCCGCGGCGGACCGCCTCGATCGTGCACGACTGGCTGGCACGGCGGCTGCTGGGCATCGAGATCCCGCCGCGCGCCACGACGTTCCGGCTGGTCCGTACGGACATCGCGCGCCGGATCGTGGACCTGCGGCTCGGCACGCCGTACTTCCTGGCCACGCTGCCGCGCCTGACGCGCGCCTGGACGACCGTGCCGACCGCGCACCGGCCGCGGGTGCACGGCTCGTCCAAGGTGACCGTGCGCGGGCTGGCCAGGCACTCCCTGGACCTGTTCTTCGGCTTCTCGACGCGGCCCATCGCGGCCGCGGTGTGGGCGGGGCTGGTCGGCCTGCCCGTGGCGCTGCTGGCCGGGCTCACCGGCAGCGCGGCGCTGTTCGGGCTGGCGCTGGCCGCCGCCCTGTTCGGACTGGCCATGATGGCCCGCACACTTCTGCACATCTCTCGCGGTCAGGCCCGTCCGCCGCTGTTCCTCGTACGGGAGGCCAACGTGCCGGTCGATTCCGCTGACCTGCTCGCCGGGAGGCTCACGTGACCGGCGCCCGCCGCACCATCGCGGTCCTCGGCGGCGCGGACGGCGCCATCAGCACCATCCGCGCCGCGGCCCGCCTCGGCGTGCGCACGATCTGCGTGGACATGCGGGCCGACGCCCCCGGCGTCGCGCACGCAGACGAGTTCCTCGACCTCAGCACCCGCGACGTGCCGCGGGTCGCGCGGGCCCTGGCCGAGCGCGCCGACCTGGCCGGCGTGGTCTCCCCGGCCAGCGACGTCAACCTGCCCTCGCAACTCGCCCTGGCCGCCCGGCTCGGCCTGCCGTGCGGGCTGTCGGAGGGCGCGGTGCGCGGCTCGGTCGACAAGGGCTGGTTCCGCGCCATGTGCGCCCGGCTCGGCCTGCCCGGCCCCCGTCACGTGAGCGGCACCGAGGAGGAAGTGCTGCGGGACGCCCCCGGCCTGGGGTTCCCGCTCATGGTCAAGCCGGTGGACTCCTCCGGCAGCCGCGGCGTGTCGCTGTGCGCCGCGCCGGACGAGCTGCCCGAGGCCGTACGGCTGGCCAGGGAGTGGTCGCTGTCCGGGCGGATCGTGGCCGAGGAGTTCCTGGAGGGCGCCCACTACACGGCCGAGGCGTTCGTGATCGGCGGGAAGGTGGCGCTGATCGGGCTGGCCGAACGGGAGCTGACCCCGCCGCCGCTGTTCATCACCGTCCAGCACACCATGCCGGGCCCGGCCCATGTCACCGACGCCGTGCGCCCGATGCTCGACGCGGTCTGCGCCGAGACCGGGCTGCGCGAGGGACCGCTCAGCGCCGACGTGCTGGTGACCGGGACGGGCGAGGTCGTACTCGTCGAGATGGGCGCCCGCCTGGGCGGCAACGGCCTGGCCGAGCTGCTGGGCCTGGTCCACGGCGTGGACGTGGTCGAGCAGTACGTGCTGTCGGCCATGGGCGAGACGCCGTGCCTGACGCCGGCGGCGACCAGGTACGGCGCGGTCCGCGTCCTCGGCGCCGGACGCGACGGGAAGCTGGTCCGGGTGCACGGCGAGGACCGGGTCAGGGAGCTGCCCGGCGTCGTCGACCTGGTGCTGGCCGCCGCCCCCGGCGACCACGTCGAGCGCTACACCCGCGCGGGCGCCAAGCTCGGCTACCTGACCGCCGCCGCCCCCGGCCCGGACGCCCTGGCCGGCGTGCTGCGCGAGGCCACCGGGCTGCTCCGCTTCGAGATCGGGGACGGCCTGTGAGTCACGGACTGGGCGTCGCCGTGCGGGAGGTGCGGCACGTCGTGGACGCCTTCCGCGCCATCCGCCGCCCGCGCGCCGAGACCGACCGGCTCACCCTCGACGGCCTGCGCGACCTGCTGGCCTTCGCCCGCGCGCACGTGCCGCACTACGCCGACCCGCGCTACGACGTGCCCCTGGACAGCCTGGCCGACCTGGCCAGGCTGCCGATCCTGGACAAGACCACCGTGCTGGACGGCGACCTGTCCCGCTTCCACACGCCCGGCCTGGGCACGAAGGACTACCGGCTGGACCGTACCAGCGGGACCACGGGCCGCGTCCTGGAGGTCCGGCACGACGTGGCCGCCTACGGCTACCACGGCGCGACGATCTTCCGCCGCTTCCTGCTGTCGGGCTACCGGCCGTGGTGGCGGATCGCGCACATCAAGCCGTTCCCGCGTCCGCTGCGCTGGTTCCAGCGGATCGGCCTGTTCCCGCGCACGGTCATCGGCGCCGGGCAGGGCGACGCGAAGATCCTGGCCGACGTGCTGAAGGTGCGCCCGCACCTGATCATGGGCTACCCGGTGGTGCTGCGCGGGCTGCTGCGCGCCGCCTCCCCCGCCGACGTGGCCCGGCTGCGGCGCACGCTGCGCATGGTCATGACCGACTCCGAACTGCTCACCGACGAGGTGCGCGAGCTGCTGGCCAACGGCTTCGGCGTCCCGGTGTACGACGAGTACTCGGCGTACGAGGTGCTGACCGTCTCCACCCAGTGCGACCGGGGCGCGATGCACGTGGACGAGGACCGCGTCCGGCTGGAGATCGTGGACGACACCGGCGCGCCCGTGCCCGACGGCGTGGACGGCGCGGTCGTGGTGAGCCACTTCAGGGAACGCGCGATGCCGCTGATCCGCTACCGCCTGGGCGACCGCGGCATGATCGTGCCGGGGGAGTGCGGGTGCGGCAACCGGTTCAGGCGCATGAGGGTGACCGGCGGCCGGTCCGACGACTTCATCACCTTCCCCGGCGGACACCGCGTCTACACGGCCACGTTCCTGTCGCTGGCCATGTGGACGCCGGGCGTGGCCGAGAGCATGGTCCGCCAGGACGCCGACGGGAACGTCACCGTCCACCTGGTCCCCGAGGCGGGCCGGGACTTCGACGAGGTGGCCGCGGCCTACCGGAGCGGGCTGTCGCGGCAGGTGGGCGGCCCGGTCGAGGTGCGCTTCGAGCGGGCGGAACGGGTCACGCTCACCCCCGGCGGCAAGGGCAGGTTCGTCGAGTCGGCCCAGGCCGGACCGTGACCGTGAGCCTGCGCCGCAGGCCGCCGCCGCGTCTGGTGGCGGTGACCGCGGCCCTGTTCGCCGGGCGCGGCGCGTTCCGCGCGGCCCTGTGGACCGCGAACCTGGTGCTGCTCGGCCTCTGGGGCGCCGAAGAGTTCGCCCTGTACGCCACCGCCAACGGCGTGTCCGGCTGGTTGCTGGCGCTGACGTCCAGCGGCATCGAGAAGGCGGCGCTCGCGCTGGTGCCGCGGCGCGGCGGGCAGGGGCTGCGGCCGCTGTTCATGCTGCTGGCGGCCACCCCGTTCGCGCTGGCCGTGCCGGTGTGGCTGGCCCTGGCGGCGGCCGACCCCGGCGGCGCGCCCGCCCGGTACGCCGCCGCCGCGGCCTACGCCTGCGGGCTGGGCTGCTGCGCGGTCATGGCGGCGCTGAACCGGCTGCGCGGCCGGGCGCGGATCGACGTGCTGGCGTACCTGACGCTCGCCGTCGCGCAGGCGTCCGGCGTGGGGCTGGTGGCCTGGACGGGCATGCGCGCCAACGCGCTGCTGGCCCTGCACGTCGGTGTGCTGGTCGTGCTCAACATCGTGCTGGCGGCCGGGCTGCTGCGCGGACGCGCCGCCAAGCCGGACAAGGGCGCCCACCGGCCCGCGGTGCGCGCGGCGGCGCTGCTCAGCGTCGGCGAGGTGACCAGCGTCGCGGCCACCTCGGTGACGTTCGCGTACTTCGCGCACCTGGACGACGCGCACAAGACCAGCGTCTTCTACGTGTGGTCGGTGGCGTTGTCCGTGGTCGTCATGGGCGTGTCGTACCTGCTGCGGATCCTCCAGCCGCGGGTGGCGGTCTGGATCGAGGGCACGGGCGAGGCCGGCGCCCGGCGGATGGCGCGGCGCATCCTCGCGCCCGCCGTGCCGGCCGGGGCCGTGGCGGTGGTCGTGCTCGGGGTGGTGCTGGCGGGCGGCCATCAAGGCATGGTGGCGACCGGTGCGGCGCTGCTGGCCGAGGCGGCGCTGACGGCGGCCGTGCTGCCCGCGTTCCTGCTGGTGGAGAACACCGACGACCGGGGACGGCGGCTGGCGGCGGTGGCCGCGTGCCTGCAGTTCGCGGTGGTCGCCGCCGCCGGATGGTTCCTGGTGCCCGCCGCGGCGGCGTTCGGCGCGCTGCTGGTGTACTGCGCGGGCGAGGTGGTCAAGGGCGGCGTCATGCTGGCCACGCTGAAGAAGGAGACCTCATGAAGGGCTTGCCCAGCACGATCCCGGTGGTGCCGGTGCTGCGGAACCTGTACCTGGCGCGCTCGCGGGACCGGCTGGACCCGGCCCGGGTGCGGGTCGTGCAGGACCGGCTGCTGACCGGGCTCGTCCGCCACGCGCACGCGAACGTGCCGTACTACCGCCGCGTGCTCCCGGCCGACGCCGTGGCCGCGCTGTCCACCGCCGCCGACCTGGGCGCCCTGCCGATGCTGGACCGCGCGACGCTGCGCGACCTGCCGCCCGCCGAGCTGATGGCCACCGGGTTCACCCCCGAGAACACCCGCGAGGCGCCCACCAGCGGGTCCTCCGGCGTGCCCATCCGTCCCTTCTACTCCGAGGGCGACCTCGGCTACCTGCGCGCCACCTACCTCCAGGACCTGCTGGCCTCGGGCCTGCGTCCGTGGGACCGGATCGGCTACTTCCGGGTGGGCGAGTTCCGGCCGCACCGGCTGCAGCGGCTCGGCCTGGCCCGTACCACGCACGTCAACACCAGCCGCAGCCTGGACGAGCAGGTCGAGGCGTTCCTGCGCGGGCGGCCGACGTTCCTGTGGGGCTTCCCCGGCTGCATCGTCACCCTCGTGGACGAGCTGCTCCGCAGGAAGGTCGCCTACCGCGGCGTGCACACCGTCATCTTCGCCGGGGAGACGCTGACCCCCGAGGCGCGCGAGCACGTGCTGGGCTACTTCGGGGCGCGCGGCCACGAGGTGTACGCCTCGGTGGAGGCGTACACGATCGGCCGCACCTGCCCCGAGGGCGCCATGCACCTGCGCTCGGCCGACGTGGTGGTGGAGGTGCTGCACGACGACGGCAGCGTGTCGCCGGCCGACGGCGAGGGCGAGATCGTGGTGACCCGGCTGCACGCCGAGGCGATGCCGCTGATCCGCTACCGGCTCGGCGACCGCGTGCTCATCGAGCCGGACGACTGCCCGTGCCGCGCGTTCCACACCCCGATCATCCGGCGGATCCAGGGCCGGACCGAGGATCGCGTCGTGGCCGCCGACGGACGTACGGTGCACGCCAACTTCCTCACCAACCCGGCCGTGATGCCGACGGAGGGCGTGCGCGGCGTGCAGGTCCTCCAGTACCGGCCGGGCGCGGTGGAGATCCTGCTGGTGCCCTCGCCGTCGGCCCCCGCCGACCTGGCCGGGCGGATCCGGGACGCCGTCGCCGCCGTCGCCACGGACTTCGAGGTGACCGCGCGCACGGTGGACGTGATCACCCCGGAACCCAACGGCAAGGTCCGCATGGTCAAGATCATGCACAACACGCCCGCCTCCTGACCCCGGTCCTCAGCTCGGGCCCAGCCATTCGCGCAGGCCGGTCAGGTGGCCGAGCTCCGACTCGACGCGCCGCCTGTCGGCGGGGGTGAGCTCCGTGCCGCGCAGGTCGGTCAGCCACGGTTCGGCGGGCTCGCCGAGCGCCGCGGCCAGGTCGAGGAGGTGGCACAGGGCGATGGCCCGCTCGGCCGCGGGAGCCTGCGCGCCGTGCCTGCGCACGGCCGACTTGAGTGCCCGGTACGCCTGAAGGTCGTCGTTCTTGAACTCGCGCAGGATCCGGGCGTTGTCGAGCGCCTTGGCCAGGCCCGTCAGCTTCGCGGAGCCGCCGTACTCCAGCTCGGCCGGCTCGTCCCGCCGGATGAACATGATCGAGTTCCCGGACGGGTCCGTCAGCGTGAACCTGGACGCGCCCGGCCGGTAGCGCGTGATCCGCGGCAGGCCCGAGCTCGGCGCCTTGCCGTAGACCCGGCGCATGCCCGCGACGAACGCGGCGTGGTACGGCGCCACGGCGTCGACCAGGACCAGGCACGCCCCGGACTCCCCCCTGGCCGGGTCGAACTCCTTCGGCGCGGGACCGAAATGCAGGTCGAACCCGCTCCAGCGCAGCGCCAGATAGACATAGGGCCGGGTCTGCCGGTGGGTGACGGTGAACCCCAGCGCCTCGTAGAACTCCAGGGTCTTCTCGACGGACGCGCAGGGCAGCAACGGAACCGTCGTCTCGTTCGGGCGGATCGCGGGCTCGGTCATGGGCTCCACCTTTCGGGTCGTCCGACGATGCTGGCATCTGAGGCGCCGCCTCGCATATGGATCGTTCCATTCCCCCCGGCCGCCGAATTGCGGCAGCTGAATTACGCGCACAATATGATTTCCGCAGCTCCGGGAATTGTGCGGCGGCGGGGGCGGGCAGGGCGGAATTCACCCATCCCGAATGGGCCGAGAAATTCTTCTTCCGAATTCTTTATGAAATGCGCCGGTCCTGAATTCTGTTCGGGGAGGGGTGGTGTTCTGCTCGCACTTGTCCAGGCGGCGGGAGCGGGCTGACCAGGACGTAGGCGCCGATCGCCCTGACCGTCGCCGTCAGCGGCGGCCTTCTTCGCATTACGGTCACTTCAGATCCGACCGATATTCGGACCTAAATGATCTACGCCCGCGATCGCGCCCTTGAAGATCAAATGGCGTCCTTCCGGGACGATTCGCCACGCCCGCACCCCCCCGCACTGGTCAGGCGGGCAGGGGCGGGTAGTCGGTGTAGCCCTCGGCGGCGCCGCCGTAGAAGGTGGCGGGGTCCGGGGTGTTGAGCGGCGCGCCGGTCGCCAGGCGCCGGGGCAGGTCGGGGTTGGCGAGGAAGAGCCGTCCGAAGGCGATCAGGTCCGCGGTCCCGTCGTCGATCAGCGCGAGGTCCTCGGGGCCGGTCGGGCGGTCGCCGGTGTGCGGGTTGAGGATGAGCGGGCCGGGGAAGCGCCGCCGCAGGGCGCGCGTCAGCTCCCGGTCGCCCGCCTCCATGATGTGCAGGTACGCCAGCCCCAGCCCGGACGTCCGCCGCAGCAACTCCTCGTAGACGGGCCCCGGGTCGGGTTCGCGCATGTCGTTGTTCGGCATCCCGGGGGAGATGCGCAGCCCGGTACGGTCGCCGCCGATCGCGCCGGCCACGGCGGAGACGACCTCCACGGCGAACCGGGCGTGTCCCGGCACCGAGCCGCCCCAGCCGTCGGTGCGCCGGTTGGTGCCGGGGGCGAGGAACTGGTGGATCAGGTAGCCGTTGGCGCCGTGCACCTCCACGCCGTCGAAGCCCGCCTCGACGGCGTTGCGGGCGGCGCCGGCGAAGTCGGCGACGGTCTGTTCGATCTCGGGTTCCGTCAGCTCGCGCGGGGTGACGAAGTCCTTGACGCCGTCGGGGGTGAAGAGCTGTCCGCGCGCGGCCACCGGCGACGGCGCCACCGGGACCAGCCCCTCGGGCAGCAGGACCGGGTGGCCGATGCGGCCGGTGTGCAGGAGCTGGGCGAAGATCTTCCCGCCCGCCGCGTGCACCGCGCCGGTGACCTCGCGCCAGGCGGCGACCTGCGCGGTGTCGTGCAGGCCCGGCGTGAACGGGTAGCCCTGGCCGATCACCGACGGCTGCACGCCCTCCGTGACGATCAGCCCGGCGGAGGCGCGCTGGGCGTAGTACCGGGCCGTCAGGCCGGTCACCAGTCCGTCACGGGCGCGGCTGCGGGTCATCGGGGCCATGACGACCCGGTTGGCCAGCTTCGTGCCGCCCACGGCGATCGGATGGAAGGTGGTGGACATGGCTGTCTCCTCGGAGAAGGGGGTGGGTGGGTTATTTGCGGCGGGGCAGGAGGAAGGCGCCCGCCGCGAGGGCCAGGCCGAGTCCCGCCGCGATGCGGAAGACCAGGCCGTAGCCGTCGGCCAGGGCGGCGGGGGAGCCCGCGGCGCCCACGGCGCCCGCGGCCGTCGCGAGGACCGCCAGCCCGATCGACGACCCCACCTGGCTCGTGGTGTTGGCCAGGCCGCCGACGACGCCCGCCTCCCCCTCCGGAGCGTCGGCGGTCGCCGCGGCCATCAGGGTGGGGAAGGTCAGCCCGATGCCGGCCGCGACGAGCAGCGTGGGCCCGAGGACGCCGGTGAGGTAGCCGCCGTCCGCCTGGGCCAGGGAGAGCCAGCCGAACCCGGCCACGAAGAACGCGCCGCCGCCGAGCACCAGGAGACGCGCCCCGGCCCGTGGCAGCAGCGCGGCGGCCCCCCGGGCGACCAGCATGAACGTCACCGCCGCCGGAGTCTGCCCGAGCCCCGCCGGCAACGCGCTGAAGCCCAGGACGTTCTGCAGGAACAGGGACGTGAAGTACCACATCGCGATGGTGACCCCGCCGAACAGCAGCAGCATGCCGTTCCCGACGGCCACCCCCCGGATCCCGAGCAGCCGCAGGGGCAACATCGGCCGGTCGGCGAAGCGCGCCTCGACCACGGCGAACACGGCGAGCAGCAGCAGCCCCGCGAGCACGGGCACAACGACCCGCCCGGACGACCAGGCGTGGTCGGCGCTCTGCATGACCCCGTAGATCAGCGCCGCCAGGCCGGCGGTTCCGGTGACCGCGCCGGTCAGGTCGAGCGGCTCGCGCCGCGCGGTCCGCACGCCGGCCAGAGCGGTCAGGGCGGTCAGGGCGGCGGCGATCAGCAGCGCGCCGACCGGCACGTTGATCAGGAAGACCCAGCGCCACGACAGGCCGGTGGTGATGGCGCCGCCGGCCACCGCGCCGATCATCCCGCCGACGCCGCCCGCGGAGGACCAGGCGCCGAACGCCTTGGCGCGCGCGCCCGGCTCGGTGAAGTAGGTGTTGATCACGGCCAGCGTGGCCGGGGCCATCATGGCGGCTCCGGCGCCCTGCGCGACGCGGGCCGCGACCAGGACCTCCGCCGCGCCCGCCAGGCCGGCGGCCAGGCTGGCGGCGGAGAACAGCGCCAGCCCGGTGACCAGCGTCCGGCGCGGGCCGAACAGGTCGGCGGCCCGGCCGCCCAGCAGCATGAAGCCGGCGAAGGCGAGCAGGTAGCCGTTCACCACCCAGGCGAGCCCGGTGGGGGTGAAGCCGAGCTCCGCGCGGACGGCGGGGAGGGCGACGTTGACGATGGAGGCGTCCAGGATGACCATGAACTGGCCCGCGCAGGCCAGCGCCAGGATCAGCCAGGCGGGGATGGTCCGGGGTGTGGCCCGCGGGGGCGCGGTGCCGATGCTCGTCATGAGTTCTTCCGTCCTTGTGTGCGCGCCGGGGAGGCGCCGCATCGGGGGCTCTTCGCGAGGTGCCACGCGTGGCGCCCGGATGCCGTGTAGGATTCGATTACGCGGATAACTATTATGCAGATAACTAATTTTCGTCAAGGAGCGATCATGGACTTCGCGCGAGCCGACGCCATCAACCAGGCGATCCGCCTGCTGAGCCTGCGCCACCGGGCCAGGGCCGCCACGCTGCTGACCCCGCTCGGCCTGCACCCCGGGCAGGAGGCGCTGCTGCTCGAACTCGCCCGTACCGGGCCGCGGATCCAGGCGCAGCTCAGTGAGGCCCTGGGATGCGAGCCGCCCAGCGTGACGCTCATGACGCGCAAGCTGGAGGCGTCCGGCCACATCCGCCGCAGCCCGGCGCCGTCCGACAAGCGGGCCAGCGTGGTCGAGCTCACCGACAGCGGCAGGGCGCTGGCCGAGCAGGTCAAGCGGCTCTGGGTCGACCTGGCCGAGGAGACCGTGGCGGGCCTGCCGGCGGAGACGGTGGCCGGGCTGCCCGCCCTCATCGCCACCCTGACCGACAACGTGGACAAGCGTCCCGGCCGGCGGCACGGCTCGGAGGGGGCGCGGCGGGCCGTGCGGGCGCCGGCCGGCGAGTACGAGCCCAGCGCGTCGGAGTGGGTCCGCGAGCACGTCGAGCAGATCATGCGCACCGGCACGACCGACGGCGTCACCATCAAGGACCTGCCCGTCGTGCTGATGAGCTACCGGGGCGCCAAGACCGGCAAGCTGCGCAGGACACCGGTGATGCGGGTCGAGCACGAGGGGCGCTACGCGGCGGTCGCGTCCCTGGGCGGCGCGCCGGTCAACCCCCAGTGGTACGCCAGCGTGCTCGCCGAGCCGGTCGTCGAGCTCCAGGACGGCACGGAAACCGGCCTCTACCGGGCGCGCGAGGTGTCGGGGGAGGAGAAGGCCGGCTGGTGGCGGCGGGCCGTGGCCGCCTACCCCGACTACGCCGACTACCAGCGCAGGACCGAGCGCCAGATCCCCGTCTTCGTCCTCGAACCGCTCGGCGACGAGGGGTAGCACGGGCGGCCCCGGCTGTCGATCTCCGGCGGGGCTCTTCGTGTAACCGGTGAAGAGAGGAGCCACCATGGAAACACTGCTCACCGGGCTGGGGCTGCCCGAGTCGCCGCGCTGGCACGACGGCCGCCTCTGGTTCGCCAACTGGGGCACGGGCCAGGTCGTCACCGTCGGCCGGGACGGCGGGAGCCGGGTCGAGTTCGAGGTGCCGACCTGGATCCCGTACAGCCTCGACTGGCTGCCCGACGGCCGGGCGCTGGTCGTGTCCGGCCAGGAGCGGCTGGTGCTGCGGCGGGAGCACGACGGCGCGCTCGTCCGGCACGCCGACCTCACCGCGTTCGGCGAGGTGTTCAACGAGATCGTCGTGGACGGCCGGGGCAACGCCTACGTCAACGGCGGCAACGTCGTCCTGGTCACCCCGGACGGCCGGGCCGCCGAGGTGGCCCGGGACCTGGCGTGGGGCAACGGCATGGCCGTCACCGCCGACGGCGCCACGCTGATCGTCGCCGAGTCGCACGCCAACAGGCTGACCGCCTTCGACATCGCCGGGGACGGCGGTCTGTCGGGCCGCCGGGTCTGGGCCGACTGCGGCGACGGCGTCCCCGACGGTGTCTGCCTCGACGCCGAGGGCGCGCTCTGGTACGCCGACGTGCCCAACCAGCGGTGCGTACGCGTCCGCGAGGGCGGCGAGGTCGTCCAGGTCGTCGAGGCCGACCGGGGCTGCTTCGCCTGCATGCTCGGCGGCGACGACGGCCGCACGCTCCACGTGCTGTCGGCCGTCTGGCCCGGCATGGAGGCGGCCATGAAGGACCCCGGCCGGACCGGCCGGGTGCAGGCGGTCCGGGTGCCCGTACCGCACGCCGGACGGCCGTAGCGGCGGGGAGGCGTGATCGGCGGGTCGTGGGTAGACGGGGAAGGAGCAGACGGGAGGCCGGTCGATGATCGAGACGCTCGTCCCGGACAACGTCGCCGTCTCCACCGCGTACGGCGACCCGCCCGATGTGCCGCTCTTCCCCGAGGAGCGCGCGGCGGTCAGGAAGGCGGTCGCCGGACGGCGGCGCGAGTTCGCCACCGTACGCCACTGCGCCCGCGAGGCGCTGGCGGCCCTGGGCATCCCGCCCGCGCCCATCGTCCCCGGCCGGCGTGGCGCGCCGCGCTGGCCGGCGGGCGCGGTGGGCAGCATGACGCACTGCGCGGGGTTCCGCGCGGCGGCGGTGGCCGGCGCGTGGGACGTGCGCAGCATCGGGATCGACGCCGAACCGCACGAACCCCTGCCCGAAGGCGTCTTCCGCCTGGTCGCCCGGCCCGAGGAGGCCGCGATGGTGCGCGAGCTCGGCGCCCTCAGGCCGGACACCCGCTGGGACCGGCTGCTGTTCAGCGCCAAGGAGTCGGTCTACAAGGCGTGGTTCCCGCTGACCGGCGAGTGGCTGGGGTTCGACGAGGGCTCCCTGACCTTCACCCTCGACGGCCGCTTCCGCGCCAGGCTGCTGCCGCCGGACGCGCCCATGGCCGAGTTCGCGGGCCGCTGGACGGCCGCCCCGGGGCTGCTGGCCACGGCGATCGTCGTCCCCCGGTAGGGTCAGCCGCGCCGTCCGGGCTCGACGAGCTGGTCGTGCTCGGCCCGGCGGAGGCGTTCCTCGGCGGTGAGCTCGACGCGTCTCATCGCGACGCGCAGGATCGGCGGGGCCATGAGCGAGGTGACGATCGCGACGACGATCACGATCGTGTACATCGCCGTGTCGATGATGCCGATGCGCAGGCCGACCATCGCCACGATGACCTCGATGACCCCGCGCGCGTTCATACCGGCCCCCAGCGCGAACGCCTCCCAGGCGTTCATCCGGCTCAGCAGCGCCCCCAGGTACGCGCCCAGGAACTTGCCGACGATCGCCACGCCCAGCACGACCCCGGACGCCGCCAGGACGTCGGGCCCGGCCAGGAGCGTGAGGTCCATGCGCAGCCCGGCCGTCGCGAAGAACAGGGGCGCGAGCACGCTGAGGACGATCGTCCGCAGCGGAGCGAGCCAGGCGGCGTCGGCGTGCCCGGAACGCCCGATGAGGGCGCCGCAGACGAACGCGCCCAGGATGGCCTCCAGGCCGAGCGCGTGCGTGCCGGCGGCGGCCAGCAGCACCAGCACCACGGCGACGGCCGCGGCCGGGCCCGGCTCGGCCGACCGGGTGGCGGCCCGCATCGCCCGGCGCACCAGCGGCCGGCCGACCCAGTACGCGAACGGCACGAGCGCGGCCAGGTAGACCAGCGACAACACGATCTGGCCGGTGCGCACGCCGGTGGTCGCCATGGCCGAGACGACCGACAGCATGAACCAGCCGAACGCGTCGTCCACCATCCCGGCGGTCAGGCAGAGCTGGCCGACGTCGCGGTGCAGCAGCTTCATGTCCGTCAGCGTCTTGGCGATCACGGGGATGGCGCTGACGCACGTGGCCACGCCCAGGAACAGCGCGAAGACGGTGACGCTGGTGCCCTCCACGAGGAGGGAGGCGGGCAGCAGGTAACCGGCGGCCACGCCGAGCGCCAGCGGCACGACCAGACCGGCGACGCTCACCTTGACCGCCGTCGCGCCGCGCCGCCGGACCAGGCCGAAGTCGAGCTGGATGCCGGTGATGGCGACCAGCAGCAGCACGCCGACCTGGCCCACCGCGTCCAGCAGGTGGAGCTGGGTGAACTTCAGGGCGGGGGCCAGGTGGTTCAGCAGGGACGGGCCGAGCAGCACGCCCACGGCCAGCTCGCCGACGATGGCGGGCAGGCGCAGGCGCGCGGCCAGCCGCCCGAGCAGGACGGCGAGGCCGAGGAGCAGGCCCAGTTGCAGCATGAGGACCAGCAGTTCGTGGGCTCCCAGAGGCATGTCAGGCACAGCAGAGGCTAGGCCGATCGGAGGCCCGTCCTGCTGCTCAATATTGAGCCCGTCCGCCGCGCTCCCCGGGGGCCCTGCTCAATATTGAGCGGAGGTTCCCGCGCCCTTGGGCGACATTCGGGGCATGACGAAGCCGGCGCAGTATCAGACCACCCTGCCCCCCGACCGGTTGCTGCACTCGGGCAACGCGGGCCTGATCATCCACCGCGTGGGGATGCTGGAGTACGGCATGGCCCGCGAGGGCCGCGACTTCAGCGTCGACCTGCTCGACTACATGAACCGCGCCCAGGCCGGCGTCGCCACCACCTTCTGCTACGAGGAGGTCTTCGGCGTACGCGAGCGGCTGCACTGGTTCGTGCACATGAAGTCCCCCGAGAAGTACAGCAAGCTCATCGAGATGGTGGACCACGACGAGGCGTTCCAGCAGATCTCGCTCAAGGACCGGCTGCCCGGGAAGGGCGGCGGCAACTGGGAGAAGATGTTCGTCCACGGCAGCCTGCAAGAGACGGTCATGTGCCCGCAGCACGGGTTCACCGACGACGTGCACGACGTGCCCGGCACGTTCGTGCCGCCCGCGACGTACCAGACCACGCAGAAGGAGCAGCTCAACTCCGCGACCGCGGGGGCGATCGTGCTGCGCACCGCCGACGCGCGCTACGAGCTGCGCGAGGAGGGACGGCAGTTCCTCTACGACTGGTCCCGGTACGTCAACGCCGACCTCGAAGGCCGCGCCACCGCCTACATCTACGAGCAGACGTGGGGCCGGCAGGACCGCCTGCACGCCCTCATCCACCTGCGCGAGCTGGACGACTACCAGGCCGTGCGGGAGGTGGACCGGAGCGAGGGCATGCGCAAGGAGGTCTACGACGTGGAACGGGTCCCCGAACGGCACGGCGGCGGGCAGTGGGACCGGCTGTTCGTGCCGACCAGCATCCACGACGTCCTGATGGTGCCCTGAGCCATGGCTCTCGGGATCGAGGCGATCAACGCGTACGTCGGCAGGGCGTACACCGACGTCCGCGCGCTGTTCGACGCGCGCGGCCTGGACGTGAACCGCTTCGGCAACCTGATGATGGAGCAGCGCTCGGTCAACCTGCCCTGCGAGGACCCGGTCACCAACGCGGTCAACGCCGCCCGCCCGCTGCTGGACGCGCTCGCCCCGGAGGAGAGGGACCGGATCGAGCTGCTGGTCGTCGGCACCGAGTCGGGGCTCGACTTCGGCAAGCCGATCAGCACCTACATCCACCACCATCTCGGGCTGAACCCGGCATGCCGCTCGTTCGAGGTCAAGCACGCCTGCTACGGCGGGACGGCCGCGTTGCAGTGCGCGGCGGCCGTCGTCGGCGCGAGCCCGATCCCCGGGGTGAAGGCGCTGGCCATCGCCACGGACGCGGCCAGCGGCACGGCCAAGTCCACCTACTGGGAGCCCTCCGAGGGCGCCGGGGCGGTGGCGATGCTGGTCGGCGAGGACGCGCGGGTGCTGCGGCTCGACCCCGGCGCCAGCGGCTACCACACCTTCGAGGTGATGGACACGGCCCGGCCGCGCCACGACACCGACGCGGTCGACCCCGATCTGTCGCTGCTGGCGTACATGCGCTGCGCCGAGGAGTGCTTCGCGGCCTACGGGCGGCGGGTGGCCGGGGCCGACATCGTGGACACCTTCGACTACCTGGCGCTGCACACGCCGTTCGCCGGGATGGTGAGGGGCGCGCACCGGATGTTGCTGCGCAAGCTCAAGGGCATGGGACCGGGCGAGATCGAGGCCGACTTCACGGCGCGGGTCGCGCCGTCCCTGGCCTACGGCGTGCGGGTGGGCAACACCTACTCGGCCGCGCTCTACCTGGCGTTGTGCTCGCTCATCGACCACGGCGCGTTCGACGCGCCGAGGCGGGCGGGGCTGTTCTCGTACGGGTCGGGCTGCGCGTCGGAGTTCTTCAGCGGGGTGATCCCGGCCCAGGGGCGCAGCGGCATCGCCGAGGCCCTGGACGACCGGCGCGAGATCGGCGTCCAGGAGCTGGACGCGCTGACCGAGCTGAGCGCCGACCGCGCCTTCGGCGTGCGGGACGCGGTGCTGGACCCCAAGCCGTACGGCGACCTGTACGAGGACGCCTTCGGCGGGCGCGGCCTGCTGGTGCTGGACCGCATCGCGGACTTCCACCGGGAGTACAGATGGAGCTGACCTCGGCGACCCTGCGGCACGAACTGCGCCGTCGCACGATCGACGACCGCGCCATCGACGAGCTGGGCGCCGCCCTGGACGAGGCCGAGCGCGCGCCCGGCTGCCGCATCCTGCTCCTGGAGGGCGGGGACGGCGTCTTCTGCACCGGCATGGACCTGGAGGAGGCGGCCGGCGCCGACGTCGCCGACGGCGGCCGGGCGTTCTACGGGCTGCTGCGCCGCTTCACCGAGACGCCGGTGACCGTGGTCGCCCGGGTGGACGGCCGGGTGGCCGGCGGCGGCGTGGGCCTGGCCGCGGCCAGCGACTTCGTCTTCGCCAGCGAGCGCAGCACCTTCAGCCTCCCCGAGGCGCTGTGGGGGCTGCTGCCGTGCTGCGTGCTGCCGTTCCTGATCCGGCGCACGGGCTTCCAGAAGGCGTACGCGATGACGCTGAGCACCCAGCCGGTCAGCGCCGCAGAGGCCGCCGCCTTCCACCTGGTGGACGAGGTGTCGGACGACCCTGAGGCGCTCGTGCGGCGGCTGGCGTACCGGCTGACCAAGCTGGACCGGTCGATCGTCACGGACATGAAGCGCTACTTCCGCGAGCTGTGGATCCTGTCGGACGAGACCGAGCAGGTGGCGGTCAAGGAGTTCGGCCGGCTCATGTCCAGCCCCGAGGTGCGCCGCAGGCTCGTGGACTACGCGACCGAGAAGAGATTTCCCTGGGAACGCTAGAGAGGAACGCGCCTGATGTCCGTCGTGTGGGTATTCCCCGGGCAGGGGTCGCAGCGCAGGGGCATGGGGGCGGGCGTCCTGGAGCGGTACCCCGGCCTGTGCGCCCGCGCCGACGAGATCCTCGGCTACTCCGTCGCCGAGCTGTGCGACGACCCGGTGCGGCTGCGTGAGACCCGTTACGTGCAGCCCGCCCTGTTCACGGTCAACGCCCTGAGCTACCTCGCGCGGAAGGAGGAGGGCGGCCGGCCCGACTACCTGGCCGGGCACAGCCTGGGCGAGTACGCGGCGCTGTTCGCGGCCGGCTGCTTCGACTTCGAGACCGCGCTCGCCCTGGTCAAGCGGCGTGGCGAGGTGATGTCGGCGGCGGGCGGCGGCGCCATGGCGGCGGTCCTCGGCGCCGACCCCGAACGGCTGGAGGAGCTGCTGGCGGGCACCGGCGTGGACGTCGCCAACTACAACTCCCCCGAACAGGTCGTCCTGGCCGGGCCCAAGGACGAGCTGGACGCGATGCGCCGCGGCGTCCCCGGCAAGTGGGTGCCGCTGAGCGTGAGCGTCCCCTCGCACTCGCGCTACATGGAACCGGCCGCCGCCGCCTTCGCCGAGGCGCTGGACGGCGTCCGCATCGAGGAGCCGCGGGTTCCCGTCATCTCCAACGTGACCGGACGCCCGTACCGGGTGGCGGAGGCGGCCGAGCTGCTGCGCCGCCAGATCTGCAACCCGGTGCGGTGGGTGGACGGCCTGCGTTACCTGATGGGCCAGGGCGTGAACGAGCTGGAGGAGATCGGCCCCGGCGACGTGCTCACCAAGCTGTGGACGGTCACCCGGCGCCACCCGGCGGAACCCGCCGCCCAGAAGCCCGCGACGCCCGCCGTCCGGGAGACGGCGACGCCCGCGGTCCGGGAGACGGCGACGCCCGCCGTCCGGGAGTCCGGGGTCGCGCTCGGGTCGGCCGAGTTCCGCGCCGACTACCGCGTCCGCCACGCCTACCTGGCCGGATCCATGTTCAAGGGCATCGCCTCGGCCGACCTGGTGATCAGGATGGGCCGGGCCGGGCTGATGGGCTTCTTCGGCGCGGGCGGGCTCACCCTGGACGAGATCGCCGCGGCGCTCGACACCATCCAGGACGCCCTCGGACCGGACGGCGCGTACGGCGTGAACCTGCTCCACGGCCTCGACGAGGAGGGCCTGGAGCGCGAGACCGTGGACCTGCTGCTCCGCCGCGACGTGCGGCACATCGAGGCCGCCGCCTTCCCGCACGTCACCGCGCCCCTCGTGCGGTACCGCTACAGCGGCGCGCACCGCGACGCGTCCGGGCGGCCGGTCGCCGTCCGGCACGTGGTGGCCAAGGTCTCCAGGCCCGAGGTCGCCGCCGCCTTCATGCGTCCCGCGCCGGAGGCCGTCCTGGACCGGCTCGTCCGGGAGGGCGCGCTGAGCGCGGCCGAGGCGGAGGTCGCCGCGGAGCTGCCGGTCAGCGCGGACGTCTGCGTCGAGGCCGACTCCGCCGGGCACACCGACGGGCGCTCGCCGTACGCGCTGATGCCCGCGATCCTGCGGCTGCGCGACGAGGAGATGGCCGCGCACGGCTACGCCCGGCGCATCAGGGTCGGCGCGTCCGGCGGGATCGGCGCCCCGGAGGCGGCCGCCGCAGCGTTCGTGCTCGGCGCCGACTTCATCGTCACCGGCAGCGTCAACCAGTGCACCCCTGAGGCGGGGACGTCCGACGCCGTCAAGGACCTGCTCGCCGGGCTCGACGTGCAGGACACCGCCTACGCCCCGGCCGGCGACATGTTCGAGCTGGGCGCGCAGGTGCAGGTGGCCAGGAAGGGCACGCTCTTCCCGGCCCGCGCCAACAAGCTCTACCAGCTCTACCGCCGATACGGCTCGCTGGAGGAGATCGACGAGCGCACCAGGCGGACGATCCAGGACAAGTTCTTCCGCCGTTCCTTCGCGGAGGTGTGGGAGGAGACGCGGGCGTTCCTGGCCGCGCGCAGGCCGGGCGAGCTGGCCCGCGCCGAACGCGACCCCAGGCACCGGATGGCGCTCGTCTTCCGCTGGTACTTCGTCCACACGATCAGGCTGGCGCTGCGCGGCGAGGCCGGACGGCAGGTGGACTACCAGGTCCATTGCGGGCCCGCCATGGGCGCGTTCAACCGGTGGGTGGCCGGCACGGAGCTGGCCGACTGGCGGGCCAGGCACGTGGACGTCATCGCCGACCGGCTGATGGAGGCCGCCGCCGGGCTGCTGGAGGCCCGGCTGCGCGACCTGTCCAAGGACGGTTAGACGCTGTCAGACGCGGAGGAGGTGGCGGTTCAGGTCCTCCTGCACCGCCGCCAGCACCTCGGGCCGCGGGCCCTTGAGGTAGAAGTGGTCGCCGCCGAACACGCGCAGCGTGAATCCGCCGCCCGTGGCGTCGCCCCAGGCGGTGATCTCGTCCGGGTCGACCTCGGGGTCGGCGTCGCCGAGCAGCGCAGAGACCGGGCAGTCCGGACGCGGGCCGGGCAAGGGCGTGTACGCCTCGTTCAGCTCGAAGTCGGCGCGCAGGCTCGGCAGGAACACCTCCAGCAGGCCGCGCTGGTCCATCACCTCCGACGGCGTGCCGTTCAGCTTGCCCATCTCGGTCAGCAGTTCCTCCTCCGACAGGTCGCTGAAACGGCGGCGGCGGGTCGGGAGCTGCGGCGCGCGGCGTCCGGACACGAACAGCACCGCGGGCGGGAACCGGCGGGCCGTCTCCCAGGCCACGACCGCGCCCATGCTGTGCCCGAACAGCGCGAAGGGCCGGTCGGTGTACGGCTCGATGGCCTCCGACAGCGGCCCGACGAGCTGCTCCATGCGGTTGTAGGGCCGCTCGCGCAGGCGCGACTCGCGGCCCGGCAGCACCACCGGGCAGACGTCGACGTCCGGCGACAGGTGCTCGTCCCATCTGCGGAACAGCGCCGACCCGCCTCCCGCGTGCGCGAAGCAGAACAGTCTGATCCGGGCGTCGGCTCTGGGCTCGCCGCCCGCTATCCAGGAACCAGGCATGGCCCAGAAGCTACGGCCGATCGCCTCGCGCTGCCTGCTCAGTCTTGAGCAGGCAGCGCGCGCCGTCCTCACTAGCGTCGCAGTGAGGGAGGAGGCCCATGGAGCACGACGAGCGCGTGACGGAGACGGTCATCCGCCTGCTGGCCGAGGTGCTGCCCGGCGGCGCGGAGCTGACCCCCGACGCTTCACTGAAGGACAGCGGACTCGACTCGATCTCCGCGGTACGGGTGTGGTTCGAGATCCAGCGGGAGTTCTCGCTGGACCTCCCCGTCGAGCGGCTGGGTGACTGCGGGACGCCGGCCGAGCTGGCCGAGCGGATCGCCGAGCTGGCCGGGACGCGAGAGGACACCGCCCCGGCGGGCCCGGCGGTCGGCGCGGCCCCCGGCGAGCGGCACGAGCCGTTCCCCCTGACGCCCCTGCAGCAGGCGTACGTCATGGGCGCGGACGAGGACGTCACCCCCGACCCGGTCGGCTGCCAGGTCTACCGCGAGTTCGAGGTGCCCGGCGTGGACCCCGCACGCCTGCGCGCGGCCTGGCAGCGCGTCGTGGACCACCACGACGCCCTGCGCCTGGAGCTGGGCGACGACGGCACCCAGCGGGTGCTGGACCGGGCCCCCTCCTGGGACCTGCCGGTGGACCGGCCCGGCGCCCGCGAACGCCTCGCCCACCGGCGCTACGAGCCCGGCGTCTGGCCGCCGTTCGCCGTCGAGGTCACCACACCCGGGACCGTGCACTTCGGCATCGACGCGAGCGTGACCGACGGGCGCGGGCTCGACGTGCTGCTGCGCGACTGGTGGCGCTGCTACCGCGACCCCGGCCACCGGCTGGCGGACGGCGGCCTGTCCGTCCGCGACTGCCTGCTGGCGCTGGACGCCCAGCGGCGCGGCCCCCGCCACCGGGACGACCTGGACTACTGGCGGGAACGCCTGGCGGACCTGCCGCCCGGCCCCGCCACCGGCGTCCCGGACGGGTCGCCGCGCTCCGCGCTGACCGGCTCGCTGACCGCCGCCCAGTGGGGCGCCCTGCGCGCCAGGGCCGCCGAGCTGGACGTCTCGCCGACCGCCCTGGTGCTGACCCTGTTCGCCGAGACGGTCGGCAGGGGCCAGGACTGCTCCCTGGCCGTCACCACGACCGGCCGGGCCTGGCTGCCGCGCGAGGTGGACGAGGTCGTCGGGCCGTTCACCGGCACCGCCGTCTTCGTCGCCGAGAACACGCTCGGCGAGCCGCTGGAGGAGGCGGTCCGCGAGGTGCACCGGCGGTTGTGGCGCGACCTCGGGCACGCGGGCGTCCCCGGCGTGACCGTCATGCGGGAGCTGCGTGAGCGCACCGCGCTGCCCGTCGTCTTCACCAGCCTGCTGGACGCCCGGCCCGACGAGTCCGTGCCGCCGGTGTCGTACGCGCTCAGCCAGACCTCCGGCGTCGCGCTCGACCACCAGATGTGGGAGCACGACGGCGAGCTGCGGGTGCGCTGGGACCTGGTGCCCGGCTGCTTCACCGCCGGCGAGCCGGAGACCCTGTTCGCCCGCTTCACCAACGCGCTGCGCGCCCTGGCCGCCGACACCGGCGAGGAGGAGGTCCGGCCGCTCAACGAGCTGCAGAAGGCGTACTACGTGGCCCGCGCGGGCGGCTCGCACCCGTACGACGGCTGCCAGGTCCACCACAGCTTCCACGTCCGCGACCTGGACCGGGACCGGCTCGCACGGGCCTGGCTGCGCCTGGTGGCCGCCCACGACGCGCTGCGCTCGGAGGTCACGCACGACGGGACGCGGCGGGTCAGGCCGCACGCGCCGGAGAACTGGAGCATCCCGGAGACCCCCGGCGTCGAGGCCGAGGAGATGGCCGGGCGGGCGTTCCCGCTGGGCCGCTGGCCGCACTGGGAGCTGCGGGTCAGCGGCGAGACGGTGCACGCGGCCGTCGACCTCACCGTGCTCGACGGGCGCAGCATCCACATCGTGCTGCGCGAGCTGTTCAGGCTCTACGCCGACCCCACGGCCGAGCCGCGCCCCTCCTCCGCGGCCCCGGACTCCGTCGAGGATCCGCAGGGGGGCGGCTACTGGGACGAGCGGTTCCGTGACCTGCCGCCCGGACCCGAGGTGGCCACCACGCCCGCGCGCCGCGTCCGGCTGAGCGGCAGCGTCGCCGTGGTCTCCGACGAGACCGTCTTCGCCGCCCTGGCCGGCGCGCTGCGCGCACGCTTCCCCGGCCCGTTCAGTGTGTCCGTGGTGCGCTGGACCGCCGGGTCGGAGCCGCTGCGGCCCGGTGAGTTCACCGCACTGAGCTGGGTCACCGACGAGGAGTCCTACCCGGACCGGATCGCCGCCGACGCCGCGAACGGCGCCCTGACCGGCCTGGCCACGCTGCGCGGCCACGTCATGAGGGAACGCCGACTCCGCGCCTACGCCTTCCCCGTCGTCTACACCAGCACCCTCGACCTGACCGAGCACCCTCTGCCGGACGGCGTCGAGGCCGGCCCCTGGATGACCTACACCCCGGACGTCGCGCTCGACTGCATCGTCATCAGGGAGGGCGACCGGCTGCACTACCACTGGGACGCCCTGGAGCCGGAGTTCCCCGACCTCGCCGAGCTGTTCGCGGCCTTCGAGGACCGGCTGCGCCCCGTCCACCGGCTGTTCGAGCGGCAGGCCGCCGCCCGGCCCGACGCGGTCGCGCTGCGGCACGCCGGCGGCACCATGACGTACGGGGAGCTGAACCGGCGCGCCAACGCCGCCGCCTGGCGGCTGAAGGAGCTGGACGTGGGGCCGGGGACGGTGGTCGGCGTGCGCCTGTGCCGCGGGCCGGACATGGTGGCCGCCGTCCTCGGGATTCTCAAGGCGGGCGGCGCCTACCTGCCCGTGGAGCCGTCCCTGCCCGACGAACGGGCCGCCGTCATGCTGGACGACGCCGCCGCCGGGATCGTGCTCACCTGCGCGGAGACGTCCGGCTGGGCCGTGCCCGAGGGCGTACGCGCCGTCGAGCTGTACGCGGGCGGGGACGACCGCGGCGACCCGCCCCCCGCCGGAACCGTGGACGACCTCGCGTACGTGATCTTCACCTCGGGCAGCACCGGCAAGCCCAAGGGCGTCGAGGTCAGCCACCGGCCGCTGCTCAACCTGCTCGACTGGTGCTACCGCACCTTCGACTTCGACGCCTCCGACGTCGGGCTCTGCGTCACCTCGCTCGGCTTCGACCTGTCGGTGTTCGACATCTTCGGCCTGCTCGGCCGGGGCGCCTCGCTCTACATCGCCGACGAGGCCCAGCAGCGCGACCCCGAACTGCTCCTGGACGTCCTCATCGACGAGCCGATCACGTTCTGGAACTCCGCGCCCACGACGCTCAACCAGCTCGCCCCGCTGCTCGCCGAGCGGCGGGGCCACGAGGGCACCGGCGACCTGCGGCTGGTCTTCCTCAGCGGCGACTACACGCCGCTGCCGCTGCCGGACGCCGTGCGCGCGACCTTCCCGCGGGCGCGGATGGTCAGCCTGGGCGGCGCCACCGAGGCCACCGTCTGGTCGAACTGGTTCGAGGTGGGGGAGATCGACCCGTCGTGGCGGAGCATCCCGTACGGCCGCCCGATCGACGACGCGCTCTACTACATCCTCGACGAGGACCGGCGGCCCTGCGCCGAAGGGGAGGAGGGCGACCTGTTCATCGGCGGCAGGTGCCTGAGCCTCGGCTACCGCAACCAGCCCGAGCTGACCGCCGAGCGGTTCGTGCCGGACCCGTTCGCGGGCGGGCGCATGTACCTGACCGGCGACCGGGCCGCGCTGCTGCCGGACGGGAACATCACGTTCCTCGGGCGGGCCGACAACCAGGTGAAGATCCGCGGGTTCCGGGTGGAGCTGGGCGAGATCGAGCACCGGCTGCGGCAGCACCCGGGGGTGCGGGACGTCGTCGTCCTGGCCCGCGACGACCGCTCGGGGGAGCGGAAGCTGGTCGCGTACGTGATGCCCGAGGGCGCGGAGCCGGACGTCGGTGAGCTGCGGGCGCACGCGGCCGGGACGTTGCCGGCGTACATGGTGCCCAACCACGTGGCGTTCGTCGGCACGTTCCCGGCCACCTCCAACGGCAAGCTGGACCGGGACGCGCTCCCGTGGCCGCTCGCCGAACGCGCCCCGGAACCGGAACCGGAGCCGGAGCCCGAGCCCGAGCCCGAGCCCGAGGTCGAGCCCGAGCCCGAGGTCGCGGGGCGGACGGTGACGGAGATCGCCGAGCTGTTCGCCGAGCTGATCGGGGTCGAGGAGGTCGATCCCGGCCAGGACCTCTGGGATCAGGGTGTCACCTCCTTCACCATGGTCCAGGTCTCGAAGGCGCTGCGGAAGCGGTACGGCAGGCGCGTGCCGGTGGCGCTGCTCCTGGAGAACCCGACCGTCACCGGCATCGCCGCCGTCGTGGGCGGCCCCGCCGCCCCTCCCGCCGCCCCTCCCGTCGAGAAGCCCGCGAAACCGGAGAAGGCCGCGCCGGTGGAGGCCGAGGCGGAGGCGGAGGCCGAGGCGGCGGGGCCGGGGGAGGTGGACTTCTTCTCGCCCGAGGACCGGGAGGCGTTCAAGGCGGCCCGGTGGAACCTGCGCCCGCTGGAGCCGGACGCCAGCCTCATCCGCCTGGACCGCCTCGACGTGCCCGAGGAGCACTTCGCCCGGCGTGCCAGCGTGCGCGACTTCGAGCCCGGCTCGCTGCCGTACCGGTCGCTGTGCCGGCTGCTCAGCCTGCTGCGCGAACGGCGGCTCGGCGACCGCGAGCGCCACCTGTACCCGTCGGCCGGGGACACGTACGCGGTGCAGGCGTACCTGCACGTCACCAGGGGCGCGATCGACGGCGTGGCCGAGGGGATCTACTACTACAACCCGAGCGAGCACGCCCTCCACCTGGTGAACGCCCACCCCGAGCTCGACCGTACGGTGCACTTCGTCTACAACCGCGACCTGTACGACCGCGCCGGCTTCGGCCTCTACCTCATCGGCCAGACCAAGGGCATCGAACCCCTGTACGGCGACCAGAGCCCGCGCTACCTGACCCTGGAGGCGGGCTACCTCGGCCAGCTCCTGATGACCGGCCAGGCGGCCTGCGGCATCGGGCTCTGCCCCATCGGCGAGGTCGCCTTCGACCGCGTCCGCGACCAGTTCGACCTCGACGACGGCCACCACTTCCTCCAGGCGTTCCTGGGCGGCCCCGCCGAGCACGCGACCGGCGACGCCGTCCCCGTGTTCGCCACCCCGGCGACGGAACCGGCCCCTCGCGCCGAGTCGGGGCGGCGGGCGGAGCCGGCGGCCGCTCTCGCCGTGATCGGCATGGCCGGACGCTTCCCCGGCGCCGACGACCTGGACGGCTTCTGGCGCAACCTCAGCACAGGCACCCGCAGCGTGGGCCCCCACCCGAGGGGCGAGCGTCCCGGCGGCTACCTGGAGCACATCGACCGCTTCGACAGCCTGCTCTTCCACATCTCGCCGAAGGAGGCCACGACGCTCGACCCGCAGCTCCGGCTCCTGCTGCACAGCGTCCGGGAGTGCCTGGAACAGGCCGGCCACACCCCGGACTCCCTGCACCGGACCGCCCCCAGGGTGGGCGTCTTCGTCGGCTCGATGTGGCACGACTACCAGCACGCGGGCGCCGCCGCCTGGCGCGCCGGCGGCCCGGCCGTGGTCTCGGCGACCGCGTCCGACATGGTCAACCGCGTCTCGTACTTCTTCGGCTTCACCGGGCCGAGCATCGCCGTGGACACGTCGTGCTCGTCCACGCTGACCGCCCTGCACCTGGCCGCCCAGGCCATCCGCACGGGCGACTGCGACGCGGCCGTGGTCGCGGGCGTCAACCTGCTCGCCGACCCCTACCACGCCGCGCTGCTGGCCGGGCTGGGCCTGCTGGCCGAGGAGGCCGGTGCCGCCGCCTTCGACGCCGACCGGCCCGGCTGGACGGTGGGCGAGGGCGTCGGCTCCTTCCTGCTGCGGCCCGTCGCGGACGCCGTCCGGGCGGGGGACGCCGTCCACGGCGTGGTCGAGGCCACCTGGGTCGCGCACACCGGACGTACCGGGCGGTTCACCGCGCCGAGCGCGGACGCCATGGCGGCGTCCATGCGCCGCGCCCTGGAGCGGGCCGGCGCCGGGTCCGGCGACGTCTCCTACGTCGAGTGCGCGGCGGCCGGGGCCGCCCTGGCCGACGCGGCGGAGGCGGAGGCGCTGGCCGAGGTCTTCGGCGGGCGGCCCGAGCCCGTCGCGGCGGGCACGCTCAAGCCGAACATCGGCCACCTCGAAGCCGCGTCCGGCGCCTCGCAGCTCGCCAAGGTGCTGCTCCAGCTCCGGCACGGACGGCTGGCGCCCACCCTGCTCGCCGAGCCTCCCACCGACGCGGTCAGCGTGCCCGAGCAGGCGCAGCCGTGGACCGGCGAGCGGCGGGCGCTGATCAACGCCTTCGGGGCGACCGGCACGCACGCCCACGCCGTCGTCCGCGCGCCCCTTCCCGGCGAGAGCGGGGGCAGCGCGGCCGACGACGGCCGCGAGCACGCCGTCCTGGTCTCGGCCGCGACGCCGGAGCGGCTCGTGACCGCCGCCGGTCGCCTGGCCGCCGCAGCCGGGGAGCGGGACGTGCGCCGGATCGCCTACACCACCCAGACCGGGCGTTCCGCCCTCGCGCACCGGCTCGCCGTCGTCTGCCGTGACGCGGCCGGGCTGCGGGAGGGGCTGGAGGCGTTCGCGGCGGGCCGGGCGCATCCGTCCGTGCTCGCCGGTCGCGCGGGTGGAGGCGCCGGTCCGGCCGGTACGGAGGCCGAGGCCGCCGCCGCCTGGGTGGCCGGGCAGGACGTGGACTGGGAACGGTTCTGGCCGCAGCCGCCCGGACGGGTGGCGCTGCCCTCCTACCCGTTCGAGGCCGAGGCGTACTGGATCGAGCGGGCGGAGCCGGACGCGTCCCGGGCCGACACGGGGGACATGGAGGAGTACCTCAAGGGCGTCTACGCCGAGGTCTCGGGCATCGACGCCGACCGGCTGGGGGCGCGGGTGCCGTTGGAGCAGTACGGGCTGACGTCGTACCAGATCGTCGAGCTCAACGCGCGGCTGGAACGGGACCTGGGCGAGCGGTCGCGGACCCTCTTCTTCGAGCACAAGGACCTGGCCGGGGTCGCCGCCGCGCTGTCGGCCAGAGCCCCCGCCCCGCCGCCGCCCCGGCCCGAACGGCCCGAACGGCCCGAACAGCCAGAACGGCCTGAGCAGCCTGAGCGGCCCGGACCGGCGAAACCGGCGGAAACGGCGAAGCCGGTGGCCGCCCACAACGCCGACACCGCTGACGACGGCGCGATCGCGGTGATCGGGATCGCCGGCCGCTACCCCGACGCCCCCGACCTGGCCGCGTTCTGGGAGAACCTGGCCGCCGGGCGGCACTCGCTGTCCGGCGTCCCCGGCGACCGGATCCGCGACGGCTGGCCCGTGGACCTCATGTGGGGCGGCTTCCTCGACGGCGTCACCGACTTCGACCCGCTGCTGTTCGGCATCACCCCGCGCGACGCGGCCCTCATGGACCCCCAGGAGCGCGTCTTCCTGGAGGTCGCCTGGGAGGCCCTGGAGGACGCGGGCTACCCGCGCACCCGCCTGCGCGACCGGCACGGTTCCGACGTCGCCGTCTACGCGGGCGTGATGTACAACGAGTACCCCTTCTTCGGCGTCGAGCAGAGCCTGCGCGGCACGCCTCAGGACACCGGCGCGACGCTCGGCGGCGTGGCCAACCGCGTCTCCTACCACCTGGACCTCAAGGGGCCCAGCATGTCGGTCGACACGATGTGCTCGTCGTCGCTGGCCGCGCTGCACCTCGCGGTCCGGTCGCTGCGCCAGGGGGAGTGCGAGCTGGCGATCGCCGGCGGCGTCAACCTCAACCTGCACCCGAACAAGTTCGTCCAGCACGCCCGCATGCGGCTCACCGCCGGGGACCGGCGCTGCCACAGCTTCGGCGCGGGCGGCGACGGCTTCGTGCCCGCCGAGGGCGCCGGGGTCGTCCTGCTCAAGCCGCTGGCCAGGGCGAAGGCGGACGGCGACCGGATCCACGCCGTGATCAGGGGCACCGCAGTCGTGCACTCCGGCCGTACGAACGGCTGGGTGGTGCCGAGCCCGGTCGAGGAGGGCGAGCTCGTCGCCCGCGCGCTCGCCGACGCGGGCGTGGACCCCGCCGGCATCGGCTACCTGGAATGCCACGGCGCGGGCACCGCGCTCGGCGACCCCATCGAGATCAACGCCCTCATGCGGGTGTTCGGACGGACGGGCGCGGCGCCGGGGAGCATCCCGATCGGGTCGGTCAAGTCCAACCTCGGGCACGTCGAGTCGGGCGCCGGGATCGCCGGGCTCACCAAGATCGTGCTCCAGCTCCGGCACCGGCGGCTCGTCCCCTCCCTGCACGCCGACGAGCTCAACCCGGACATCGCCTGGGACGAGATCCCCTTCCGCGTGCAGCGCGAGGCGGCCGACTGGCCCGAGGGGCCCGGCGGCGCGCCCCGGCGGGCGGGCATCAGCTCGTTCGGCGCCGGAGGGACGATCGCGCACGCCGTGATCGAGGAGCCCCCGCCCGCCGGGACCGGCACCCCCGACCCCGGACCGCAGCTGATCGTGCTGTCGGCCCACGACGAGAAGCGGCTGCGCGCCATGGCCGCCCGGCTGGCCGGGCACCTGCGCGCGACGCCCGAGAGCCTCGCCGACGTCGCCCACACCCTCCAGACCGGACGGGAGCCGCTGCGCGAACGGCTCGCGCTGGTCGTCCCGGACGTGGCGGAGCTGTGCGGACGGCTGGAGCGGTTCGCCCGGTCGGAGCCCGCCGACGTGCTGCGCGGCCGGGTACGTCCGGGTGCCCCGCCGTCCGGGCGGCCCGGCGACCTGCTGGAACTGGGACGGCACTGGGTGGACGGCGGCCACGTGGACTGGACGCCGCCTGCGGGCGCGCGGCTGGTGGGGTTGCCGTCGTACCCGTTCGACCGCATGCGGTGCTGGCCCTTCGAACCCGCCTCGGGCCAGCCCACGTCCGGCGAACGCGCGTCCGGTGAGCCAGCCTTGGGCGGGTCGGAAGCGGGTGCGTCCGAGACGCCGCTCTTCGAGCGGACCTGGGCGGTGTCCGAGCGGCCCGCCCGCGACCCGGGCACCTTGGGCGGCGGGACCGTGGTGTGCCTGTTCGGCGACGCCTCCGAGGAGCTGGCGCGCTCGCTCGGCGACCAGGTCGTGCCCGTCCGCGCGGGTGACCCGGTCCCGGAGGAGTTCACCGGCTGGATCGACCTGTGCGACCTCGGCGCGGCGAACCCGGACGACGAGCTGGACCGGCTCGCCGTCCTGCGGGCCGCCCTGGCCCGGCGCCGCCCGCTCAGGATCCTGCACGTCACCAGTGGCCTGCTGGACCTCGACGGCGCCTCGCCGAGCCTGGCCGGGGCGCGGATGGCGGGGTTCGTACGGATGCTGGCCGCCGAGTACCCGGCGGTCACGGCCACGGTGCTGGACAGCGACCGGCCCTCGGCCGCCCAGATCCGCGCCGAGTGGGCGGCCGCGGAGCCGTACGGGGAGGTCTGCTACCGCGACGGCGGACGGTTCCGTCCGGATCTGCGGGAGTTGTCCGCCCCGTACGCGGAGCCGGTCCTCGATCCCGAGGCCGTCTACGTCGTGAGCGGCGGCACCAGGGGGCTGGGCGCGCTGGTGGCCCGCCACCTGGCCGGACGCGGCGCGCGCCGGCTCGCCCTGCTCGGCGTCCGGCCGCTGCCGCCGCGCGACCAGTGGGACGGCTCCGGCGAGGAGGCCGTCGCCACCGTCCTCGGCCTGGAAGGCATGGGCGCGCGGGTGGTCGTGCACACCGGGCCGCCGTCCGGGGTGGCCGACTTCCTGGACGGCGTGCGGCGCGAGCTGGGCCCGATCGGCGGCGTCGTCCACTGCGCGGGACGCTCCAGCCGGGGCCGTCCGTCGCTGGCCCACAAGTCCCAGGACGACCTGCGGGCCGTGCTCGCCCCCAAGACCGACCTCCTGGAGGCGCTGGACGAGGCGTGCGCCGGGGACCGTCCGGCCTTCTTCGTCACCTTCTCCTCCGTCTGCGCCGCCGTGCCCGCGCTGGCCGCCGGGGTGGCCGACTACGCCGCCGCCAACGCCTTCCTCGACCTCTGCACCGGGGTCAGGCGGCGGTCCGGGCGGGCCGAGTTCCGGTCGGTCGACTGGCCGCAGTGGCGGGAGTCCGGCGGGGCGCGCGGCAGGCCGAACGTCGGGGAGGCGGTCGGTCTCGCGGCCCTCGGCGACCGGGAGGGGCTGCGGGTGCTGGACCGGGTGATCGGGCTGCCGCGCGGCGCGACGGTCCTGCCGTGCCCGCCGTCCGGCGCGTCCGTGGACGTCCCGGGGCTGATCAGGCTGCCCGGACGGCCGGCTCGCCGTCCCGCCCCCGGCGCCCCCGCCCCCGAGCCCGAGCCCGAGCGCGAGCGCGAGCCCGACTGGCTGGCCGTCCTGTTCTCCGAGACGATCGGCATCCCCGTGGACGCGCTGGACCCGACGGCGGAGTTCGGGGACCTCGGCGTCGAGTCGGTGATGCTGGCCGAGCTGGTGCAGCGCATCGAGGAACGGCTCGGCGAGAGCCTGGAACCGTCGCTGCTGCTGGACCATCCGACACTGGAGCAGCTCCGCGACCGCCTGGGCGTCCCCGAGAAGGCCGCCCCGGGGGAGACCGGGGAGACCGGGGAGACCGCGAAGGCCGGGGAGGCCGCGCCGGACATCGCGCCGGAGCCCGTCCGCTCGGAAGCCTCCGAGGATCGCAGGATCGCGATCATCGGCATGGCCTGCCGGTTCCCCGGCGCCCCCGACGTGGCCGCGTTCTGGCGGAACCTCGCCGAGGGCCGGTGCGACGTGCGCGAGGTGCCCGCCTCCCGCTGGGACCACCGCGAGCTGTACGCGCCCGAGCCCGCCCTCGGCCGCAGCATCAGCAAGTGGGGCGGCTTCGTCGACGGCATCGAGGACTTCGACAACGACTACTTCGACCTGGGCGAGGACGAGGCCCGCGCCCTCGACCCGGCCATCCGCATGTTCCTGGAGTGCTGCGCGGCCTGCCTCGCCGACGCCGGCTACGACCCCGCCGAACTGCGCGGACGCCGGGCCGGCGTGTACGCGGGAGCCCGCATGTCCGACTACGGGCGCCGGGTCGGCGTGCGGCCGGGCGGGCTGGCCTCCGACCAGAACTTCATCGCGGCCAGGGTCGCCCACCACTTCGACCTGCGCGGTCCCAACCTCGTCGTGGACAGCGCCTGCTCGTCCTCGCTGGTCGGCGTGCAGCTCGCCGCGCAGAGCCTGCTCGCCGGGGAGGCCGAGGTCGCCCTGGCGGGCGGGGTGGAGGTGCTCCTGGACGAGAACGACTACCTCCAGCTCAGCGCGGCCAAGGCGCTGTCGCCCACCGGGCTGTGTCACACGTTCGACGAGCGCGCCGACGGGTTCGTGCCGGGGGAGGGGTGCGGGGTCGTCCTGCTCAAGCCGCTGCGCGCGGCGCTGGCCGACGGCGACCGGGTGCACGCGGTCATCGAGGCGGTCGCCGTGAACAACGACGGCCGCACCATGGGCGTCACCACGCCCAACCCCGAGGCGCAGGCCGACGTGGTCCGCCGGGCCCTGGCGGCGGCCGGCCGCACGCCCAGGGAGATCGGACTGATCGAGGCGCACGGCACCGGCACGCTCATCGGCGACCCCATCGAGCTGCGCGCCCTGACGCGCGTGTTCGGCGAGGGCGGCGGCGACCCGGGCACGTGCGCGATCGGCAGCGTGAAGACCAACATCGGGCACACGCTCAGCGCGGCCGGGATCGCCGGGCTGATCAAGGCGGCGCTGGCCGTCGAGCACGGGCGGATCCCGCCGACGCTGTCCTGCGAGCGGCCCAACCCGCGGTTCGACTTCGCCGCCTCGCCCTTCGAGCCCGCCACCGAGCCGCGGGACTGGCCCTCGCCGAGGGTCGCGGGCGTGAGCTCGTTCGGGCTCGGCGGCACCAACGCGCACCTCGTGCTGAGCGAGCCGGACCCCCGGCTGCGCGCGGGGCCGGTACGCGAGCCCGCCCCCGCGCCGGTCTTCCGGCGCAGGCGGCTGTGGCTGGACCGCGCCCCCGCCCAGGACCGCGATCCAGCCCCGGCCCGAGAGCCCGCTCCGGCCCGCGACCCCGGCCGGAGCCCCGATCCCGGCCCGCCGGACGACGCCAGTTCGCTGCTCGACCTGAACATCACCACGGGGAGGCGCTGACTCCATGCCCGCGATCGAGTGTCACACCACGCTGAAGCACACCGACTTCATCATGCGGAACCACCGGGTGCACGACGTCTCCGTGATGCCCGGGGTGACGTTCCTCGATCTGGTGTTCCGTACGCTGATGGCGACCGGGCGCGACCCCGGCGAGATCGTCCTGCGCGAGGTGCTGTTCACCGAGGCGATCGTCACCAAGCCGGAGGCCGACCGCGAGATCCGCGTCACCGTCGAGGGCGAGGACGTGCGGGCGGAGAGCCGCTGGAGCAGGGACGGGACGCCGCTGTCCGGCTGGCGGCGGAACCTCACCGGCAAGGTGGGCACGCCGAGCGGCCCCGAGCCCGGCCCGATCGACCTGGACGCCCTCCGCCGGGGCGCCCGGCGGCAGGGCGACATGGAGGACCTGTACGCCCGTGCCAGGGCCGAGGACATCAGCCACGGCGACCCGATGAAATGCGCGGGACGGCTGCACCACGGCGACGGCTACCTGCTCGCCGAGCTGCGGCAGGACTCGCCCGCCCCCGGCCACGAGGGCTTCCACCTGCACCCCGCCCGCCTGGACGCGGCCACGCTCGCCGGGCTCGGCCAGACCCAGGCGTCCGGGCAGGAGCCGTTCATCCCGGTCTACATCGCCGAGTTCCGCGCGCCCCGGCGGCTCGGCGCCGCCTTCCACGTGTACGCGCCACGGCCGGAGAGCATCGCGCCGTCCGGCGACGTGATCACCAACGACTTCGGCCTCTACGACGAGCGGGGACACTTCGTCGCCGGGTTCGGCGGGCTGTCGTGCAAGCGCATCAGGTCCCCGCGGCTGATCGAGCGGCTGCTCGGCGACCCCGGACGGCCGCAGCCGCCCGCCACCGGCCGCAACGGCACCGGCGACCTGGTCGGACGCCTGCGCGAGCTCGTCGCCGGGCCGCTCGGCCGCCCGCCCGGCGAGGTGCCCACCGGCACCGGCTTCTACGACCTCGGCCTGGACTCGGTCACCCTCGTGGACATCAGTGAGCGGCTGGAGAAGATCGTCGGGCGGCGGCTCTACCCGACGCTGCTCTTCGAGTACGGCGACATCGACAGCCTCGCCGCCCATCTCTCCGCCACCTACGACGTCCCCCCGGAACCGCCGGAGCAGGGCGGGACGCTGTGCTTCCGCGACGTGTGGGTGCCGCTGCCGCAGGACGGTGACGACCCCGGCGAGTACCGCGAGATCACCCCCGGCGCCCGGTACGACGGTTCCCGGCACCTCCTGATCCGGGCCACGCCAGGAGAGCCCGCCGACCCGTGCCTGGCCGTCTGGGAGACCGCGAAGGCCGTCCTCGCCGCGAAACCGGAGCGTCCGGTCACCCTCACGTACGCGCACACCGGCGACGACCCCGCCCACGAGGCCGTCGCCGCGCTGGCCAGGACGATCACCGCCGAGACCCCGCTGATCCGCTGCCGCAGCATCCGCCTGGACACCGCCGCCTCCGAAGCCGATGCGTTGCGGGACGCCTCCGCCGAGCCCGAGATCCGCTACGAGCGGGGCGAACGCCTGGTGCGCCGCTGGCTCCCGGCCGAGCCGTCCGAGGGCGTCGGGACCGTCCCGGTCAGGACGGGCGGCGTGTACGTCATCGCCGGCGGGACGGGCGGGATCGGCCGCCTCCTCGCCGAGCACCTGGAACGCCGCCACCGGGCCAGGGCCGTCCCCGTCAGCAGGAACGCGGAGATCTCCGCCGACCTCACCGACCCGGACCAGGTCGAGCGGGCCCTCGCCACGGTCCGGGAGCGCCACGGCCGCATCGACGGCGTCTTCCACTGCGCGGGCGTCAACCGCGACGGGCTCTACCCCGGTAAGCGGGCCGCCGATATCGAGGCCGTGGTGGCGGCCAAGGCCCTCAGCGTCCGCCACCTGGACGCCGCCACCGAGGACGACGACCTGGACTGCTTCGTGGTGTTCTCGTCGGTGTCGGCGTCCCTGGCCAACCCGGGGCAGGCCGACTACGCGTTCGCCAACGCGTACCTGGAGGAGTTCGCGCGCCGGCGGGCGGCGCGGGGGGACCGGCCGGGCCGGACCCTGGCGGTCGCGTGGCCGTACTGGGCCGAGGGCGGGATGCGGGTCGGACCGGAGACGGTCGAGCACTCCCGGACGGCCACCGGGATGGTCCCGCTGCCCACCGAGGTCGCCCTCGACGTGCTCGACCGCGCCCTGAGCGGGACCGGGGACGTCCTGACCGTGCTGCACGGCGACCCCGGCCGCATCCGGGACCTGCTGCCGGTCGCCCCGCCACAACCCGCGCCCCGCACCTCGGCTTCCGTGGCGGGCGCCGAGGAACGGGAAGCGCGCCGCGACGAACCGCGCACGCGCCGCGACCAGCCCGAGGCACGCCAGGACCAGCCGGGGGCGCGCGTCGAGGAGCCCATCGCGGTCGTCGGGCTGGCCGGGCGCTACCCCCAGGCCCCCGACCTGCGCGCCTTCTGGCGCAACCTGGCCGAAGGACGCGACTGCATCGAGGAGATCCCGGACGGCCGCTGGAACCACGACGAGATCTACGACCCCGAGAAGGGCGCTCGCGGGAGGACGTACGGCAAATGGGGCGGATTCCTCGACGGCGTCGACCGCTTCGACCCCGCCTTCTTCGGCATCTCCCGCCGCGACGCCGAACGCATGGACCCGCAGGAACGGCTGTTCCTCCAGACCTGCTGGCACGCCCTGGAGGACGCCGGCCACCCGCCGGAGTCGCTGTCGGAGCAGAGCGTCGGCGTGTTCGCGGGCGTCATGTGGAACCACTACCAGCTCGTCGAGGGCGGGGAGGGCGGCGTCGCCCCCACGGCCATGCACGCCTCCATCGCCAACCGCGTCTCCTACACCTTCGACCTCCACGGCCCGAGCATCGCGCTGGACACCGCCTGCTCCTCCTCGCTGACCGCCGTGCACCTGGCCGTCGAGAGCCTGCGGCGCGGCGAGTGCGACCTCGCGCTGGCCGGCGGCGTGAACGCGACCGTCCACCCGCAGAAGTACCTGCAACTCGCCCAGGGACACTGGCTGTCGGAGGACGGCCGGTGCCGCGCCTTCGGCGCCGGCGGCAGCGGGTACGTCCCCGGCGAGGGCGTCGGGGCCGTCCTGCTCAGGCCGCTCTCGCGGGCCAGGGCGGACGGCGACCACGTCTACGGCGTCATCGCCGCCACCGCCGTCAACCACACCGGCAGGACCAGCGGCGCCACGGTCCCGAGCCCGCGCTCGCAGGCCGCGCTCATCGGCACGGCGATCCGCAGGTCCGGCTGGGACCCGGCGAGCATCGGCTACATCGAGGCGCACGGCACCGGCACCTCGCTCGGCGACCCGATCGAGGTCGAGGGCATGCGCCAGGCCCTACCGGAGGACGCGGACTGCGCGATCGGCTCGGTCAAGTCCAACATCGGGCACCTGGAGGGCGCCGCCGGGATCGCCGGGCTCACCAAGGTGCTGCTCCAGCTCCGGCACGGGCGGCTGGTGCCGTCCCTGCACGCGGAGGAGCTGAACCCGAAGATCGACTTCGACGCCACGCCCTTCCACGTGCAGCGCGCGCTCGAACCCTGGACCCGCGCCGGCGGCACGCCCCGGCGGGCCGGGGTCAGCGCGTTCGGCGCGGGCGGCACGAACGCGCACGTCCTGGTCGAGGAGGCACCTGAGCCCGTGCCCGCGCCGGGCGCGCACGGGCCCTGCCTGTTCGTGCTCTCCGCCCGTACGCCGGAGGCGCTGCGCGACTACGCCCGCGCCTGGGCCGGGTTCCTGGCGGAGCCCGACTCCCCGGGGTTCCCGCCGGAGACCGACTCCCTGGGGGTCCTGGCGGGGTCCGGCTCCCCGGGATTCCCGCCGGAGGCCCGTTCCCGGGGCGGTGCGGAACGGGTGGCCGCGCTGCTCGGCATCCCCGCCGACCAGCTCGACCCCGCCGACTCGCTGGGCGACCTCGGGCTCGACCCGGCCGCGCTGATCCAGCTCGGTCAGGGCCTCTCACTGCACGACACCGTCGCCGACCTGGCCGACACCGTCCCCGACCCGGCCGACACCGTCCCCGACCCGGCCGACACCGTCCCCGACCCGGCCGGACCCGGCGTGGGCCTGGCCGACCTCGCCTACACCTCGCAGGTCGGGCGGACCGGCATGGCGGAGCGGCTGGCGCTCGTCGTGGACGACGTGGCCGCGCTCCGGGCGGGGCTGGAGGCGTACGCGCGGGGTGCGAACCCCGGCCCAGGGGCCTTCACCGGCTCCGGCGGCGGCGACGACGGCGAGGGCGACGGGACGCCGTCGGAGGACGACTGCGTCCGGCTGTTCCGGGCCGGACGGCTGGAGGAGGTGGCGGCGGCCTGGGCCCGGGGAGCCGAGGTGCCGTGGCGCGCGTGCCACGACGGCGGGCGGCTGGTGCCGGCGCCGGTCTACCCGTTCCAGGAGGAGAGCTGCTGGCTCGGCCGCTGGCAGCGCGCCGTTGAACCGCCCGTGGAGACGCCGGACGAGGGGGACGTCGAGCTCGTGCCGGACGGTGAAGGGGTGCGGTTCGAGGTGCTGCCCGAAGGGGTGGCGCTGGTGGTGATGGGGTCCGGGGCGTCCATGTTCACCCGGGAGCTCATCGACGATCTCCAGGCCGCGTTCGCCGAGATCGCCGGGCGCGAGGACGTCAAGGCGGTCGTGCTCACCGGCAGCGGCAACGTCTTCAGCATGGGCGCCACCCCCGAGGCGCTGCGGACGCTCGCGGGCGGCGAGGGACGCTTCACGGACGTGCCCTTCCTTTACGAGGGGCTGCTGCGGTGCGACCGGCCGGTCATCGCCGCCGTCCAGGGGCACGCGTCGGGCGGCGGGCTGGCCTTCGGGCTGTTCGCCGACCTCGTCATCATGGCGGCCGAAGGGGTCTACAGCGCCAACTTCATGAAGTTCGGCTTCACGCCGGGGATGGGCGCGACTTACATCCTCGAAGAGCGGCTCGGCCGGTCGGCGGCGCACGAGATGCTCTACACCGGCCGTTCCGTCACGGGCGAGGAGCTGGCCCGGCGGGGGGCGGGGGTGACCGTCCTGCCGCAGGGGGCCGTGCTGAAGGCGGCGCTCAGGCACGCCCGCTCGATCGCCGCGCTGCCGCTGCCCGCCCTGCGGGCGCTCAAGTCCGAGCTGGCCGGACGGGTGCTCGACCGGCTGCCCGGCGTCATCGCGGGTGAGTCGGGGATGCACGAGCGTGTGCTGGGGAAGGAGTCGCTGGCCCGGGTCGACGACTACTTCGCCAAGGTGGACACGTTCAGAGGCGCCCCCTCCGAGACGGTCCCACCGGAGGGCGCATCGGCCGAACCGGCTGCTCGTGAGGGCGGGTCCGCCGAACCGGCGGCTCCCGAGGGCGGGTCCCGGGGTGGGCGATCCGCGCCCGGCCGTCAGGAGGCCCGTCCCGCAGTGGCCGGGCCCGAGCCGGCGGAGGTACGGCGGGTCATCGAGGGCACCCTCATGAGCCACCTCTACCTCCAGGCCCACGAGGTGGACGATGCGCTGAGCTTCAGCGAGATGGGACTGGACTCGATCGGGGCCGTGGAGATCGTCCGGGACCTGAACCGCGGTTTCGGGCTCGACCTGGACTCCGTCGCCGTCTACGACCATCCGACCGTCCCCGCGCTGGTGGAGGCCGTCCGGGACGCCGTGGCCGCCGACGGCCTCACCGTGCCTCCGCCGCGTCCCGCCCCCGAACAGGAACCCCCGGAGGAGCGCCCGCTCGTACCCGAGCAACCCGCCCCCTCCGAGCGGGCCGAGACGCCGGACCGGGCGGGACGGGTCCGCCTGCCCTCGCTCGACGGCGACCGCGCCGCGCCGGAACCTGCGGCCGAGGAGCCCCCTGCGCGCACCGGCACGGTCACCTTGGAGGCGGTGCGGCCCGCCGAGGAACCCCCCGCCCGTGAGGAGGACATAGCCGTCATCGGCATGGCCGGACGCTACCCCGACGCGCCGGACCTCCAGGCGTTCTGGCGGAACCTGGCCGACGGCCGGTGCAGCATCCGCGAGGTGCCGCCCGAGCGGTTCGACGTCTCGCGGGTGTACGACACCGACCGCATGGCGCCGGGCCGGACGTACAGCAAATGGGCCGCCATGCTGACCGACGTCGACGCCTTCGACGCGGGCTTCTTCAACATCTCGCCGCTGGAGGCCGAGACGATGGACCCGCAGCAGCGGCTGTTCCTCCAGGAGGCGTGGCACGCCCTGGAGGACGCCGGCTACGCGGGCCGGTCCGGACGCAGGCCGTGGGGCTGCTTCGTCGGCTGCGGCGCCGGCGACTACGCGAGCCTGCTCGCGGCGGCCGGGCGCGACGACACCGGGCACGCCTTCCTCGGCAACGCCTCGTCGGTGCTGCCGGCGCGGATCGCGTACCTGCTGGACTTCGGCGGGCCGACCATGGCCGTGGACACCGCGTGCTCGTCCTCGCTGGTGGCCGTGCACCTGGCCTGCGAGAGCATCCGGCGCGGCGAGTGCGAGGCGGCGATCGCGGGTGGGGTGGCGGTGATGAACACCCCCAGGATGCACATCTGGTGCAGCAAGGCCGGGATGCTCTCGCCCACCGGGACCTGCGCGCCCTTCGACGAGTCGGCCGACGGGATCGTGCTGGGCGAGGGCGTCGGCGTGGTGGTGCTGAAGCGCCTGGACCGGGCGCTGGCGGACGGCGACCACGTCCACGGCGTCATCCGGGCCGGCGGCGTCAACGGCGACGGCGCGAGCAACGGCATCACCGCGCCCAGCGCCTCCTCCCAGGCCGAGCTGCTCGCCGAGGTGCACCGGCGGGCCGGGATCGGGCCCGGCGAGGTCGACTACGTCGAGACGCACGGCACCGGGACGGAACTGGGCGATCCGATCGAGGTCAAGGCGCTGGCGAAGGTGTTCGGCATGGACCGCGAGCGCCCGTGCCGCATCGGGTCGCTCAAGGCGAACGTGGGCCACACCACCATGGCGGCCGGGATCGGCGGGCTGCTCAAGACGCTGCTGGCGTTGCGGCACCGGCAGTTGCCGCCGTCGCCGGGGTTCACCCGGGCCAACCCGAAGATCGACTTCGCGGACGGCGCGCTCGAAGTGGTCACGGAGCTGTCGCCCTGGACGGCCGGCGGCTCGCGGAAACGGGTGGCGGCCGTGAGCAGCTTCGGCTTCAGCGGGACGAACTGCCACGTCGTGGTCGCCGAGGCGCCCTCCCGCGAACCGCGTACCGGCGGGCGCGAGGACGTCGTCGTGCCCCTGTCGGCCTCGGACGAGCAGACCTTGGCGCGGCTGCGCACCGGCCTGGCCGCCCACCTCGACGCCCACCCTGACCTGGACGTCCGCGACGTCGCCCGTACGCTCGCCGTCGGCCGGCCGCACCTGGCGGGGGCCCGGTGCGCGTACGTGGCCGGGGACCTCGCGGACCTGCGCGGCCAGCTGCGCGACGGCCCCCGCCCGGCACGCGGTGAGGCGGGACGCCTCGCCGAGCGGTACACCGGCGGCGGCGACCTCCCCTGGGACGACCTGACCGCGGGCGGACGGCGGGTGCCGCTGCCGGGACACCCGTTCGCGCACGACCAGCGCCACTGGATCGGCCGCGACGGCCGCGACGGCCACCCCGCCCGGCCCGCTCAGGACGCGTGGATCCGTCCTGACGACCGGCTGGTCGCCGACCACCGGATCGGCGGCACCCCCGTGCTGCCCGGCGTGGCCTTCCTGACGATCGCCGCCGAGCGCGCCGGGCTGTCCGGTCCGGTGCGGTTCGAGCGGGTACGGTGGCTGCGCCCGTTCGAGGTGCGCGAGGCCCGTCCCCTGGACGTGGTCGTGCACGACGACGGCGGCGTCGAGCTGGACGGCCACGCCCGCGGCACCCTGCGACCCGGCGACGGCGCACTCCGGACCGGCGACAGCGAGCTCCGGACCGGCGACAGCGAGCTCCGGACCGGTGAGGGCGCACTCCGGCGGCTGGACGTCGCGGCGATCGAGGCGCGTTGCGCGGGCAGTCGTCCGGCCGACGACCTCTACCGCGCCTTCGACCGCGCCGGGCTGCACTACGGGCCCGGGTTCCGGGTGCTGCGCGAGGTCCGCGTCGGCGACGGCGAGGCGCTCGGCGTCCTGCGCGACGGCGCGCGCTGGGAGGCGCTCCTGGACGGCGCCCTCCAGACCGTCGCGGCGCTGCGTCCCGAGGACGGCGAGCCCGCGATGCCGTTCAGCGTGGAGTCGGCCGAGCTGGACGGTCCCGTCACCGGTCCCTCCTACGCCCACGTGACCGACGAGGGCCGGGACGGGTACACGGTCCGCCTCGCCGACGCCGCAGGGCAGGTCAGGGCCGAGTTCCGCGGGGTCGTCCTGCGGACCCGGCCGGCCCGTCCGACGGTGGCGGGCATGACCTTCGCCCCGGTCTGGCACAGGACGCGACCCGCCGTCGCCTCGCAGGACGGTGGGGGACGGGCGCTCGTCCTGCACACCCCGGCCGCCGAGCCGCTGGCCCGCGCCCTGCTGGACGCGCACGAGGACGGCCGCCTGGCGCCGCTGGCCGCCCCGCCGGAGGGACGGTACGACACGGTGTACGTCCTCGCCGTGACCGGCCAGGACGGCCCGCCGGCCGACGACCCCACCACCCACGACGTGTTCCGCCTGGTCAAGCGGCTCTCCGAGCAGGGCCGGAGCGGGTGGACGCCCACGGTCAAGGTGGTCGTCGCCGGAGCCGTGCGCGTCGGGGACGAGGAGATCGTCCCGCACGCGGCCGGCGTGATCGGCCTGACCAGGGCGGTGGCCGCCGAGCACCCGCACTGGACCGTCGTCACCATCGACGTCGGCGCCGCGCCGCCGCCTCCCGCCGACCTCGCCCGCCTGCTACGCGCCGAGAGCTGCGCCGACGAACTGGTCGCCCTCCGCGACGGCCACCGCCACATCCGCACCCTGGAACCCCTGGCCCTGCCCCTGGAGGGCGGCGGACCGTACCGGGACGGCGGGGCGTACCTCATCGTGGGCGGGACCGGCGGGCTCGGGCGCACCCTGAGCAGGCATCTGGCCGCCACCGTGGGGGCACGGCTGGCGCTGGTCGGGCGGCGGGAGATCACCCCGGAGATCCGTGAGCAGCTCGCCGAGATCGAGTCGCTCGGCGGGCGGGCCGTGTACCTGCGGGCCGACGTGGCCGACCGGGCCGCGTTCGGCAGGGCCGTCGAGGCGGCCCGGCAGCGGTTCGGCGAGATCCACGGCGCCTTCCACGCCGCTCTGGTGCTGCGCGACATGACGCTCGCCAACATGGACGACGACGCCTTCACCCAGGTGCTCGCGCCCAAGGTCGCCGGTGCGGCCGTCTTCGCGGAGGCGCTGGCGGGCCTGCCACTCGACTTCCTGGCCTACTTCTCGTCGGCGGCCTCGTTCGTCGAGGTGGGCGGGCAGGCGAACTACGCGGCGGCGGGCACGTTCGAGGACGCCTACGCGCTGAGCCTGCGCGACCGGCCCGTGAGCGTGATCAACTGGGGGTACTGGGGCAGCGTCGGCGCGGTCTCCGGGGGCGGCTACGACGGCCGGTTCGCCGAGCTGGGCATCGGCTCGATCGAGCCCGAGGAGGGCATGGCGGTGCTGGCGTCCGTCCTGAGGGCGGGCGCGCGGCAGGCCCTCGTCGTCAAGGCGGACCCGAAGGGCCTGGCCCACATCGGCATCCACATCCCGGACATCCCCCCTGAGTCCGGGCGGACCGGCGGGCGAGGGGAGCTGGAGCGGGCGCGGGTGGCGTTCGGCGAGCTGGACGAGCTGGCCCGCGGCCTGCTGCGCCGCTCGGCCGACCGGGTCAGGGCCGTCGGGAACGTGCGCGAGGACCGCCGGCGGCTGCACGCCGCCGTGCTCGACCTGCTGGACGGGCCCGCGCGGGAGCCGTCGCCGGAGGAGGTGCTGGCCCGGTTCCCCGACCTGGAGCCGCACGTCAAGCTGCTGACCGCCTGCGTCGAGGCGCTGCCCGGCGTGCTGGCGGGCGAGCGCGACCCCATGGAGGTGCTGTTCCCCGGCGGCTCGATGAGCCTGGTCGAGCAGGTCTACAAGGGACAGGCGGTCTCGGACCACTTCAACCGCCTGCTCGCCGAGGAGGTCGCCCGCGGCGGCCCCCGCCGCGTCCTGGAGATCGGGGCCGGTACGGGGGCCGGCACCGGTTTCGTCCTGGACGCCCTCGAAGGCCGGGACGTCGAGTACACCTACACCGACATCTCGGCCGGATTCCTGCGCCACGGCGAGCGCGAGTTCGCCGGACGCCGCCCGGACCTCGTCCTCGCCCTCCTCGACGTGGAACGCGACCCGTCCGAGCAGGGCTTCGAGACCGGGGCCTACGACGTCGTGCTGGCCACGAACGTCCTGCACGCCACCGCCGACGTCGGCCGGACGCTGCGCAACGCCGCCGCGCTGCTGCGTCCCGGCGGCCGGCTGCTGGTCAACGAGGTGACCAGGGCGGCCGACTTCCTGACCCTCACGTTCGGGCTGACCCCGGGATGGTGGCGCTTCACGGACGAGGAACTGCGCCTGCCGCACAGCCCGCTGCTCGGCGCGGTCCAGTGGCAGCGGGCGTTCAGGGCCGCCGGCCTCACCCCCGCCCGCACCCTGGGCATCCCCGGCACGCCCGTCGAGGAGCTCGACCAGTGCGTCCTGGTGGGCGAGACGGCCTCCGCCGGCGGCGCGCGCGACTACGTCAAGCGGGTGTTCGCCGAGGTGCTCAAGTACGGCACGACCGACCTGGACGAGCGCGCCACGTTCGAGACCTTCGGCATCGACTCGCTGGTGAGCCAGAACGTCATCCACCGGTTCGAGCAGGACCTCGGCCCGCTGCCGTCCACGCTCCTGTTCGAGAACCTGACGATCGAGGAGCTGGCCGCGTACCTGCAGAGCGAGCACGGCGGGCGCCTGCGCGCGGCCCTGGGACAGGAGCCCGTCCGGGAGGAGCCCGCGCGGGCCGCGCCGCGGCGCGAGCCCGTCTCGCGGGCCCTCGACATCGCCGTGGTCGCGGTGACCGGCCGCTACCCGGCTTCCCCCGATCTGGACGCCTTCTGGAGCAACCTCGCGAAGGGCGCGAACTGCATCACCGAGGCGGACCGCTTCGACCTGGACGCCCTGTACGACCCCAAACGCGGACGCAAGCAGCGCACCTACAGCAAGTGGGGAGGCTTCATCGAGGGCGTGGAGCAGTTCGACGCGCCGTTCTTCGGCATCCTGCCGCGCGACGCCGAGATCACCGACCCGCAGGAACGCCTGTTCCTGGAGACCGCCTGGACCCTGCTCGAAGACGCCGGCTACCTGAGCGAGCACACCAGGCAGCCGAGCACCGGCGTCTTCGTCGGCACCATGTACGGCTCCTACGGGCGCATGGCGGCGGCCGAGGGCTGGCCGGACGGCCGGTACGCGGGGGCGCACTCGGCGTACTGGTCGATCGCCAACCGGGTGTCGTACTTCTTCGACCTGCGCGGGCCGAGCCTCGCCGTCGACTCGGCCTGCTCGTCGTCGCTGACCGCGGTCCAGCTCGCCTGCGAGAGCCTGCGGCGCGGCGAGTGCGCGCAGGCCGTCGCGGGCGGCGTGAACCTGATCCTGCACCCCGCCCACTTCGTCGCGCTCTGCTCCCTGAACATGCTCGCCGCCGACGGCGCCTGCAAGGTGTTCGACGAGGCGGCGGACGGGTTCGTCCCGGGGGAGGGCGTCGGGGCGGTGCTGCTCAAACCCCTGGCCGACGCCGAGGCGGACGGCGACCGGATCTACGGCGTCATCAAGGGCGCCTTCGCCAACGCCGGGGGCAAGACCGCCGGATACACCGTGCCCAACCCGGGCGCCCAGGCCGACCTGGTCTCCGAGGCGGTCCGGCGGGCGGGACTGGACCCCCGGACCATCTCCTACGTCGAGGCCCACGGCACCGGCACCGCGCTCGGCGACCCCATCGAGATCGCCAGCCTGACCCGCGCCTTCGCCCTACAAGGTGCCGTGGACGGGGACCGCGTGGACCGGATGGTCGGCTCCGTCAAGGCCAACATCGGGCATCTGGAGGGGGCGGCGGGCATCGCGGGGCTGACCAAGGTGCTGCTGCAGTTCCAGCACGGCCAGGTGGCTCCCTGCGCGAACCTGGAGACGCCCAACTCGAAGATCGACTTCGCCGCGTCCCCCTTCCGGCCGCCGGACCGGCTGACCGACTGGCAGCGGCCCTTCCTGGACGGCGAGACGTTCCCGCGCCGGGCGGGGGTCAGTTCGTTCGGCGCCGGTGGGGCCAATGTGCACGTCGTCCTGGAGGAGTACGTGCCCACCGCCGGGACGCCGCCGGAGCCGGCCGACGAGGGGGAGCAGGTGATCCTGCTCTCGGCGCGTACCCGCGACCAGCTGCGTGCCATGGCGGGCGGGGTCGCGGACGTCGCGGCGAGCGGGCGGGCGGGGCTGGCGGAGCTCGCCTACACCACCCAGGTGGGCCGCGCCGAGCTGCCCGAACGGCTCGCCGTCCGGGCAGCCACTCTGGACGAGCTCGCCGCCCGGCTGCGTTCGTTCGCGGGCGACTGCGAGGCTGAGGGCGTCCTCGTGGGGACGGCGGATCCCGGCGCCGGCCAGGCTCCGCCGGAGGACGGCGCGGAGGGGCTCGGGGCCGGATGGGTCGCCGGCGTGCGGGTGGACTGGGCCGCCAACTGGCCCACCCCCCACCCGCGTCGCGTGACCCTCCCGCCCTACCCCTTCGACCGCCGCCCCTACTGGCTCCCCACCACCGCCACCACCCCCACCACCCACCCCACGGACCAGACCAGCGGTGACCCCACGAACCAGATCAGCGGCGACGCCGCCGGCAAGCCCACCGACCAACCCGGCACCACGCCCCGACCCCCCGCCCTCCAACCGACGCCCGCCGACGCCGCCGCCGCCCCTCAGGCGGGCTCCGAGCTCGCCACCGAGCCGGCCTCCGGTCAGGGACCGCGGAACGAGGCGGTGGGGCGGGAGGCCGCGGACGGCCGTTGCACCTACCTGCGGCCCCGCTGGACGCCCGCCGCACTCCCCGAAGGCCCCCGGGAACCGGAAGCCCTCCTGGTGATCACCGACGACGACCAGCTCGCCGGAGCGCTCGGCGGCACCCGGCTCCGCCCCGGCGACGCCTTCCCGGCGGACGATCCCTCCGAGCAGGCCGCCCGGCAGCTCGGCGGCCTCGACCGGACCCCGGACGCGATCGTGATCGCCCCCTCGGACCCGTTCCCCGGGACCGCCGCCTTCGACGTCCTGCTGCGCACGGCCACCGCCGTCCTGCGCGACGGGGGCCCGCTCAGGGTTGTGGTGTCCGCCGCGACCGGCGAGCCGCACCACACCGCCCTGGCCGCCGCCCTGAGGACGCTGGCTCTGGAGCACACCGGATTCAGCGGCGTGTGCGTCACCGGCGCCACCCCGGCGCAGGTCGCGGCCGAACTGCGCGCGCCCGCCGCCGGAAGCGCTCCCGAGCAGCGGGTCTCCGAGGTCGCCTACCGTGACGGCGTCCGCCTGCTGAAGGGCATGGAACCGTACGAGCCGCCTGCGCCGGGCCTGGACGTCCGGCCGGACGGCACGTACCTGATCACCGGCGGCGCCGGGGCCATCGGGCTGGCGTTCGCCCGCTTCCTCGCCGGGCGCGGGGCGGCGAGGCTGATCCTGACCGGACGGTCCGACCCCGGCGACGACATCGCGCGCCGGATCGCCGGGCTGCCCGCCGTCTACGTGCGCGCCGACGTGTGCTCGGCCGCCGACCTGTGTGACCTGCGCGACCGGTACGGCCCCTTCCACGGCGTCATCCACGCCGCCGGGATCCACCGGGACGCGCGGGCCGTGGGCAAACGTCCCGAGGACACGCGGGCCGTGCTGGGGCCCAAGGTCCTGGGCACCGTCCTGCTGGACGAGGCCCTGCGCGGGCAGCCGCTGGACTTCCTGGCGCTGTTCTCCTCGGTGGCGGCCGAGACCGGCAACATCGGGCAGATCGACTACGCCTACGCCAACGCCTTCCTCAACCACTTCGCCGAGCGGCGCGAGCGGCTCGGGCACGGCAGGACGCTCGCCGTCGGCTGGCCGCTGTGGGAGGAGGGCGGCATGAAGGTGGACGACGCCACCCGCCGGCTGTTCGAACGCCGCTGGGGCAGCGTCCCGATGAGCACCGCCGCCGGTCTGACCGCCTTCGCCAGGGGGCTGGCCGGAGCCGAGACGAGCTTCGCCGTGGTCGAAGGCCCCTCCGCGCCCGCCCCCGAACGGTCCCAGCCGCCCGCGACCCCCGAATCCGAGGTTATGGAGATGAGTGAGCCCATGTCCGCGCCGGAGACGACCGGGCCCGGCGACGATCTGATCGAGGCGGTCCGGGGGGAGCTGCGTCGCGCGGCGGCCGGATTCCTGCTGGTGGGCGAGGAGCACGTGGATCTCGACGCCGAGCTGATGGACATGGGGTTCGACTCGATCTCCATGGCCGAGCTGGTGGATCAGGTGAACGAACGGTACAAGCTGGACCTGCTGCCGACCGTGCTCTTCGAGGCGACCGACCTGGCCACGTTCTGCGATCACCTGCTCGCCGAGCACCCGGCCGAGCTCGCCGCCGTCCACACCCCGACCAGCCCCTCCGCGAAACCAGCCGGAGAACCTCTCGCCGCCCCCGCCGGGCGGCGGGAGGACGCCGAGCCGGGCCCGGCGCCGGAGACCGTGAACTCGCCCCCACGGCCCGGCGCCGGGACCTCCCCGACCACGACAGCCGGCACCGCGACGAGCAATCCGGCGACGACCGGCACGGCGACGAGCGCCCCGGCAACGGGCGGGGTCGCGATCGTCGGCATGGCGGGCGTGTTCCCCGGCTCCACCGACCTGGACGACTTCTGGCGTCACCTGGCCGAGGGCCACGACCTCACCCGCCCGGTCCCCGACGACCGGCGTGAGCTGCGCGAGAACCCCGAGACGGCGAACGTCCGCGCCGGCTTCCTCGACGACGTGCGCTCCTTCGACGCCGCGCTGTTCGGCATCTCGCCCAAGGAGGCGGCGATGATGGACCCGCAGCAGCGGCTGTTCCTGCAGACCGTCTGGCGGGCCGTCGAGGACGCCGGCCACCGCCCCTCCGACCTGGCCGGCACCAGGACGGGCCTGTTCGCGGGCGTGTCCGCGTGCGACTACGACGACCTGCTGCGCGAGCACGGCGTGCCGGTCGAGGCCCACACGGCCAGCGGCGTCGCCGACTGCATCCTGGCCAACCGCGTCTCCCACCTGCTGGACCTGCGCGGCCCGAGCGAGGCGGTCGACACCGCCTGCTCCAGCTCGCTCGTCGCCCTGCACCACGCGGTACGCGCCATCGAGGACGGCGAATGCGAGGCGGCCATCGCCGGCGGCGTCAACCTGACGCTGAGCCCGGGGCTCTACATCGCGTTCGCCAAGTCCGGCATGATCAGCGAGGACGGCGTCTGCAAGACGTTCGACGAGCGCGCCGACGGCTACGGCCGGGGCGAGGGTTGTGGCGCCGTACTGCTCAAGCCACTGCGGACGGCGCTGGAGGACGGCGACCAGATCCTCGCCGTGATCAGGGGCAGCGCGGTCAACCACGGGGGCCGGGCCAGCTCGCTCACCGCGCCCAACCCGGAGGCGCAGGCGCGCGTGCTGGTCGACGCCTACCGCAAGGCGGACGTCGACCCCGCCCGCGTCACCTACATCGAGGCGCACGGCACCGGCACCAGGCTCGGCGACCCGATCGAGATCGAGGGCATGAAGAAGGCGTTCGCCCGGCTGTACGCCGACCGGGGGCGGCCCGTGCCGGACGTCCCGCACGTCGCCCTCGCCACCGTGAAGACCAACATCGGTCACCTGGAGGCGGCGGCCGGCATCGCGGGGCTGCTCAAGGTGCTGCTCTGCATGCGCCACGGCGCCCTGCCGCCGACGATCCACTACGAGCGCCCCAACCCGTACGTCCGGCTGGAGGGGAGCCCGTTCACCGTCAACACGCGGCTCACGCCGTGGGACGGGGCCGACCGGGTGGCCGGGGTGAGCTCGTTCGGCTTCGGCGGCACGAACGCGCACGTGGTGCTGGAGGCGTACCGGCAGCAGATCCCGGCGGGGACGGCGGGGGAGCCGCGGCTGCTGGTCCTGTCGGCGGCCCGCCGCGAAGCCCTGGAGGAGTACGCGCAGGACGTCGCCCGGTACATCCGGGAACATCCGGAGATCGACCTCGACCGCATCGCCTGGACCCTGCAGAACGGACGCCGCCACCTGGCCGAACGGCTCGCCGTGGTGGTCAGGGACCGCGAGCAGGCGGTCCGGGCGCTGAGCGGCGAGCCGGCGGGCGCGCACAGGGGCACCGCCCGCAAGGACGCCCCGGCGCCGTGGGGGACCGGGCTGGAGGACCTCGCCGAGGCGTGGGTCTCCGGCAGCGAGGTGGACTGGCAGGGGTTGTGGCAGGGCCCGCGCCCGGTGCGGGTCTCGCTGCCCGGCCCGCCCTTCGCCCGCGTCGAGCACTGGTTCACCGCTCCCGAGCCGTCCCGGGCCGCCGCCCCGGCCGCCGTGTCGTCCGCCGTCCCGTCCGCAGCCCCTTCGGACAGCGGGGTCGTGCGGCGGACCAGCGAGGGAAAGGTGCGCCTGCGCGCCGCCAAGGGCGGCCGGACGCCGGACGCGTCCGCCCCCGCCGGGCGGGCGGAGGCCGCACGGCCGGACGAGACGCCGGTCGCGCCCGCCGGAAGCGCCGGTGGGCCCGCCGGGGTGGAGGAGATGCTGCGCGAACGGCTCTCCACGATCCTGGACGCCGACCCCGCCGGCGTGGACGTGGACACCCCCTTCGAGGAGCTGGGACTCGACTCCATCTTCCGGATGGAACTGGTCAAGGCGATCAACGCCGCCTTCTCCCTCGACCTCCAGGCAGCCGAGCTGTACGAGTACGACACGGTGGACCGGCTCGCCCGCGCCGTGGAATCAGCCATCACCGAATCCACCACCCCCACCCCCACCCCGAAGCCCGAACCCACGCGACCCAAGACTCCCGAACCCGCACGACCCGAGGCCCCCCACACCGCGCGGGGGAAGGCGGCCGATCTGGAGGACCGGCTCGCGGAGCTGGTCGGCGTGATCACCGAGCGCCCCCTCGACACCAGCCGCAGCTTCACCGACAACGGCCTCACCTCCTTCGAGATGCTGCGCGTGGTGAACGTCCTGGAGAAGCAGGTCGGCGCGCTGCGCAAGACCCTCCTGTTCGACCACCCCACGCTCGCCGACCTGGCCGCCCACCTGCGCGACGAGCGCGGCGTCGAGTCCGTACGCCTCCCGGAGGAGCCGGACGGACGACCCGCCACGCACGAGACGCGGGCACGCGACGGCGAGCCGGCCGTGCTGCTGAAGCGGGACCTGCACCGGCACCCGGACCTGCGCGACCTGGTGGCCGGCATCGACCGCCGCCATGCCAAGGAGGGCGGCCTGGCCGGACGCGACATCGCCCCCCTGGCCTTCGTCGGCTCGGCCAGGAAGGGTTACCTGCACGTCTCCGAGAACGCCGGAAACCTGCTGGCCTGGAGCTACGCCGGTTCCGAGGAGTACTTCCACGAGCTGGTCGAGGAGTACACCGCCTACGCGAAGGCGCGCGGCCTGCGGCCCAACTTCCTGTCCCTCCTCCCGGTGCGGGAGGTGGGCGGGGAGCCGTACAGCGCGACGCCGTTCGGGGCCGTGCAGCGGCTGGAGGACCTGGGCTCCTTCACGCTGAAGGGCGGGCGGATGGAACGCCTGCGCTACATGGTGCGGCGCTTCTGCAAGGCGGGCGAGTGCCGGACGGCCGAGTACCGCTCGGGCGAGGACCCCGCGATGGACCGCAGGCTGGCCGGGCTGGTGGACGAGTGGGCCGGCCGCAAGCAGATGGTCAACCCGTACGTGTCGGTCGTCCGGCGGGAGATCGAGGAGGGCCGCCTGGACCGCAGGCACCGCGTCTTCGTCACCTACCTGGACGACGAGGTGGCCAACGCCGTCGTCATCACGAAGATCCCGTCGGAGAACGGCTACCTGCTGGACGTCGAGTTCTACCCCAAGGGCATGCCGCTCGGCGGGCTGGAGTTCGCGATCGTGCGGATCATCGAGCAGCTCGTGGACGAGGGATGCACGATGTTCAGCTTCGGCGCGAGCTTCGGCGTGGAGACGGAGGAGTCGGCCAACGCCGCCCCGGACGTGCGCCAGGCGCTGGACGAGCTGCGCTCGGCGGGGATCTTCGGCGAGGGGAACTTCCAGTTCAAGAACAAGTTCCGGCCGGTGAACGTCCCCATCTACCTGTGCCAGCCGGAAGGGGAGGACCGCACGCCGGTGTCGGAGATCATTCTCATGATCGCCGACCCCGACCTGCGCCCCGCCACCGGCGCCGACCCCACCCCCGACGACCAGACCGACCCCGACCCCACCGACGAAAGCCCCCCCGACGAGAAGCCCGCCGACACCAAGCCCGCCCGGGACGAGCTTCTGGCCCGGTACGGCGGCGAGCCGGCCCGTGTCCCCGCCCACCACGTCTCCACCGACCTGATCACCGACTCCTGGGCCGAGCTGGACGCCCCCTGGATCGCCGAGCGGCTGCGGCGGCTGACGGAACGGTCGGCCGCCCGCCCGGACACGGAGATCAAGGGCCTGCCGTTCCCCTTCGTCGTCCCGACGGGCTCCGGCCGGGCGGCCGAGGCGCTGTTGTGCCGGTCGCGGCCGGGCAGGCCGGGACGGGTGCTGCACAACGGCCTGTTCCCGACATGGTTCCTGAACCTGGGCGACAACGGCTTCAAGCCGGTCGAGCTCCCCGGCGGCCCGGAGGTGGACGTCGAGGCGCTGCGGGCGGAGCTGGCCGGGGAGGAGCCGGTGTCGTTCGTCTGCGTGGAGGTGGGCAACAACGCGGCCGGCGGCGCGCCGACGTCCCTGGCGAACCTGCGCGCGGTCAAGGAGGCCGCGGCGCGGTACGGCGTCCCGCTGGTGGTGGACGGCGCCCGCGTGGTGGACAACGCCGTGGCGGTCGCGGACGGCAGGGACGTGTGGGAGGTCGTCCGCGAGATCCTCGCACTGGCCGACAGCGCCACGATCAGCCTGTCCAAGGACTTCGGGGTGCCGTTCGGCGGCCTGCTCGCCACCCGCGACGACGCGCTGCGCGAGCGGGTCGCCGAGCGGCTGGAGACCTGGGGCAGGGACGTCGGCCTGGCCAACCGCAGGATCATCGCGGCCGCCCTGGAGGACCGCGAGACGGTGGCCGAGCAGGTGCGCGCCCGCGGGGACGCGGTGGCGGCGCTCCGGCAGGGCCTGTCGGAGGCGGGCGTTCCGCTGGAGGGCCCGCCCGGCGGTCACTGCGTGCTGCTCAAGGACGCCGACCACGTGCGGATCTTCCGGAAGACGGGGATCAGGGGCGCGCCGCACTTCGGCCGCGAGGGCGTGGTGCGGCTGGCGGTGCCGGTCGGCCTGAGCGTCGAGGAGGCCAAGGACGCCGCCGCCCGCCTGGCCACCCTTCTCACCCCCGACACCCCAACCGCCCGCCCCACCCGGCGAAGGAGCCCCGACACCCCCTCCGCCCGGCCCGCCCGGCGCACGACCCCCGACACCCCCACCCCCCGGCCCGCCCGAGGAGGGGCCCGCGACAACCCCAACCTGGCGATCCTGCGCGAGCACAACCCCGACGTCGAGCACGAGATCGTCACCACCCGGGACGGCGACGTCGAGCTGTTCGCCGCAGGCTCCGGACCGCCGCTGCTGCTCATGCACCCGTTCAACATCGGCGCCGGCGTCTACGCCCGCCAGTTCGAAGGGCTGGCGCACCGCTACCGGGTGACGAGCGTGCACCATCCGGGCGTCGGCGCGACCACCGCCGCCGCGGACCTGTCGCTCGGCGGCCTGGCCCGGCTCTGCCACGACGTGGCGGGCGGCCCGGCGCACGTGGCCGGGGCGTCGTTCGGCGGGCTGGTCGCCCTGACGTACGCGCTCGACCACCCGGACGACACCGAGTCGCTGATCCTGATCGGCAGCTCCTGCCGCATCGGCAACCGGGTCGGCGACATCGACAAGCTGGAGGTGGTGGCCACCCAGGACTTCGACCGGGTCGTCGAGGGCAGCGGATCCAAGCGGCTGCGCAAGCGGCGCGACGGCCTGATGCGGCTGCTGCTGCGCGCGGAGAGCATGGCCCCGCAGGTGGGCCTGCGCTACCTGGACGTGTTCGCCGAACGCCCGGACCTGGGCGACCGGCTGGCGGAGATCCGGGCGCGCACGCTGATCGTCCAGGGCCGGTACGACACCGTCATCCCGGCCAAGACCGCGCACCTGCTGCACGCCCTGATCCCCGACTCCCGGTACGAGGAGATCCCCGACGCGGGTCACTTCCCGCAGCTCACCAGCCCCGACCACGTCAACCGGCTGATCTGCGAGTTCCATGATGAACAGAATTGACGAGAGCACCGTGACCAGGACAGAGCTGGTCAAACCCGGCATGTGCGGGCCCGGCTCGCTGTTCATGGGCGAGGTCGGCGACTGGACCTGGGACACGGTCAGCGCGTTGTGCGGCACCAACGCCTTCGACGCGCGCAACGCCGCCGGCGACCCGACGTACCTGTCCTTCTTCTACTTCCACGTCAGGGGCAGCCGGGACCTGCACGTCAACGCGCTGACGTTCGGCGACGAGCTGGAGGTCACCTCCCGGCTGTTCGGCTTCGGCAGCGAGTCGGTGCTGGCCCTGCACCGGATCGGCCGCGGCGGCGGCCGGACGGACGAGCTCGACCCCGACCGCTTCTACGCCTTCGACGACCCCGGCTGCATCTACGTCGAGACCTTCAACCGCTGGATCTCGCGCAGCGCCCCCGGCAGCAACGAGGGGCTGGTCAAGTCGTCCCCGGTGGACTTCAGGCACGAGCACCTGCCGACGCTGCCCGGCGCGTACTCGCCGAGGAAGGTCTACGGCCACGCGAGGAGCACCGGCACGTTCCTGGCCCGCAAGCCGGACAATCCGGTCACGTTCACCGCCGACTACCCGGTGGAGCCGTCCAGGGACCTGAACGGCGTGGGCCTGCTCTACTTCGCCTCCTACTTCTCGATCGTCGACTGGGTGCTGCTGCGCTTCTGGCGGCACAGGGGGCTCGGCGTGGCCGACTTCCTCCGCCGCGTCGTGCTGGACCAGCGGCTCTGCTACCTGGGCAACGCGAACGCCGACTCGGTGCTGCGCGTGAGCCTGGAGTGCTGGCCGGCGCCGGAGGACGAGAACGAGGAGATCGTCAACCTCGTCATGGAGGACCGGGGCCGCGTGATCGCGGTCAGCACCCTGCGCGTGCTCAGGAGGGGAGACACCGATGGCGACGCGTGACCACGTCGAGGGCGTCGTGCACAAGGCGATCGACGAGATCCTGCCCGGCGTCGAGATCGACGGCCGGGCGCACCTGAAGGACCTGGGCGCGGACTCCGTGGACCGGGTCGAGATCATCCTGGCCGTGCTCGACCGGCTCGGCGTCCGCGAGCCGCTGTCCTCCTTCGGCGGCGTGCCCAGCATCGACGCCCTGGTCGACTTCCTGTGGGAGCGTGTGAGGTGAACGTCGGAATCGAGGCACTCAACGTCTACTGCGGCCTGGCCCAGATCCCGGTGCCGGAGCTGTTCGAGGGGCGCGGGCTCGACGCCGAGCGCCTGGGCAACCTGATGATGCGCAACCGCTCGGTCGGCCTGCCCTTCGAGGACCCGGTGACGAACGCCGTCAACGCCGCCCGGCCGATCGCCGCCGACGACCGCATCGAGATCCTGATCACCTCCACCGAGTCCGGCCTCGACTACAGCAAGTCGGTGGCCTCCTACGTGCACGAGTACCTGGGCCTGCCCAGGAGCTGCCGGGTCGTGGAGGTCAAGCAGGCGTGCTACGCGGCCACGGCGGCCGTCCAGCTCGCCGCCGCCTACGTCGCCTCGGGGGTGTCGCCCGGCGCGAAGGCGCTGGTCATCGCGACGGACGTGGCGCTGGTGGACGAGCGGGCCGCCTACGCCGAGCCCGCCATGGGCGCCGGGGCCGCCGCCGTGCTGATCGGCGACCGGCCGCGCGTCCTGGACCTGGATCTGGGGGCGTTCGGCAACCACAGCTACGAGACGATGGACTCGGCGCGGCCGGGGCCGACGTTCGACATCGCCGACTCCGACCGCTCGCTGTTCGCCTACCTCGACTGCCTCACGAGCTGCCTGGCCGGCTACCGGTCCAGGGTGGCGGACGCCGACTTCGCCACCACCTTCGACCACCTGGCGATGCACACCCCGTTCGCCGGGATGGTCAAGGCCGCGCACCGCAAGCTGATGCGCGAGTCGGGCGGCGGCACGGCGTCGGTGGAGGAGGACTTCGAGCGGCGGGTGCTGCCCTCGCTCGCCTACCCCAGACGGGTGGGCAACCTCTGCTCCGGCTCGGTCTACCTGGCGCTGGCCAGCCTGATCGACCACGCCGCCCTGGACGGCCCGGCCCGGGTCGGCCTCTACTCCTACGGATCGGGCTGCTCGTCGGAGTTCTTCAGCGGCCTGGTCGACGAGGAGTCGGCGAGCACGCTGGCGAAGATGCGGATCGGCGACCACCTGGACGGCCGCTGCGAGCTCGGCTTCGACGAGTACGCGGCGCTGCTGCCCGACACCCTCACCTGCCTCGTGCCGGAGCGGGACAGGCAGGTCGACGTGGGCGCGTACGAGCACCTGCTCAGCCGCGCCCGCTTCGACCGCGACCTCCTGGTGAACACCGGGACGAAGGACTACCACCGAACCTACGAATGGCTGGCACCATGACCGACGCGGAGATTTTCGAGACCGTCAAGCAGAACGTCCTGAAGGTGCTGCCGGACCTGCGGCCCGGCGACGTGACGAACGAGGGCACCTTGACCGACCTGGGCGCCAACAGCGTCGACCGGGCCGACGTGGTCACCATGAGCATGGAGGACCTCGGGCTGACCGTGCCGGTGTCGGAGTTCCAGGAGGTGCACGACATCCGGTCCCTGGTGGATCTGCTGGCGAGGCATTCATGAGGGTCGTCGTCACCGGCATGGGCATCGTCTGCTCGATCGCCTCCACCGTCCCGTCGTTCACCAGGGCGCTGCGGGCGGGACGGTGCGGGATCGGGCCGGTGCCCGACCCCGGCGACGGCGGGCCGCGGCTGGCCGCCCTGGTCAAGGGCTTCCGTTTCCAGAACGCGGTGGCCGCCCGCCGCCTGCCCGCGGAGGTCGTGCGCAGCGCCCTTCGCGCCGCCGGCCGCTCGCCGGAGCCGCTGCAGATGGACCTGGTCGCCGCCATGCAGGCGTACGAGCAGGCGGGGCTGCACGAGGCGCGGGCCGACCCGGAGCGGATGGGCCTGGTCGTGGCCGGGCACAACCTCAGCTCCGGCTACGCCCACGATCTGCACCCCAAGTACGAGGACAACCCCGCCCACCTGCCGGCCAGGTTCGCCCTGCACTTCATGGACACCGACCGGGTGGGCACGCTCAGCCAGGTGTTCGGCATCAGGGGCGAGGGCTACACCGTGGGCGGCGCCTCGGCCAGCGGCAACGTGGGGATCATCAACGGCAGCCGGCTGGTGGAGTCGGGCGCCGTGGACGTCTGCCTGGTGGTGGGCGCCATGACCGACCTGTCGCCGATGGAGAAGCGCGGCCTGGCCACGCTGGGCGCGGTCGCGGGCGTCGAGGAGTCCGGGCAGGCCAGGTGCCGGCCGTTCGACGAGGAGCACGAGGGGTTCGTGCCCGGCCAGGGCGCCGGCTGCGTCGTGCTGGAGAGCGCCCGCTCGGCCGCCGCCCGCGGCGCGACCGTGCTGGCCGAGCTGTGCGGCTACGACCTGAAGCTGGACGCCAACAGCCTGCCCGACCCGCGCGAGGAGGGCGAGGCCAAGGTGATGGTCAACGCCATGGCCAACGCGGGCGTCGGGCCGCGCGACATCGACTACGTCAACGCCCACGCCACGGCGACGCCCAGCGGCGACGTGGCCGAGCTGGCCGCGCTGCGCAGGGCGCTGGGCGACAGCTTCGGCCGGCCGTGGGTCAACTCCACCAAGGGGCTGGTCGGCCACTGCATGTGCGCGGCCGGCGTGGTGGAGGCGATCGCGACCGTGGTGCAGATGCGCCGCGGCTTCGTCCATCCCAACCTGAACCTGCGCCATCCGATCAACCGCGACTGCCGGCTCGCACCCGGCAGGCTGCGCGCCGCCGACATCCGCTACGCGCTGTCCAACAGCTTCGGGTTCGGCGGCTTCAACACCTGCATAGTCCTCGGGCGTGAGCGCTGGCCGACGGCCGACGCATAGCGCCCAGGGTCAGGGGTAGCGAAAAAGAGAGCAAAAAAGGAGCTGACATGACCACCCAAGGTAAGGGCTCGTACCAGATCACCGGATGGGACGAGAAGCCCTACGAGGAGAAGAAGGGCCAGCCCAAGCTCAGTCAGGCCCACGTCACCAACGCCTGGAGCGGTGACATCGAGGGCGAGGGCCAGGCCGAGTACCTGATGGCCTACGCCAGCGACACCGAGGCCAGCTTCGTCGGCCTGCAGAAGGTCGTCGGGAGCGTACGCGGCAAGAAGGGCTCCTTCGTGCTGCAGGCGACCGGCACCTTCGACGGCGGCGTGGCCAAGGCCGACTGGTCCGTCGTGCCGAACTCCGGCACCGACGAGCTGAAGGGCCTGAGCGGCAAGGGAGGATACGTCTCCAAGACCGACGGCTCGGCGGAGGTCACCCTCAACTTCACCCTCAAGTAGGCGCCGCACGCGGACGGGTACGCGGGGCCGGGGGCTCCGCGTACTCGCATGTCAGGATCTGCTCAGTGTTGAGCAGACCGCCTCGCGCCCGCGCGGAACGATGGCCGCATGGACACTGAAGTGATCGTCGTCGGTGGCGGCCAGAGCGGGCTCGTCGCGGGCTACTACCTGAAGCAGGCCGGCATCCCCTTCGTCATCCTCGACGAGGAACCCCGCCTCGGAGAGGCGTGGCGGCAGCGCTGGGACTCCCTGGAGCTGTTCACGATCGCCGAGTACTGTGCCCTGCCCGGCCTGCGCTTCCCCGGCGGGAAGAACCGCTTCCCCACCAAAGAGGAGATGGCCGACTACGTCGAGGCCTACGGCGAGGAGTTCGACCTGCCGGTCAGGCTCGGCACCCGCGTCACCTCCCTGGAGCCGATCGAGGGCGGCTACCGGCTGGAGACCACGAAGGGCACGTACGAGGCGCCGCAGGTGATCATCGCGACCGGCGCCTACCGGGTGCCGAAGCTGCCCGAGCTCGCCGGCAGGCTGGACCCCGAGGTCGTCCAGGTGCACACCGGCCGCTATCGCAACCCGTCCCAGGTGCCGGGCGGGACCGTCGTCGTGGTCGGCGCCGCCAACTCCGGCGCCCAGATCGCGCCCGAGCTGGCCGCCGGGCGTCGCGTCCTGCTCTCGCAGGGCTCGCCGCTGCCGCACTTCGGCCGCCGTTTCCTGGGCAAGGGCCTGCACTGGTGGGGCGACAAGTTCGGGCTGATCGCCAAGCCGCTGATGGGCGAGCGCGACCGGCTGCACAAGAAGACGATCCTGGTCGGGCCGAGCCTGAAGAAGCTGGCCAAGCGGCACCGCTTCGAGCTCGTGGGCCGTACGGTCGACGCCGAGGGCCGCACGATGCGCTTCGAGGACGGCCGCTCGGCCGACGTCGACGCCGTCGTCTGGGCGACCGGCTTCCGCTACGACCACTCCTGGGTGCACGCGCCCGTCGTGGCCGAAGGCGGCGGCATCGAGCAGGAGCGCGGCGTGACCGCCGCCCCCGGCCTGTACGTCCTCGGCATGCAGTGCCAGCACTCCTACGGTTCGGCGCTCATCTGGTGGGTAAAGGACGACGCGGCTTATCTGGTCGAGCGCATCAGGCAGTTCCGTCCCCAGGCGGTGGCGGGCAGAAGGGGTTGAGCGACATGTCCAGGCAGGTGGCGCTGCTGCGCGGCGTGAACGTCGGCGGCCGGAACATGGTGAGCATGGCGAAGCTGCGCGAGCTGCTGGCCGGCCTCGGCTTCGAGGACGTCAGAACACACCTGCAGAGCGGCAACGTCGTCTACACCAGCGGGAAGAGCCCCGACAAGGCGGCGGCCGAGATCGAGGCCGCGCTCGCCCGCGACCTGGGCGTCCAGGTGCCCGTCCTGGCCAGGACGGGCACCGAGCTGGGCGAGATCCTCAAGGCGAACCCGCTCGGCGACGTCGCCGACAACGACGCCCTCTACCTCGTCACGTTCCTGTCGGGCAGGCCCGACGGCAAGCCGATCAAGGCGCTCGACCCCGACGCCTTCAAGCCGGACGTGTTCGAGCACGTCGGCAGGGAGATCTACGTCTGGTGCCCCGACGGGGTGCGCAACACCAAGCTGTCCTACTCCTTCTGGGAGGGGAAGCTCGGCGTGACCGCCACCGCCCGCAACTGGAAGACCGTCTCCAAGCTGCACGAGCTGGCCGCCGGGGGCTAGCTAGCCCGCCAGCAGGCGCTTGAGCGTCTTGCCGATCGGCCCGCGCGGCAGCGACCCGGTGACGACGTACCGCGCCGGCCGCTCGGCCGGTTCCAGCCGGTCGGCGGCGAAGGCGCGCAGCTCGTCCTCGGGCACGGGGGAGCGCAGCACGACGGCCGCCGTGACGCCCTGCGGCCCCTCGAACGCGGCGGCCTCGACCACCTCGGGATGCCAGTGCAGGGCGTGCTCGACCCGCAATGAGGAGATCCGGCGCCCGCCGGCGTCGATCACGTCGGCGGCGCGGTCGAAGAAGCGCAGCCGCCCCTCGCCGTCCAGTTCGCCCAGGTCGCCCATGTGGGTCCAGCCGTCGCGGAAGGTCCGCTCGTCGGCGGCGGCGTCGTTCAGGTAGCGGCGGCGGGGGGCGGCCGAGCGCAGGCAGATCTCGCCCGCGTCGGTGATCCTCACCTCGGTGCCCGCGCTCGGCAGGCCCAGCAGCCCTTCGTCCGCCTCCGTGGGCATGGTCTCCACCGGGCGGTGCACGAAGGCGGGGGCCGATTCCGTCGAGCCGTAGCCGATGACGATCCGCACGCCGGGCAGCGCCTCCATGAGCCGGGCCACCGTGGCCATCGGCACCGGCGCCGAGCCCAGCATGAGCGCCCGCAGGCCGGACAGGTCGTACCGCTCGTGCCACCCGTGCGCCACCATCCGGGTCGCGGTGGACGGCGGGACGATCGCCATCGGCACCCGCAGCTTCTCCAGCATGCGGGCCACGTTCTCCGGCCCGAGGCCGGTCAGCACGTACGTGGTCGCCGGGGCGGTCATGGCCGTCATCAGCGCGCTGTGCCCGGCGTTCGTGCCCAGCGGGACGGCGGCCAGCACCCCGTCCACGCCGGTGAACAGCTTCCCGCGGCCCTCGTGGCCGTAGGTGAGGTTCGCGACGGGGACCGCCACGGCCTTGGGACGGCCGGTCGTGCCCGAGGTGTAGAGGATCTCGGCGACGTCGTCGTCCCGCGCGCCCGCCGCGTCACCCGAGGGGCCGGGCAGGACCTGGCCCACCCCGCACTCGGCCAGGCGGGCGCGCGCCTCGGCGTCCGGCAGCGCGGGCGGCAGGCCGAGCACGGTGCCGCCGGCCAGGTGCACGGCCAGGGCGGCGACGGCGTGCTCGATCCAGTCGTCGTGCCGCAGCGCCGTCCTGACCGGGGCCAGCCGCGCGGCCAGCTCCTCCGACCGGGCGGTCCAGTCCGCCACCCGCAGCTCGCGCTCGCCGTCCACGACGAGTGCCACGTGATCGCCCGCACGGGCGCTGACCAGTTCTGCCGGGTTCGTCGTCATGCGGCCGATGCTAGGAAGCCGGGCGCCTCCCGGATGCTCAGTGTTGAGCAGACCCGCGGGGCGCTTTCGTGTGGGCTGGAGTCGGCATGGGTCCGCGAAGAAGTGGGACGGCTGCCAAGAACAAGGGAGGCGATGACATGAACCAAACCGGTTCGAGTACGCGCGGCCAGCTGTTCGCCACCATCGGCGCACTCCTGGCCCTGGCCCTGGCGTCGATCGACGTCTCGGTGGTGGGGGCGGCGATGCCCCGGATCGCCGCCGACCTGCACGGCCTGTCGATGTACGCGTGGGTGGGGGTCTCCTACGCCGTCGCGGCCGCCGTCGTCGTGCCGATCGCCGGGAAGCTCGGCGACCTGTTCGGCCGCAAACCGGTGCTCCTCGTCGGCCTGGCGGGCTTCCTGGTGGCGTCCTGGCTGTGCGGCGCGGCCCAGACGATGCCCCAGCTCGTCGGCGCGCGAGGGCTGGCGGGGCTGTTCGGCGGCGTGCTGATGGCCAACGTCTTCACGCTGCTGGCCGACGTCTACACGCCCGAGCGCCGCACCCAGATGCAGGGCGTCTTCTTCGGCTTCTCCGGTCTCAGCATGGTGATCGGGCCGCCGCTGGGCGGGCTCATCACCGACAACTGGAGCTGGCGCTGGGTCTTCTACGTCAACGTGCCCATCGGGCTGCTGGCGATCGCCGCCGTGCTGATCGGCGTGCCGTTCGTGCGCAGCGGCGCGAGCTGGCGCGACATCGACTTCGCCGGCGTCGTCACGCTCGTGGCCGGGCTCGTCCCGATCCTCGTCGGGCTCACGCTCACCGGTGACGGGCACGCCTGGACCTCGCCCGAGGTGCTGGCGCTGCTGGTCGGCGGCGCGGTGCTGCTCGTGGTGTTCTACTTCGTCGAGACGCGGGTGGCCAAGAACCCGCTGGTGCCGTTCGCGCTGTTCCGGAGCAACCAGGTGTCCGTCATGGCCGTGGTGGCCTTCTTCTCCGCGTTCGCCATGATGGGCACGGCCTTCTACGTGCCGCTGCTCTACCAGGGCGTGCTCGGCGTGAGCGCGACCCACTCCGGCACGCTGCTGATCCCGATGATGCTCGGCCTGATGCTCATGGCCCCGATCGCCGGCAAGGCGATGACGGCCATGCCGCGTTACCGGCTGCTCGGCGTGTTCGCCATGGCCGCCATCGTCGCCGGGCTGCTCATCCTGTCGGCCGTCGGGCCGGACAGCGGCCAGGGCCTGCCGATCGTCGCCATGGTGCTCATCGGCGTCGGCATCGGCGTCGCGTTCCCGATGGCCACGGCCGTCGTGCAGAGCGCGATCCCGATGGAGCAGGTGGGCGTCGGCACCAGCCAGATCCAGTTCTGGCGGATGATCGCCGGGCCGGTCTCGCTGGCGATCCTCGGCTCGATCATGTCGTCCCGGCTCGGCGCCGCCGGCCAGGGCGGCGAGGGGGTCGCGCCGGCGGTGCTCGCCGACGCGCTGGGCGACCTGTTCCTCGCCTGCGCGATCGCGGTGGGCATCGGCCTGGTGGCCAGCCTGTTCCTGAAGGAGGTCCCGCTGCGCGACATGTCCATGGGCAGGTCGAAGGCGGGCAAGGCGGACCAGCAGGCCGCGCGGAACCAGGGGCGTGCCGCCAGGGCGTGATCCCGGTCAACCGGGTGGCGGGGCCGTGCGCGGCCCCGCCATCGCCGTGCCTGCTCACAGTTGAGCAGACGGACGCGGGCGCGCGGGCGAGGCTGCTGGCATGGACTCCTACCCCCTCCCCAGGACGTGCCCGCTGGACCCGCCGTCCGAGTACCGGGACCTGCAGGCGGGACGGCCCATCACGCGCGTCCGGCTGGACTTCGACGGCAGCGAGGTCTGGCTGGTGACGCGGTACGAGGACGCCCGCGCCGTGCTCGGCGACGCCCGCTTCAGCTCCGACTTCGCCACCCCCGGCTTCCCGGCCCGGCTCACCTCCCAGCCTCCGGGGCCGGGCACCTTCATCAGGATGGACCCGCCCGACCACTCGCGGCTGCGCCGCCTGCTGCTGCCGGAGTTCAACCGCAGGCGGGTCGAGGCGCTGCGCCCGGCCATTCGGCGCATCACCGGGACGCTCGTCGAGGAGATGGCCGCCCAGGGCCCGCCGGCCGACCTGGTCCAGACGCTGGCCCTGCCGCTGCCGTCCCAGGTCATCACCGAGCTGCTCGGGGTGCCGTACGAGGACCGCGACTACTTCCACGAGACGACCAAGGTCATCGGCGACCGCAACGTGGAGCCCGAGCAGCGCATGAAGGTCCGCGAGGACCTGCGCCACTACCTGGAGCGGCTGGTCGCCGAGCGCGAGCAGCGGCCCGCGGACGACCTGCTCAGCCGCCTCGGCGCCCACCGCGAGGCGGCCAAGGTCAGCCGCGAGGAGGTCGTCGGCATCGCGACGCTGCTGATGGTGGCCGGCTACGAGACCATCGCCAACCAGATCGGCGTGGGCACCGTGGCGTTGCTGGAGAACCCCGCCCGCCTGGCCGAGCTGCGCGAACGTCCCGAGGCGCTGCCCGCCGCCATCGAGGAGATCATCCGCCACCAGACCGTCATCGACTACGGCGCCCGCCGCGCGGCCACCGCCGACGTCGAGGTGGGCGGCCGGCTCGTCAGGAAGGGCGAGGGCGTGGTCGTGGTGCTGGCCGCGGCCAACCGCGACGAGGAGGTCTGGGCCGACCCGGACCGGCTCGACTTCGGCCGCTTCGGCGACCTCGCCGACCGGCGGGAGCACCTGTCCTTCGGCTTCGGCGTCCACCAGTGCATGGGCCAGCTCCTGGCCCGCGCCCAGCTGGAGATCGCCTGGTCCACGCTGTTCGCCCGGCTCCCGGGGCTGCGCCTCGCGGTGCCGCTGGAGGAGGTGCCCTTCCGCTCCGACATGTTCGTGTACGGCGTGCACGCCCTCCCGGTGACCTGGGGATGAGCCGCGACCCGCGGGACCGGGTCCGCGCGCTCTTCGACCCCGGCACCGTCCGGCCGCTGCCCGGCGACGACGGTTGCGGCGTGCTCGCCGCCCGGGGCGGCATCGGCGGCGGCCCGGCCGTCGCCTACGCCACCGACCCCGGCCGCATGGGCGGCGCGATGGGCGCCGAGGGCTGCGCCTGCATCGTCCGTGCCATCGACCTCGGCGTCCGGGAGCGGGCGCCCGTCGTCGGCCTCTGGCACTCCGGCGGCGCCCGGCTGGGCGAGGGCGTCACCGCGCTCGACGGCGTCGGCCAGGTGTTCGCCGCGATGGTCCGGGCCTCGGGCGTCGTCCCGCAGATCTCCGTCGTGCTCGGCCCGGCCGCCGGCGGCGCGGCCTACGGCCCGGCGCTCACCGACGTGGTGATCATGAGCGGGAGCGGTCGCGTGTTCGTCACCGGCCCGGACGTCGTCCGCAAGGTCACCGGCGAGGACGTCGACATGGAACACCTCGGCGGCCCCGGCCCGCACAGCAGCCGCAGCGGCCTGGCCCACCTCACCGCCCCGGACGACGAGGGCGCCATCGGCTCCGCCCGCCGCATCACCACCCTGCTCGGCTGCCAGGGCGAGCTGCGCCCCTGGCAGGCCCGCGCCGACCCCGGGCTCGGCGACCTGCTCCCCGAACGCGCCAACCGCGCCTACGACGTGCATCCCATCGTCGCCAGGCTGCTCGACGGCCCCGGCGAGGAACTGCACCCGAAGTGGGCGCCCAACCTCGTCACCACGCTCGGCCGGCTGACCGGCAGGACCGTCGGCGTCATCGCCAACAACCCGCTGCGCAAGGGCGGCTGCCTCGACGCGGCGGCGGCCGAGAAGGCGGCGCGGTTCGTCCGGATGTGTGACTCGCTCGGCGTGCCGCTCGTCGTGCTCGTGGACGTGCCCGGCTACCTGCCCGGCGTCCGGCAGGAGTGGGACGGCGTGGTCCGGCGCGGCGCCAAGCTGCTGCACGCCTTCGCCGAGGCCGTCGTGCCCCGGGTGACGCTGGTGCTGCGCAAGTCCTACGGCGGCGCGTACGTCGCCATGAACTCCCGCGCCCTGGGCGCCTCCACGGTCTACGCCTGGCCCACCGCCGAGGTGGCCGTCATGGGCGCCGAGGCCGCCGTGGACATCCTGCACCGCAGGAAGCTGCGCGACGGCCCCGAGGCCGGGCGCGAGGAGCTGCGCCGCCGGCTCGTCGCCGAGCACGAACGGGAGGCCGGCGGCGTCGGCAAAGCCGTGGAGATCGGCGTCGTGGACGAGGTGATCGAGCCCGCCGGCACCCGGCGCAGGCTCGCCGAAGCCCTGCTCAAGGCCGTGCCGCTGCGCGGCGACCACACCAACATCCCGCTGTGAGGCCTCCCGCCGGGAGGCCCCTGCTCACTATTGAGCAGGCAGCACGGCGGCCCCTCACTAGCGTGACGGACAAGTCCGACAGACGGAGTGGAACGATGACCAACCCGAATCCCGTCATCCCGCCGGCCGAGCAGCAGACCTCGGTGCCCGCGGCGGATCTGATCAACTCGGCCACGGCCGGCGTGATCGTCGAGCGGACCGCGCAGGTCAGGAACGGCTCCCACGCCAAAGGGCGCAAGTTCGCCCGCATGATGGCGGAGATGGTGACCGCCAAGCAGGTCGGCGTCGCCAGCGTCTTCCTGTACGAGGAGACGTTCGGGACCAAGGACCGGCTGCACTGGCTGATCCACCTCAGCTCGCTGCACGCCTACGAGCAGATGGTGCACATGGGCACCTCCGACGGCGAGTACCGCGACAACACCGCCGACAGCGGCTGGGACGAGATCTTCGTCGACGGCAGCATGACCGAGACCGTGCTGCTGCCGCAGTTCTGGGGCATGTACGGGACTGCGGTCGACGGCGAGCGCGAGAAGCAGTCCACGGTCTACCTGGAGCAGGGCGAGATCACCGGGCTGCCCGGCGCCCGCGAGCAGGTGCCGCAGCCCTACGAGCAGCTCGTGCACTCGGGCAACTGCGGCCTGCTGCTGCACCGGACCGCCCAGCTCGACTACGACTTCCGGTCCGAGGGGCGCACGTTCGCCCGCGAGGCCGCCGAGTCCATCAACGAGAACCTGCCCGGCGAGGCGACCGTCTTCGTCTACGAGGAGGCCTTCGGCGCGGCCGACCGCATCCACTGGCTCATCCACATGAAGTCGCTGAGCACCTACTACAAGGTCCTGGCGCTGCACGTGAAGGACGAGAAGGTGCGGGACCTGTACTTCCAGCAGCGCATCGCGCCCGAGCGCGGCGGCGGCACCTGGGCCAGGATGTTCGTGCCCGGCAGCATGACCGACACCGGCCTCACCCCGCACCACTGGGGGATGTACGCGACATGAGCGGCCGCTGCCTGCACGAGATCTTCGCCGAGCGCGCCGCGAAGGCCCCCGACCGGATCGCCGTGACCTGCGGCGCCGAGGAGATCACCTACGCGGACCTGGACGCCCGGGCCGACCGGCTGGCCTGCCTCCTTCAGGCCGCGGGGACCGGCCCCGGCGTGCTGGTGGGGCTGTGCGCGGACCGCGGCATCGACCTGGTGGCGGGGCTGCTCGCGATACTCAAGGCGGGCGGCGCGTACGTGCCGATCGACCCCGGCTACCCGGCCGGGCGGATCGCGTACCTGCTGGAGGACAGCGGGGTGCGCACGGTCGTCACGACGTCCGGCGTGGCCGCCCGGCTCGGCGGCGTCCTGCCCGGCGAGGTCGTGCTCGCCGACGCCGAGCCGCCGCGGGGCCGTCCCGCGGACACGGCCCGCGACGAGGACCTGGCCTACGTCATCTACACCTCGGGCTCGACCGGCGCCCCGAAGGGGGTGCTGGTCGAGCACCGCAACGTCGTGCGCCTGCTGGAGCGGACCGAGCAGTGGTTCGGCTTCGCCGACGACGACGTCTGGACGCTCTTCCACTCCGTCAGCTTCGACTTCTCGGTGTGGGAGCTGTGGGGCGCGCTGCTGTACGGCGGCCGGCTGGTGATCGTCCCGGCCGAGGTGGCCAGATCGCCCGAGTCGCTGCGCCGGCTGCTGGTGGACGAGGGCGTCACCGTGCTGAACCAGACGCCCTCCGCGTTCCGGCACCTGGTGGCGGCCGACGCCCGGCAGGAGCGGCCCGCGCCCTACCGGCTGCGCCGGGTCGTCTTCGGCGGCGAGCGGCTGGACGTCGACCTGCTCGGCCCGTGGATCGACCGCTACGGCGACGACCGCCCGCACCTGGTCAACATGTACGGCATCACCGAGACCACCGTCCACGTCACCTACCGCCGCGTCCGCGCGGCCGACCTCGACCACCCGGAGCTGAGCCCGATCGGCGTGCCCATCCCCGACCTGCGCCTCGACGTGCTCGACGAGCACGGACGCCCGGCCACCACCGGGAACCTGCACGTCTCCGGCCCCGGGCTCGCCCGCGGCTACCTCGACCGGCCCGAGCTGACCGCCGAGCGCTTCAGGGTCTCGCCGGACGGCGGGCGCCGCTACGACTCGGGCGACGTCGTCACCCGCCTGCCCGGCGGCGAGTACGCCTACCTCGGGCGGTCCGACGACCAGATCAAGGTCCGCGGGTTCCGCCTGGAGCCCAGGGAGATCGAGCTGTGCCTCCTGGGCCATCCGGGGGTCGTCCACGCGGTGGTGGCCCACCGCGACTACGGAGAGGGCGACGTCCGGCTGCTGGCCTTCGTCGTCCCGGACGGCGATCCGGGGCCGGACCTGATCGAGCAGCTCACCGAGCGGGCCGCGGGCCGGCTGCCGGCGCACGCCCGCCCGTCCACCTACCACATCGTGTCGGAGATCCCCATGACGCCGCAGGGAAAGGCGGACCGCGCCGCTCTGGCCAGGTCCGCGCAGGCATCGTCGGCCGCCAAGGTCGTGCAGCGCATCGCCGAGGACGTGCTCGAACGCGACGAGGTGCCACCCCAGGTGGACCTGTTCGACCTGGGCGCCACCTCGCTGGCGATGACCCGCATCATCGCCCAGGTGAACGAGCGCTTCGGGCTGGAGCTGACGGGACGCGAACTGGAGGAGGAGGCGTCGGTCGCCTGCCTGGCCTCCTGCGTCGAGGAACGACTGACCGTGAGGGGATAGACCATGCAGGAGACCACACTCCGGGGCGGGTACTCGATGACCCCCGAGGAGCTGAAGAGCTTCCACACCCAGGGCTACTTCGGGCCGTTCAAGGTCTACGAGATCGACGAGATGCGCCAGAACTGGCGGCGTGAGCGGATGCGTCTCATGGACCGCGGCAACGCCGTCTACCGCGACGACGCCGCCTCGGGCAACACCAACATCTCCAACTACGACCGCCACCTGGACTCGGCCTTCCTGGCCGACCACATCAGCCGGCCGCAGATCGTGGACCGCGTCGCCAGCGTCCTCGGCCCGGACGTGCTCTGCTGGCGCACCGAGTTCTTCCCCAAGTACCCCGGCGACGAGGGCACCGACTGGCACCAGGCCGACACCTTCGCCAATGCCTCCGGCAAGCCGCAGATCGTCTGGCCGCAGGCGGAGGAGTTCGGCGGCACGATCACCGTCTGGACCGCCTTCACCGAGGCGAACGAGGACACCGGATGCCTGCAGTTCATCCCCGGCACCCACGAGACGATGTTCTACGACGAGACCAAGCGCATGCACTACGACCCCAACAAGATCAACCAGGAGGACAAGGACGGCGTCCGGCGCGGCTTCTTCGGCTACGACTACCGCGACCTGCAGATCGACCCCGACTGGAAGCCCGACGAGTCCCAGGCCGTCTCCATGGTGATGCGGCCGGGGGAGGCCATCCTGTTCTGGTCGACGCTCATGCACGCCTCGCTGCCGCACAAGGGCCTGACCGACGAGATGCGCCTGGGGTTCGCGGCGCGGTACGTGCCGACCAAGGTGGACGTCTACCCGGACACCGACGAGATCGAGGAGTACGGCGGCCGGGTCAGCCTGGACCGGTACGGCGCCGTCCTGGTCACCGGCCGGAACGCCAACCCGCGCAACCGGATCGCCACGGCCACCACCACCGGCCACCCCTTCACCACCCGATGAGGCCCGCGGTGACCTCTCCCGACCCACGGAATGCGGTGATCATCTCGTGGCCGCCGAACTGAGACGTCTGACCCGGGCCGTGCAGGACGCGCGGCCCCTGGTGGACGTCCTGCGGCACCCGGTGCGCCTGGCCGGCCCGCCCGGCCTCGCCTCCCTCTTGGGCCGTGTGACCCGACGGCTGGGCGCACCGGAGTTCGCACTGGCCGACCACGCCTCGCTCGACACCTTCGAACGCCTGGTCAGCGACCATCTCGCGCTGCACGACGGCATGGGCGAGGACCTGCCGCCGGCCGTCGTCGACGAGGTCGTGGACGGCGCGGCGCGGGACGGCTTCGAGGGGTTGTGCGTGCGCGACGAGGTCGTACCGGCGGACGGAGGCCCGCCGCTGCCCGCCTACGCGGCCGGCGACCCGGCGGCGCCGGCCGTCGTGATCGTGGCCGCCTGCGGCATGCCGGCCCGCCTGGGCGAGCAGTGGATCCGCTTCCTGTCCCGCACCCATCGCGTCCTGACCTGGGAGACCCGCGCGCTGTTCGGGCACGCCTCCTCGGCGGCCCTTCCCGACGCGGGGGTGACGGCGCAGGCCGGTGATCTCTTCGCGGTCATGGACCATTTCGGCGTCCGGCGCGCTCATGTGATGTGCCTGTGCGGCGGAGCCGTCATCGGCCTGGCCGCCGCGCGCCTCGACCCCGGCCGCGTCGACTCCCTCAGCCTCTGGCACGGCGACTTCGCCGCCGTGAAGGGCGCCGACCGGACCCACCACCAGCAGAACCTGGTGGCGCTCATGGAGATGGCCGCGACCGGCCCGGACCGGGCCGCCTCCATCCATCCCGTGCTCTGCCAGACGATGCTCTCCTCGGCGCCGCCCGACCTGGCGCACCTGGTGGTCTACCCGTACGCGACGCCCGATCTGCTGCACCGCTACTGCCGCCTGAACGCCCAGATCATGACGACGGACGTGAGCCCCTGGCTGGCCGGGATCGACCGGCCCGTCCTCGTGGTCTCCAGCCACGACGACGAGACCGCCCACCCGGCGGGGTCGAAGGCGGTGGCGGGCGCGCTGCCCGACGCCATCCTGCATCTGCGGGCGCACGGCGACCACATCTCGCTGTTCAAGGGTGACCCGGAGTTGATGGATATGGCCCGCGACTTTATTGATTCAGCGGTAGCCCGATAACAGCCGAAATTCGTCTCCAGGAAATTCTCCGGACAAGTCAGGGAATTGTGGTGCAGCTTGTTAATCAGTCGATTGATGGGTAGGAGCAACGGCGACGTGAAATAAAAGCCGAGGGGCGGGAAGATGCAGTCATCCGACGTCGCGCGACTAAGATCCGGGCTCCGCTCCTTCATCTCGCACGAAACGTCCGGCGCCTGTTCGATCCGGGTGCCGAGACGCGCCAACATCTACAACTGCGGCCAGCGCGACAGCAACATCTACGTGATCGAGAGCGGCCAGATAAAGACCCAGATGTACGCCCGCTGCGGCAAGGAGTGCCTGCTGTCGATCTTCACCGCCGGCGACATCTTCGGCGAGTCCTCCCTGCTCGGGGCCGAGCGCAGCGAGACGGCCACCGCCATGCGGACCACCTGGGTGCGCCGCATCCCGGCCGCCCGCTTCCGCGCCGCCATGGCCGAGAACGAGCTCATGGACGGGTTCGTCGACTATCTCGCGTTGCGCCTCCGCGAACAGCAGGAAGTGATCGCGACAATGGTCACGATGGACAGCGAGCAGCGCCTCGCCTCCGTTCTCCTGCGCTTATCAAGAAAGATCGGTAAGCGCCGTGCCCCGAATGTGCGAGCCATCGAGGAACGCATCACCCAGGAAGAACTCTCCGGCATGGTCGGCACCACCCGGTCCCGCGTCGGATTCTTCCTCAAACGATTCAAGGACGCCGGCCTGGTCCTGCCGACCTCGGACCCGTACCTGGTCGTGAACGAGGAACGCCTGGCCGAATACGTCGACGAGGCCGACTGACGGCGACGGCCCGTCCCGGGCCCGTCCCGGGCCCGTCCCGGGCCCATCCCCGGCCCGGCCCGCAGGCAGCAGACCGGGCCGGGGGCCGCTCAGCAGGCGATCAGCTCGAACGGCACCGCCGGACGGCCGCCGAACCGCTGCCCGGCGGCGTTCACGAACCCTTCCAGCGGCGCCCGCGCGCCACCAGGCGGCACCCCCAGCGCCGCCAGGTACGCCGCGTGCGCCTCGACCGAGGCCAGCGCCGCGTCCAGGTACCCGGTCACGTCCACCGCGTGCGTCGGCCGGACGGAACCGGCGATCGCCACGTATCTGACGCCGCCCCACGGCTCGGCGCCGGCGTCGGGCAGGATCCAGCGGTTGCCCGCGTCGAGGACCGCGTCCAGCACGGCCCGGCCGGTGACGCGGTGGTCGGGACTGTTCCACTTCCCGGTGAAGGTGAAGTCGTGGTGGTTGAACGTGACCACCAGCTCGGGCCGGTGCCGGCGCAGCGCCGCCACCAGATCGTGCCGGAGCCGGGGGGAACGCTCGATCGCGCCGTCCGGATGGTCGAGGAACTCGACCGACGAGACGCCGACGACGGCGGCGCTCGCGTGCTGCTCCTCCTCCCGCACCTTCCGTGCCTGCTCCGGCGGCATCGAGTCGATGCCCGCCTCGCCGCGGGTGAGCAGGAGATAGCCGACCTGCTTGCCGGCCCCGGTCCAGGCGGCCACGGCGCCGGCGCTGCCGAACTCCATGTCGTCGGGATGGGCCACGACGGCCAGGGCTCTGGTCCAGTCATCGGGCATGGGCTGTAAGTCGTCCGTCATGCCCTTCCCCCTGACATGCACAGAGATCGCTAAACCTGCTGATCCGGCCCGTAACGGACGGCGATGTCCTTGGCGGAGGGCCATCGGCTGTAGGCGGGCGACCGCGGCCAGCCGTCGGGGGGAGTCCTGCCACTCCTCCTGCCGCCCGTACGGCAGCAGGTCGACCAGCGCGAAGGTGTGCGTGAGCTGCTCGGTGCCGCGGCCGTCGGTGTGCCAGGCGCGGTACACGGCGTCGCCGTCGCGCAGGAACACGTTCACGGCGAAGCCCGCGCCGTACCGCCACCAGCAGACCTCGGTGCGCTGTCGCCCTTCAGGGCCGGTCGGCGGGCTTCGCGTGGTCGGCGTAGCGGAGGAGGTGCCGGGCGGCGGATTCCAGGTCGGCGGCGGCGGTGAGGCAGGCCCTCAGGTGGGCGGTCACCGCCGCGTGCAGCCAGGGTGGTGTCCCGTCGTCGGCCTTCAGCCCCGCCTCGATCGTGCGCAGGCGCTCGGCGCAGGCGGCGAGGGCGCGGGCGTCCGCACGCAGGACTTCGGCGTGGGCGATGATCGCGGCGATCCGGGCGGACATGGCTCCTCCGTCAGCCCTGCGGCTCCGGGACGGCGGCGTCCCGGAGCGTCTGGCGGGTGGTGGCCGACAGGCACAGCAGCGGGCGGGCGCCGTCGAGCGCCAGCTCGCGGAGCCGGTCGGCCAGCGGGTGGTCCGACCGCGGCTCGACGGCCAGCCGCAGTGACGGCGCCGCGTGCAGCCGGGCCCGCCCGCGGGCCCGTACGCAGGACCGCAGCACGGCGCCGGCCTCGCCCGCGTAGCCGACCAGGCCGGGATCGTTCAGCGGCAGACCGGGACCGAGCCGCCCGCGCAGGGTGAGGATCCGGCCGGCGGCGACGTGCGCGGACCGGGCGCCGAGCCGCAGCTCCAGAGGTGTCAGGTACGTCTCGCCGCCCCACAACCGCGACCCCAGGTCCCGGACGGCCGCGCTGTCCACCGCCGAGCCGACGAGGAAGCTGCCGGAGCGGCGCAGGTCCGCCGCCCGCAGCAGGTCGGGCCGGCCGAGAAGGCGGGAGCCGCGCCCCAGCAGGCCGGACCGGGTGGGAGAACGGAACGGGCCGGGCACGACCACGCCCACCTGCAACTCCGCGTAGCCGCCCGCGCTGGTGTGCCGGTTCAAGGCGGCGTGCACGGCGACCAGCGCCCGCCCCGCCACCTGTACGGCGGGACCGAGCCCCGTGCCCTCCAGCAGCCCGGCCGCCGCCGCCGCGCCGACGGCGAAGTACGCCGTGAGCGCGTCGCCGTCGCCGCACCTGATCGGCAGCTCGACGGCCCCCTCCAGACCGTCCACGGCGCGGGTGGGCACGGTCAGGAAGGGGAACTCCGCCGGGTCGGGCGGCCGGTCGAACAGCAGGTACGCCTGGGAACGCACGACCCGCCCCCGGAACGGCGCGAGCCGCTCCTCGATGAGATCGCGAGCCTCGGGCAGGTCGTCGGTGATGTTGGCGAGGTAGCGCTCGATGCTGTGACACTGCGGGAACAGGTGGGTGGAATCGCAGTAGTCCACCACGTACCAGTCGGGGTGCAGGTCGAAGCAGGTGCCGGCGCCCTGCCCGTCGAGGGTGGGGATGATGTCGTGCTGGTTGGTGATGCTGGCCACCCAGGTGCGCGGGTCGGCGGGCTGCTTGAAGTCGACGGGCGACCCGACGGCGACGGCGTGCGTGACCGTGTGCCGGGCGCAGAAGGCGGGGTCCTGCGCCAGGTTCATGATCGCCGCCCCGCCCGCGCTGTGCCCGACGAGCGCGAGTTCGGCGCCGGGCGGCGGCCCGTAGTCGGCGACGGCCTCGGCCAGGGCCCGGCTGTAGGGGCTGCCGGCCAGGACCGCGCTGCTGAACGCACCGAGCAGGTCCTGGGGCGACTCGCCGTCGGGACGTCCCATGCGCATGCCCGGCGCGTGGAGGACGTGACGGATCACGCCGTCGGGGCCTTCGACGCTCTGGATGAGGGCCCGCCCGGTGGTGCCGATCGTGCTGATGTTGGCCAGGAAGGCGAGCAGCGACCCGCGCGTGCACAGCCGGGCCGACTCGGCCGCGCTCAGCTCAACGCGGCGCGCGGCGCCCTCCCCGACGTCGAGGACGGCGATCGCCCTGTTGCTCACGCCGATGATCGGATCGGCGGTGGCGAAACCCCTTCCTGTCGCGATTAGCCAGGCGGCGGCGTCGTTGAGCGGGTTCTCGTCCAGCAGCGCGCGCAGCGCCAGGACCTCGCCGAAGACCGGGGCGAGCTGGCTGAGCGCGCGCACCGCGCCGCGGTCCTTGAGCAGCGCGCGCAGGGCCCGGACGGCCTCCAGGTCGCGGTCGGCGGCGGCCGCGTCGATGAGCCGGACGATCATGGGGTCGCCGGTCAGCTCGGGATGCGTGACCGCCACGGCCGCCACGCGCAACCGCAGCGACGTGGCCAGCACCCGGACGGCCAGGCTCTCGGCCCCCAGCATGGCGCCGGCCTTGGCGGCCGCGGTGGCCAGCCGGCCGCCGGTGAAGGAGTACCCGAGGCCCCGGCGGTTCGTCGTGGCGCGGAGCAGCGCGCGGTAGGCGGGCGGGGCCGCCGAGGGAGCGCGCGGCAGGGCGCGCAGCAGCGCGTCGTCGGTCAGCGCGGCCGTGGCGTGCGCCGCCGCGTCCTGGATCGTGACCGCGACGTCCACCAGCTCCCGGGCCAGGGCGCGCAGGGGTCCGGCGGCCGGATCGTCGTGGCCGGTCACGGCCGGGTCCGCCGGGACATGCTGACGAGGCGGGGCGCCGGGTCCTCCGGCGTGTTGCGGCGCAGGACGTCCGACAGCGTGCGGGTGGCCGCGATGATCCGCAGGCCCTGGGGGGAGAACGTGGCGGCGTTGAAGATCCGTGGAGCCAGCAGCGGGTTGGTGAGCGCCTGGGAGAACGCGTCGATGGCGATGATCTTGGTCAGCAGCGGAGGCAGGATCGCCTCGGGGGAGCCGGGTTCCTCGGCGAACAGCCCGACGTACAGGTCGACGTCGTCGACGTCGCGGTAGAGCTCGCGCAGCGCGCCGCTGACCCGCCGATCGCCGGAGATCTGCTCGAAGGTGGGCACCGCGGGGAAGCGGCAGTGCTCGCGGTAGCCGTTGTAGGGCGCCAGGCCGAGCGCCCTGGAGTCGGCGATGCTGGCCACGTCGATCTCACGCAGGACGGGATCGGTGTTGAACAGGCCGATGCGACCGGCCCTCTGGCGGGAGGCGTCCTCGAACAGCCGCCCCAGGCCGGGCTCGGGGATCAGGTCACCGGCGAAGAACGTCTCGGCCATCGGCAGCTCGCGCCCGGCCACCGACAGGCGGGACGGGACCAGGCTGTGCCAGCGGTAGACGAGGTTGAACTCCACCGAGGCCCAGTTCTGCCGGTGCCAGGCCGCGCGGTCAAGCCTCGCCGACAACCACGGGTCGAGGGTGAACCGGAAGTGGTAGGGGGTGATGTGGTTGATGTACTCCTCGACGACCAGTTTGATCAGCAGCACGATGAGGATGTTGCGGGCCGTCTGGAACAGCCGCTCGTCGTCCCAGCGCGGATTCTCCATGGCGAGCAGGCGGGCCACCCTGTTGTGCTCGCGCAGGAACAGCACCGTGAGCATGGTGAAGCCGATCTGGCCGTTGCCCCGGTCGCTGCCGGTGGCGAACAGCGTGTCGCGTCGCGCGTCGGACAGGTGCTCGAAGCGGATGACGCGCAGCGGGGCGAACTCCGGCTTGATCTTGCCGTTCTCGCACAGGTAGGGCGGGAACTCGCCGCCGTTGACGGTCCGGCTCTTGAGCAGCCCGCCGTCGAACGTGCGCAGCGCGGCGGTCGCCGCCTCGTCGAGGCCGTAGACCTGGTTGAGGTCGATGTGGTGGTTGGAGCTGTTCTTGCGCGGGTCGCGCGGGACGTTGACGTCGCCGCGCAGGAAACCGTCGGTGAACCATTGGGCGAAGTACGCGAAGAGCACCGTGGAACGCGGGCAGGGAATCATGGACTCGCCCCGGGTGAACAGGTCGGCGGCCCTCTCGGCGCTGGGCAGCCTCCCTTCGGCGGCGGCGACCGGGGGCAGGTGCCGGCCGCTGTAGGTGCGGTCGGTCAAGGAGGCCCACGAGGTGTAGTCGGCCATGGTGCTCAGCGGCTCGGGGCGCGGCGGCATCTCGCGGATCGCGTGGTCGATCAGCGAGGCGTTGATCCGGCGCCGGACCGGCCGGCTGCTCTGCAGCAGGTCCCAGAGCGGCCGGCCGTTGGTCAGGGCCAGGAACCTGAGCCGGTTGGAGAGGCCGTCCGTGGCGATGCTGCGTGCTCGGGTCGCCGCCATCGTCAGCCCTCCCGCGCGTCGGTGCCGAGCCCGAGGGCGAAGGCGTCGGGGAAGATGCCGAGCGTCCGCTCCACGCGTCCGGCCGGCGGCGGGAGCAGCCGTACGCCGGGACGCAGCAGCAGGCGGCGTACGGTCTCGGCGATCACCACCCCGGCCACGTGCACGCCGAGGCAGGCGTGATGACCGGCCCCGAAGAACAGCTGATGGTGGCGGGGACGGTCGAGGCGGAACTCGCCGGGCTCCGGCACCACGGCCGCGTCGAACATGGCCGAGGCCGGCGCCGCCAGCACGAACGTGCCCGCGGGGATCGCCGTGGCGCGCGGGGTGCCGGCGGCCAGCACATGGTCGCGCTCGCACAGCCGGGGAAGCAGCTTGAAGAACGGGCTGAACCGCAGCGCCTCCCAGACGTACGGATCGAACCGTTCGGGGTCCGCGGCGACGGCCGCGGCCTCGGCGAGCACCCCCGGGCGCAGCAGGAGCTGCTCGACCGCCTCGACCATGGCCCCCGGCGCGCTCTCCACGAAGCCCAGCGGCAGCCCGGCCATGTTGATCACGATGCGGTCGTCGGTCACGCCGGCCCCGGCGGGCAGGGAGGACCGGACCAGGCGGGTGAAGACGTCGTCGGGGAGGTCCGCTCCGGCGCGCAGCGCGGCGCGGTGCTCGGCGAGGCGGTCGCGCAGGTGTCCGACCAGCTCGGTGCCCGCCTTGACGGACGCCACCTGGAGCTCGGGATCGCCGAGGAAGTTGGCGAAGCCGTCGGCGACGATCGCCCGCGTCCACCGGCCCAGGGTCCGCGGATCGGGGCCGGGCACGCCGAAGTAGCGCGCGCACACGCCGAGGGCGACCGGGCGGAACAAGTCGTGGACCGCCTCGACGCGCCCGCCGGGCCAGGCGGCGTCGAGCAGCTCGTCGGCGAGGCGGCCGGTCAGCTCGCGCACGCCGGCCGCGTCCTCCGGGGCGAGCATGAGCCGCATCAGGCCCTTCTCCCGCCAGTTCATCGGCGTGGCGTCCCTGCCCAGCATGAAGGGGGCGCCCAGCGCGGCGTCGAGTCGTGGGCCGAAGGCGCGTACGGAGAAGACCTGCTCGTGGGAGAGCACCTCGGCGACGTCGGCGAAGCGGGTCACGACCGTGAAGGCGGGGGTGACGAAGACGGGACGCCGCTCGCGCAGCTCGGCGAACAGGCTCCGCCAGTCGGTCCGCATCCACTCCCGGACCAGGCCGAACGCGGAGATCGGGTCCCTGGCCAGGGCCTCGTCGTACCTCTCCAGATAGCCGCCCGTCGTCGCCTGATCGACAGCACCCATTGCGTGGACCTTCCGCCTGATATCGGAGCGCACAGGGATGATCACGATGCGCAATCACAATCTAGGGATGCGTCACACCCTTTCTTCATGACGAGGGAGTGCAGTGTTTTGGTGCCCCACGGTAATCACTCCGTCACTGTCGGGACATTGCCGCAGTCCATGAGCCTGGTCATTGAATAAGGAGCCTGATCGTCCTGTACCGCTCATGGGAGGAAACGTGACGTCACCCATGCCGCAGCCGGGCACGGCGGAGACGGTGACGGTCACCACCGGCCGCCGCACCGCCTATCTGGTCGTCCTGGTCGTCCTGCCCGTGCTGCTGCTGGCCCTCGCGGTGCCGGCCGCCTGGGGCTGGGGAATCGGCCCCGGCGACCTGGTGATCGCGGTCGTGATGTACCTGGTGAGCATCTTCGGGATCGCCATCGGCTACCACCGGCTGTTCACCCACCGCGCCTTCAAGGCCAACCGGGCGCTGCGGATCGCGCTCATGCTGGCCGGCGGCATGGCCGTCGAGGGGCCGCTCACGCTGTGGGCCGCCGAGCACCGCCGCCACCACAAGTACGCCGACCGCGAAGGCGACCCGCACTCGCCCTGGCGCTACGGCGACAGCGGCCCGGCGCTGCTGCGCGGCATGCTGCACGCCCACATCGGCTGGTTCTACACGGCCCGCCGGCGCTCCAGCCGCCGGCACTGGGTGCCGGACCTGCTGGCCGACCCGGACGTGCGCCGGTTCGACGCCGCCTACCCGGCGGTCGTCCTGTTGTCGCTCGCGCTGCCGGCCGCCGCCGGCGGGTTGTGGTCGATGTCGTGGTCGGGCGCGTGGAGCGGGCTCCTGTGGGGCGGCCTGGTCCGCTACGCCGTGGTGCACCACGTCACCTGGTCGGTGAACTCGATCGCCCACACCTTCGGCGACCGTCCGTTCCGCACCAGGGACCGTTCGTCGAACGTGTGGTGGGTGGCGATGCTGACGCTCGGCGAGGGCTGGCACAACTGGCACCACGTGGAGCCCGCCTGCGCCCGGCACGGCGTGCTCAAGGGCCAGTTCGACCCCAGTGCGCGGCTGATCCGCTGGTTCGAGCGGGCGGGGTGGGCCCACGGCGTACGCTGGCCGGCCCCCGACCGCCTGACGGCCCGTCGCGCCGAGCACGTCCCCGACTCCCCGCGATGACACGGCGGCCGGCGTTCGCGTGTGATACCGCGACCCGGCGCCGCGCCATGGGAGGATGACGTCAGTCAGGTTGCTTCAGCCCTCCTCCCATGAGCACGACGGTGGAGAGGACGGCTCTTCGACACCGACTTCGACAAGTACACCGAAGACGCCATCGCGCTGTTCACCAGGGCGGGGTGAACACGGTCTTCGAGAACCTCGAAGGTTTCCCCGAGGACTGGAAGACCAACCCCGAGGCGTTCGTCAGGTTCGTCCGCGCGCATCACTGCCCGAGCTTCATCGAGTACGGCGAGTACCCGTACGTCACCGCCGACGAGATCAAGAAGGCGCTGCGGGTCAAGAGCGCCCTGTCGGAAATGCTCGACCAGTTGCAGTGACGGCCGCGGACGGCGCAGGAGATCAGATGAGTGAGCCGAAGACGGCACGCACCTACAACCAGAACCACGTGCCACGCCCGTACGCCCCGGACGGCGGCGGGTGAGCATCTACGTCGCATGGAGCTACCCGGCCGAAGCGGGCCGGGACGTGACCGTGCTCGACAACCGGTTCTCCACGATGACCGAGGTGCGCCGCGTCCAGTGGCCGGCCTACGAGGACCCGCAGTGGTCCGACCCCATGCGCTTCCAGCAGGGCATCGCGGGCGGCCTGGAACTGTTCTTCTGGGGCTGGCTGCCCTTCCAGCGGTTCGTCCACGAGGCCACCGGATACCCGGTGCCCGTGTACCAGCGCGTCGACCAGGCCGGATTCCACACCCCGCTGGACGAGCGGGTGCTGGCCGACACCGACACCCTGTTCGTGTGGGGACTGGATCACATGATCACCGGGCAGGAGGCCACGCCCGCGGAGATCGAGGCGCTGCGCGAGTTCCTCACCCGGGAAGGGACCTGCCTGGCTCTGGGACCGCACCACGACGTCGGCGCGAGCGACGACCTGGCGGTGCGCGACGTGGAGTACCACCATCACGGCGACGCGCTCGTACCCCGCCGGCAGCGCTTCGGCAGGTACACCCGGTCGCTGATGGCGGGGCTGGGCGTGCCGGTGGAGAACCGTTACGGGCTGCGTCCCGCGGTGACGGACGTGGGCAGGAACGCCCCGCTGACCATCGCCAGGGACCTGGACACCCGGGGGTGGCTGGAAGGGGTGTCCCACTTCAACTTCCACATGCACCTTCCCCACTACGCCGTGACCACCCCGACGAGCTCGGCGGCACCCAGGCCCCGCAACCCGACGTACTCGGACGCAACGGCACCTACGTGGCCTTCCGCAAGCTTCACCAGCGGGTCGCGCTGTTCCGGCGCTACCTCAGGGACAACGCCACCGGCCCGGAGGACGAGGAACTGCTGGCCGCGAAGATCATGGGGCGCTGGCGCAGCGGCGCGCCGCTCGCGCTCTGCCCGCTCCACGACGACCCCGGCCTCGGCGCCGACGCCGCGCGCCGCAACGCCTTCCTCTACCAGCGGGACGACCCCGCGGGCTTCACCACCCCCGGCGGCTGCCACATCCGCCGGGCCAACCCTCGGGACGCGGCGGTGGCCGGAGTCCCGAGGCTGCACCGCATGATCAGGCGCGGCACCGTCTACGGGCTACGGGCCGCCGCTGCCCGACGGCGTCCTGGACGACGACGGCGCCGACCGGGGGCTGATGTTCGCCTTCGTCGGAGCCCATCTGGGGCGGCAGTTCGAGTTCGTCCAGACCGAATGGATGAACGACGGCGTCTTCTTCGGCGCGGGCCCGGCCAGGGATCCCCTGACCGGTTCCGCGGACGGCTCCGGCGACTTCACCATCCCCCGGCGTCCCGTACGGCGGCGCCTGGAGTCCCTGCCACGGTTCGTCGTCACGCGTGGCGGCGAGTACGGCTTCATGCCGAGCCTGACCGCGCTGCGCTGGCTCGGCGACCTCGCGGGCTGACGTCCGTGGACGCCGTGCGCCCGTGCGCGGCGCCGGTCCGGCTCACCGGCCCAGGTCGTCCCACTCCTGGAGCAGGTGGGACGTGGCCGCGGCGGGGGCCGTGAACGACCAGCGGCCCGGCGGCAGGTTCAGGGCGCAGCCCCCGTCGGCCAGTCTGGTGGTCGGCAACTGCTCGCCGAGGCCCATGAGGAAGGTGCCGTTGACGGCCATCCCGTCCCACGCGCCGCGTACGGGCAGCACCGCGCGGGCGGTCACGCCCTCCGGTACGGCGAAGGTGAACTGGACCCCGTCCGGCCCGGCCCGCCAGCCCGACTCGACGGTCCCCGACGCGCTGTCGTAGCGGGCGTGCGCCTGCCGCAGCAGCGGGACGGGGCCGGGACGCAGCAGCAGCTCGCCGAAGCCGCCGCCCGTCCCGCGCGGGTCGTCGCCCAGGCCCGCCACGTGCCGGAACAGCCAGTCGCCCACGCAGCCGTAGGCGTAGTGGTTGAAGGAGTTCATGGCGGGAGTCTGCAGGCCGTGCCGGTGATGCCAGGCGTCCCAGCGCTCCCACATGGTCGTCGCCCCGGCGCGGAGCTGGTAACGCCAGGACGGGTAGCCCTCCTGGTTGAAGATCCGGCACGCCAGGTCGTGGTGGCCGGTCTCCGACAACACGGGCAGCAGCAGGGGGGTGCCGACGAAGCCCGTCATGAGCCGGTGCCCGCCGGCGCGGACCAGGTCGGCCAGCGCCTGCGCCGACGCGGCCCGGTCCTCGGGCGGGACCAGGTCCCAGGCCAGGGCGACGGCGTAGCCCGTCTGCGTCTCGGTGTGCAGCCTCGGGCCGTTGAGGAAGGCCCGCCGGAAGGCGTCCGACACGCGGGTGAACGCCTCGCCGTACTCGGGGGCGTGCGGCTCGCCGAGCACGTCGGCCGCGTGCGCGACCAGGCGGAGGGTGCGGGCCAGGGCGGCGGTGGCGATGAGGCTCTTGGGCGTCTCGACCGTGCCGGGGGCCAGCCAGTCGCCCAGCGCCCTGCCCGGTCTGACGCCGTCCTCGGACTGGGCCAGGCAGTAGTCGGCCCACCGCCGCATCGGGTCGTACGCGCGGCGCAGCGTGCGGTCGTCGCCGTAGCGACGCCACAGCAGCCACGGCACCTCGACCAGCGCGTCGGACCACACGGGGGAGTCGTATCCGTACTCGGGCAGGACCGGCGCGACGTGCGGGACCGCGCCGTCGGCCCGCTGCCCGTCGATCAGCGTCGTGACCCAGCCGGACAGGAACGCCTGCGTGTGCCGCAGGAAGCTGAGCGTCGAGCCGAACACCGAGATGTCGGCCGTCCAGCCGGTCCGCTCGTCGCGCTGCGGGCAGTCGGTCGGCACGCTGACCAGGTTGCCGTCCGCCGACGCGCCGATGTTGGCGACGAGCTGCCGTACGGCGGGGTCGCTCACGGTCAGCGAGCCGGTGACGGCGAGCGCGGACGACAGCAGCACCGCCTCCAGGTCGTCCGGCCGCAGCGCGCCGGGCCAGCCGGTGACCTCCGCGTAGCGGAACCCGTGCAGGGTGAACGCCGGCTCCACGACGTGCGGGCCGGGGCCGAGGACGAACTCGTCACGCTGCTCCGCGGTGCGCAGGTTGTCGGTGTAGAGCCGCCCGGTCGCGGTCAGTTCCTCCCCGTGCCGCACCACGATCCGTACGGGCCCCGGCGCCTCGACGCGCAGCCGAATCCGGCCGACGACGTTCCGCCCGAAGTCGGCCACCTGGACGCCCGGCACGGGCTCGGTCACGGACACGGCGGGCACCGTGCCGATCACCCGCACCGGGGGAGCGGGGTCGGCCTCCACCAGGATCCGCGGGACGGCCACCGTCCCGGCCGGTCCGGTCTGCGTGGAAGGCGCCTGGACGGTCTCGCCCATCACCAGGTCGGCGCGCGGCCGGCCGAGGTCCCGCCGGGTCCAGGACGCGTCCGTGGCGAACACGCGGCGCAGGCCGTCGTCGTCCCGGACGAGCACCTGGGCGCTGGCGGCGGGCCGGTCGCCGTAGCGGCGGGGGCCGCCGCCGGCGACGTGACCGGCGTACCAGCCGGGAGCCAGCCACAGCTCCAGCTCGTTCTCGCCGGGCACGAGCAGGTCGGTGAGCTCCAGCAGCCGGTAGCGGGTGCGGTGGCCGTAGTCGGTCCAGCCGGGGGCCAGCTCCTCCCCGCCCAGCCGTGCCCCGTTGAGCAGGGCCCGGTAGACGCCCAGTGCGGTGGCGGCCAGCCAGGCGCGTCCCGGAGCGGGACGCCACGTGAACGACCCGCGCAGGCCCACCGCCGCCCGGTCGTCGCCCGGCAGCCAGGGAGCGTCCCACTCGCCGCGCGCCCGCAGGCCCGTGGTGAACGCGCCGGTCGCCTGGCCCTCCACCCGCCACGTGTACGGCGTCAGCGCCGCCAGCAGCTCATCCGGCACGTCCACGCCGTGCGCTCCGGCGGGCACGGACGACCGCCACACCTCGCGCCCGTCCGCGGCCACCACCACGGTGGCCTCCTCGGTCAGCCGCGCGTCCCACGACAGCCGGGGCGACGGCTCGTCCACGCCCACCGGATCCGCCAGACCGCACGTCAGACCCGCCCGCGGGCCGGACGGGGCCGAACGGATGTAGGGCGTCTGCGCGCCCGAGACCTGCACCCCCGATTCCCGGTTCACGCATCGAGCCCGGTGGTGAAGGCGTTGTGCAGACCGTCGACGTCGACGCCGTACAGGCTCGGCGCCATCACGTTGATCAGCAGCACGAAGCACGCGTCCTGCTCCGGGTACATCCACCACTGGCAGCCCGAGGCGCCGCCGTGCCCGTACAGCCGCCGTTCGAGCAGCCCGGGGGCCGAGTGGCGCAGGTTCCAGGTCAGGCCCCAGTCCTGCCCGGCGTTGACCGGGTCGGGCTGCAGCTTGACCAGGCCCGTCGTCTGCGGGGTCGTCATGGCGGCCAGGGTGGTCGGGTGGATCAGCGAGCGGTCGCCGCGCAGCAGCGCCCCGCCCAGCGCCAGGAGGTCCTCGGCGCGGGAGAACAGCGCCCCCGCCGGGTGGCGCAGCCGGACGAACGCGTCGAAGTCGAAGCCGGGCCCGAGCAGTTCGACGCCGTGCACCTCGGCCGCCTCGCACGCCGGGTCGAACGTGATCCGCCCGCCGCCCGGCACCAGCGTGTTCAGGTCGGAGTCGATCAGGTCGGCCACGTCGCGGCCCGTGACGTCGCGGACCATCTCCGCGATCCCGGCGAAGGCCAGGTTGGAGTAGTGGCTGAGCGTGCCCGCCTCGAACATCGCCGGCGCGGTGACGAGGTGCTCCAGCAGGTCGTCGGGGGTGAGCGTCTGCTCGGCGATGCCGCTGGTGTGGGTGAGCAGGTGCCAGAGCGTCACGTCGGGCCGCGGGAAGTTCGGCAGCGCGTCCCGCAGCGGGCGGCGCAGCGACAGCAGCCCGCGCTCGACCTGACGCAGGGCGAGCAGCCCCATCAGCGGCTTGGTCACCGAGAACAGCGCGAAGTGGTCCTCGGTCCTGGTCGCGCGGCCGTCGTGCGCGCCGAACGCCTCCAGCACCTGGATCCCGTCGGAGGTGGCGGCGCCGAACACCGCGCACGGCAGCCGTCCCTCCTTGATCTCGCGCCTGACCCAGTCGAGCGCGATGTCGTGCGTGGTCATCCCTTCAGTGCACCTTCCGTGAGGCCGGCCAGGACGCGCTTCTGCGCGACGACGTACACCGCCACGAGGGGCAGTGTGGTGAGCAGGACGTGGGCGAAGACGAGGTTCCAGTTCAGGCTCTGCAGGGTGCCGGAGGCGAACTGGAACAGGCTCAGCGGCAGCGTGGCGTTCGCGCTGCCCTGGAGCAGGAAGAGGGCGAAGAAGAAGTCGTTCCAGACGTTGATGATCAGGATCACGCCGCCGACGAACAGCACCGGCCGCAGCAGGGGCAGCAGGATGCGGACGAACACCTGCGGGCGCGAGGCGCCGTCGATGGCGGCGGCGTGCTCCAGGTCCTGAGGGAAGGCCCGGACGAAGCCGGTCGCCAGGAAGATCACGATGCCCAGGCGGGAGCCGGTCATCGTCAGCACGTAGCCGAGCGAGCCGCCGTCCAGCGACAGGGCGCGCAGCAGGTAGACGGTCGGGATGATCGACGGCGGCAGCAGGATCGACAGGCCCATCACGAAGTAGGCCGCCTGCAGCCACCGCGACCGGCTGCGCCCGAACGCCCACGCCGCCGCCGCGCCGAGGAGCACCACGGCCACCACGATCGGCACGGTCACCTTGAGGCTGTTGAGCAGCCCGGTCAGGTAGCCGCCCCGGTCGAGCACGATGCCGTAGTTCTCGGCGATCGCCCACGTCCTGGGCAGGCCGAGGCCGAGTTCGGCGGCCTCGCCCGCGGGCTTGAAGGAGTTGACGACCACGAGCCACACGGGCACGAGCACCCACGGGATCGCGAAGAGCGTCAGCGCCGCGTACTTGAGTGCCGCTCTCATCCCGTCACCTCCCTGCGTCGCAGCCACCACACCAGGGGCACGGCGGTGGCGATCACCAGCAGCGTCACGGTGAACCCCAGCGCGCTGGCCGAGCCGAAGAAGCCCTGTCCCCACTGCTGGCGCATCACCACGTTCAGTGCCCGCGTGTGGTCGCCGGGCCCGCCGCCGGTGGTGGCGGCGATCACGTCGTACGCGCTGAGCGCGCCCACCAGCGTGACCGCCACGTTGAAGGTCAGCGCCGGGGCGAGCATCGGGAACACCACCCGCCGGAGCCGGGTCCACGGGCCGGCCCCGTCCACGGTCGCCGACTCCAGCAGCGCCTGCGGGATGGAGTTGAGGCCCGCGATGTAGACGAGGGTGATCAGCCCGCTCCACTTCCACGCGTCGATGAACGCGACCACCACCAGCGCGGTGGACGGTTCGCCCAGCCACGCCCACTCGATGCCGAGGAAGGAGTTGACCGCCCCGTCGGGGGCCAGCAGGCCGCGCCAGATGTATCCGGCGGCCAGCGGCGAGATGAGCGTCGGCAGGAAGAACGCCGAGCGGAAGACGGTGTTGATCCGGCTGGTCCGCTGGAGGGCCAGGGCCAGCGAGAGGCTGACGGTGTTCTGGATCGCCATGCACAGGATCGCGTACAGCACGGTCACGGTGACCGCGTTGGCCAGCAGGTCCTGGTCGATCAGCGTGCGGACGTTCTCCAGCCCGTTCCAGGTGATCTCGGCCCGGAAGCTCGTCCAGGAGGAGAACGCGAACCGGACGTTGAGCAGGAACGGGGCGACGAAGAAGACCGCGACCAGCACGATCGCGGGCAGGGCCCACGGCAGCCAGGCCGCCCTGTTCCGCATCACCATCCGGGCAGCCCTGCCGCCTTGGCCGCCTGCTCGACCTGGCCCTGGAGCTGGGTCGCCGCCTTCTGCGGATCCTTCTGCCCGGCGATCAGCTCGGACATGAGCTGCGCCAGGCCGCCCATGCCGGGGATGTCGGAGTTGAAGGCGATGACGGCGCCGGTGTCGTACGCCTTCTTGACGTCCTGGAGCACGGAGGAGACGCCCTGCGGGTCGGGCACGTCCTTGAGCACGGGGAAGGTCTTGGACGCGGCGATGTACTCGGCGTAGGCCGGGCCGGTCATGAAGCGCACGAAGTCGAGCGACGCCTTCTCCCGCGCCGCGTCACCGGTCTTGGGCAGGTAGAACGTGCCGATCGGGCCGGGCGCGTACGTCACCAGCGGCTTGTCGCTCGACAGGCCGACGAAGCCGACGGACTCGTCCACGGCCTTCTGGTCGCCGCCGGCGGCCGCGAGGAGGGCCGGGAGCATGTCGGAGTGCTGGGCGACCATGGCGGCCTTGCCGGTCACGAGGGCCTTCATGGAGTCCTCGAACTTGGCGGTGACGATGTCCTTGTTGAAGCAGCCGTCGGCCTTGAGCTTGGCGTAGGCGGTCAGGCCGGCGACGAACGGCGAGCCGGGGTCGGCCAGCGTGCTGCTGTGGCCCGCGATGGCCTTGCCGTACGCGTTGGCCTGGTTGGCGCCGGCCAGGTAGAGGATGGGCAGGATCTGCACCGGCCAGATCGACCCGCCCGACTCGAAGACCGGCGTGACACCGGCGGCCTTGAGCTTGGGGCAGGCGGTGGCGAGTTCGGCGAAGCTGGTGGGCGGGGTCAGCCCGGCCTCGGTGAAGACCTTCTTGTTGTAGTAGAGGCCGAAGACCTGGGGGAAGCCGGTGATGGCGGCGTAGACCTTGCCGTTGACGGACCCGGCGGCCTGGTAGAGGTCGCCGGACCTGGCGATGTAGGCCTCGCCGGTCAGGTCGCGCAGGTTCTCGGCCGGGTTGAGGGCGAGCAGGCCGCTCACCGTCGCGTGGTACTCAAGGACGTCCGGGCGGTCGCCGGTGGCCCACTTGGTCTGGGTGGTGTCCTCGAAGCCGTCGGACGGGATCGACACGAGCTCGACCTTGTGGCCGGACTGCTTCTCGAACTTCTTGTACATCTCCAGCAGCGGCGCCGGGTCCGCGCTGTTGTGCCAGATGGTCAGCTTCACCTGACCGGTCCCCTCGGGGGCGGAGGATCCGCAGCCGGAGAGGGACAGGGCGAGGACGGCGCCGAGCGCCGCGCCGAGCGGACGAGTTGGTGCTCTCACGCTCGTGCTCCTGTTCATGTGGGGGAGATTTGTGTAGAACGTTCTACGGCATGCCAGAAACGTCCGTCAAGGGGTGGACCTGAGGAGTAGTAGGGGGTTAGCCTCTGCTCTCAGTAAATGTGTAGTTCGTTCTACAGGGACACATGAAGGACGGCGTGTGACGAGCGGACGGGTGACGATCGCCGATGTGGCCAGGCGGGCCGGGGTTTCCACGGCCGCCGTGTCCAAGGTGGTACGCGGGGCCTACGGCGTGAGCGCGGAGATGCAGGCCAAGGTGACGCAGGCCATCGACGAGCTGGGCTACCGCCCGCACGCCGCGGCCCGCGCCCTGCGAGGGCGCACCTACACCCTCGGCGTCCTGCTCTCCGACACCCGCAACCCGTTCTTCCCCGACATCATCGAGGGCATCACCGGCCGGCTGGGCGACACCGAGTACCAGGTGCTGCTCGGGCCCGGCGGGATCGAGCCCAAGACGCAGGCCAGGATGACCGACGCCATGATCGACCGGAGCATGGACGGCCTCATCCTGATCTCACCGGTCATGACGGACGCCGAACTCGCCGCCATCGCGGCGGCCGTCCCGGTCGTCGTGGTGGGCAGGCACGGCGGCGCCGCGGCCTACGACGCGGTCGTCGACGACGACGTGATGGGGGCCCGGCTCGTGGTCGACCACCTGGTCGGGCTCGGGCACACCCGGATCGCGCACATCACCCACCTGGAGCGGGCCCGCGCCCAGGGGCTGCCGCACATGGTGCGCGCCGAAGGCTACCGCCAGGCGATGCGCGCCCACGGGCTCGCCGACGACGTGCTGGCCACCTCCTTCACCGAGGAGGGCGGCTTCGAGGGCGCGCGGGAACTGCTCGCCCGCGACGACCGGCCCACCGCGATCTTCGCCGGGGCCGACATCGCGGCGCTCGGCGTACTACGCGCCGCCGACGAGGCGGGCCTGTCGGTGCCGGAGGACCTCTCCGTCGCCGGATACGACAACATCGGCATCGCCTCGCTCAAACGCGTCTCGCTCACCAGCGTCGACCAGGACGGACGGGTGATCGGGGCGACCGCCGCGCGCCTGCTCGTCGAGCGCATCGAGGGACGCACACGATCGGTGGCGTCGTCGGTGTCGCCCACGCTGATCGTCCGCGGAACCACGGGACCACCTCGCCTCTGAGGGCCGGCCGCACGTCGGGGGACTGCCGCGGACCATGCATTAAAACGATTCGATGGAAGGACCCCCACGTGAGACGACTCGCTCTCCTAGCCCTTCTCCTCCCGCTGGTCGCGCCCGCGCAACCGGCCTTCGCCCGGCCGGCCGCGGTCACCTGCCCGGCCCGGGTCGACCCCGCCGCCTTCGCCTCCGAGGCCCGCCTGGGCACCCTGGCCGGGCAGCAGAAGACGTTCGGGCCCCGGCCGACCGGCTCGGCCGCGCACGCCGGCTACGTCGACTGGCTGGAGCAGGAAATGGCGGCCATCCCCGGCCTCCAGCTCTCCTCCCTGCCCTACGCCATCGACCGCTGGGACAGCCTCGGCACCGGCCTGACCGTCGGCGGCACGTCCGTGCAGGTCGCGGCCCCCGTGCCGTTCTCCTCCTCCACCGGCGCGGGCGGCGTCTCGGCGCCGCTCGTCCACCTGGCCGCGGGGACGAACATCACCGCGGCCAACGCCGCCGGGAAGATCGTCGTCCGGGACCTGCCCTGGACCAGCGTGCCCAACCTGCTGTTCTATCCGCCCACCCTCGGCTACTCCATGTACGACCCGGGCCTCACGATCAACCTGCTCGGCTCGGAGTCGATGGAGGCCCCCGCCGCGGCCGACGCCGACCTCAAGGCCGCCGCCGCCGCGGGCGCGCTGGGCGTGATCGAGATCAGCCAGCTCCCGCACGCCCAGATCCAGGGCATGTACGCGCCCTACGAGGGCCTGCCGTACGGCGTGCCCGGCGCGTACGTCGGCGCCGACCAGGGCAAGCAGATCAAGGACGCGCTGGCCGCCGGGCAGCCGGTCCAGGCCGCGCTGACCGTGAACGCCGCCTGGACGCCGACGACCACCCGGACCCTGCTCGCCACGCTGCCCGGCGGGAACGCCCAGAAGATCGTCGTGGAGAGCCACACCGACGGCATGAGCCCGGTGTGGGACAACGGCCCGCTCACCATGATCGAGATGGCCCGCTACCTGTCGTCGCTGCCGGTGGAGTGCCGTCCGCGGACCGTGCAGTTCGCGTTCGTGACCGGTCACCTCTACCAGCACCTGACCGGTCCCGACGTCCGCGAGGGCGGCGCGGGCCAGCTCGCCGCCCAGCTCGACGCCGAGTACGACCAGGGCAAGGTCTCCTCCGTCGTCGTGCTCGAACACCTCGGCGCCAAGCGCTACGACGCGGTCGCCAGGCCGAACGGCCTGCCGGGCAAGCAGCTCGTCGCCAGCCCCACCCTCACCGAGCTGCTGTGGGTCCCCGTCAGTGAGAGCACGCCGCTGCGCGAGCTCGTCAAGGGCCACATCGAGTACCGGGACGTGCGGCGCACCGCGATCCTCAAGGGCCTGTCGGCCGCCGACCTCGCCACGGTGCCGCGCCACTGCAGCTTCGGCGGCGAGGGCACGCCGTACAACCAGCACCTGCTGCCCGTCATCGCGCCCATCGCCGCGCCCAAGACGCTGTTCTCGCCGCAGTTCGGCGCCGAGGCGATCGACCTGCCGGTGATGCGCAAGGCGTCGCTCGCCTTCACCGACGTCGTGCTCGACCTCGGCCCGATGGCCCAGTCGGACGTCGCGGGCGACGTGACCGCCATGCGCCAGCAGCGCGCCTCCGGCACGCCGGGGTGTGCGTGAGCGTGGACAGAAGGGCACTCGTGCGCCGGCACACCGTCGCCGACGCCGGGTGCCCGCTCACCGTGGGCAACGGGGAGTTCGCCTTCACCGCCGACGCCACCGGGCTGCAGACCTTCGAGCCGCTGGGCACGCAGGCGCAGTGGGGCTGGCACACGATGCCCAACCCCAAGGGCCACGTGCTGGAGGACGCGCTCACCGACTACGACGGCGTCGGCTATCCGGACCTGTACCCCGCCACCGAGGCGGGGGGCTGGCTGCACGTGAACCCGCACCGCCTGCATCTCGGGCGGATCGGCCTCGACGCCGGCGAGAGCGCCACCCTCGGCCGGTCGGCGCAGACCCTCGACCTGTGGACCGGCGCGCTGTCCAGCTCCTTCGAGCTGGGCGGCCTGCCGTACGAGGTGGAGACGGTCTGTCATCCCGAGCGGGACCTGCTGGCCGTCCGCGTCGTGGGCGGCACGGGGATCAGGATCGCCTTCCCCTACGCCAGCGACGGCTGGCACACCACCGCCGACTGGGACAAACCCGACAGGCACACCACGACGTACACGCGGCGTGGCTCGCGCTGCGACTTCACCCGCGTCCTGGACCAGGACCGCTACCACGTGGCGGCCGAGTGGACGGGACCGGCGCGGCTCACCTCGCCCGGCCCGCACGTGTACCTGATCCAGGGCGAGGAGCTGGAGCTCGTCGTCGAGTTCGCCCGCCACCCGGTCGGCGCCGCCCTGCCGTCCTTCTCCGAGGTCCGTACGGCCGCCGCCGCCCACTGGGAGCGGTTCTGGACGAGCGGGGGAGCGGTGAGCTTCGACGGCAGCGCCGACCCCCGGGCGCCCGAGCTCGAACGCCGGGTCGTGCTCTCGCAGTACCTCACCGCGGTCAACTGCGCGGGCACCACCCCGCCGCAGGAGACCGGGCTGGCCGTCAACTCCTGGAGCGGCAAGTTCCACCTGGAGATGCACTGGTGGCACGCCGCCCACTTCGCCCTGTGGGGCAGGCCGGAGCTGCTGGAGCGGAGCCTGCCGTGGTACCGCTCGATCCTGCCGCGGGCCAGGGCCACGGCCGCGCGGCAGGGTTTCCGCGGCGCCCGCTGGCCCAAGCAGGTGGGGCCGGAGGGCAGGGAGAGCCCGAGCGAGATCGGCGCCTTCATCGTCTGGCAGCAGCCGCACCTGATCTACTTCGCCGAGCTGCTCCGCCGGGCCCGGCCGGGGGCGCTGGAGGAGTACCGGGACCTGGTGTTCGAGACGGCCGAGTTCATGGCCTCGTTCGCGGGCGGCGGGCATCTGGGGCCGCCGCTGGTCCCGGCGCAGGAGTCGTACCACGAGTCCAGGCGGTCGGTGCGCGATCCCACGTTCGAGCTGGCCTACTGGTGGTGGGGGCTGGAGACGGCCCAGCGGTGGCGGGACCTGCTCGGCCTCGGCCCCGACCCGGAGTGGGCGCGGGTGCTGGACGGCCTGGCCCGGCCGCTGGTGCGCGACGGCGTCTACGCGGCCATCGGCGTGGAGCCGTACACGATCAGGACCGACCATCCCTCGATGACCGGCGCGCTCGGGTTCGTGCCGCCCACCCCGCTGATCGACCCCGAGACCATGCGCGCCACCCTGCACGACGTGCTCGCCGACTGGGACTGGGAGAGCACCTGGGGCTGGGACTTCCCGATGCTCGCCATGTGCGCGGCCCGGCTCGGCGAGCCCGGCACCGCCGTGGACGCGCTGCTGATGGACGCCCCGAAGAACACCTACCTGGCCGGCGGCCACAACCACCAGTGGCCCGGCCTGCTGCCCCTCTACCTGCCGGGCAACGGCGGCCTGCTGGCCGCCGTCGCCCACATGGCGGCGGAGGGATGCTTCCCCGAAGGCTGGCTGGTTCAGGCGGAAGGGGTGGTCGCCATGCCGTGATCGGGGCCCGCGAGCAGGGCGACCGTGTAGTGGCAGAGGTCGCCGGCCGACGAGGTCAGGCCGGCGACGCGGCCCGCGCGCACCTCCGAGGCGACGAACTCGGTGGTCCCGTAGACGATCAGGCGGGGGATCGTGGCGCGCAGCGGCGGCAGCGCGGGATCCTCCAGCCTGGCCCGCGCGGCCAGCGCCCCGAGCATGTCGAGGAAGGGCCGGTAGGCGGCCTCGCGCTGCTCGACGGCCCGCTCACCGGCCCTGGGCAACTCCACGAAGTACGCCTGCGCGTACTCCGGGCGCTCCTGCCACCAGCTCAGGTAGGCGTCCATGCCCAGCCGGAGCGCCTCGCGCCAGCGGTCGCCCGCCCCCGAGGCGGCCGCGTGGATCGAGTCGATCATGTCGGGCAGGTCGCGCTCGCACCCGGCGAGGAAGCACGCCTCCTTGTCGGCGAACTGGGCGTAGAAGGCGTTGCGCGAGACGCGCGCGGCGGCGATCACGTCCGGCACGCTCGTGGCGGCGTAGCCGCGCCTCGCGACGAGCCGCAGCATGGCCTGCACGAGGCGGTCGCGCTGGGACTCGCGCACCGTGTCGGGGGAGAGCCCGTGCCGCCCTCTGGGAAGTGGCCGGACCGCCGGAACTTCCTTCTGTTCATCTCTTGACATCGCTCACCGATCGTACTTCCCTCTCTTAGGAGACGTTCACGTCTCCAAATATCCCACGAGGTGACCATGGAGAACTTCACCCGTCGGCAGGCGTTGCGGGCAGGGGCACTCGGCCTCATGTCGGCCGGATTCCTGTCGTGGACCACCGAGGCCGGCGCCGCCTCCACCATCGAGACGACCTACAAGGCGGCGGGTCCGTGGCCGGTCACCACCGGCACCTCGGGCGGCCACCGGCTCTACTACCCGTCCAACCTGGGGGAGGGCGGCGTCACCCACCCGATCGTGACCTGGGGCAACGGCTCGTGGGCCACCCCCGACAACTACCCGGGGCTGCTCAACCACCTGGCCTCCTGGGGCTTCGCGGTGGTCGCCTCCACCGACACCACCACGGGCACCGGCGCCGAGATCCTCGCCGCCGCCCAGCACCTCGTCAGCCTCGGCACCGACCCCGCCAGCGTCTTCCACGGCAAGCTGAACACCGCCCAGGTCGGCGCCGTCGGCCACTCCCAGGGCGCGGGCGGCGTCGTCAACGCGGCCAACCACTCCGCCGGGCTGATCAAGACCGTCGTGCCGATCGCCGTGCCCGCGCAGTGGATGGCCAGCCCCGGAGACGAGTTCTCCGTGGCCGCCCTGACCTGCCCGGTGCTCTTCCTCAGCGGCGCGGACGACTGGCTGATCTCCTCGGCCGGGACCGTCCAGGGCTACTACGACCAGGCCACCGCCGGAGCGGGCCGGGCGCTGCTCAAGGGCGCGGGGCACAACGACATCCAGAACACCGGCGGGGGCTTCCTCGGCTACGTGACCGCCTGGCTGAGGTACCGCCTCCAGGCCGACGCCCAGGCCCGCGCGGCGTTCGCCGGCGGCGCCCCCGAGCTCCCCACCAACACCGCCTGGCAGAACCAGGCACTCAAGAACCTCACCTAGGAGAACCACCATGGCGGATCTGACGCGGCGTGGGCTCCTCGCCGCCGGCGCGCTCACCCTGCTCGCCGGATGCGGCAAGGACCAGCCCCGGCAGCAGGCCGCGGACGGCGGGCCGCACGGCGAGGTCACCGTCTGGCTGCACGGCTCGCAGGACACCGGCCAGCAGTTCCAGGAGCTCGTGCACCGCTACATCGCCGAGTTCAAGGTCGACGTGAAGCTGCTCTACCTGCCCGTGGGCCAGCTCGACGCCAAGCTGCTGACCGCCTTCAGCGGCGGCGCCCCGCCCGACGTCTTCAAGATCGGCCACTGGAGCTTCCCCGCCCACGCCAGGAAGAAGCGGCTCGCGCCCGTCGACACCAAGGCGCTGCCGCTGCAGAACTACGAGCCGGGCACGACCACCCCGCTCACCTACCAGGACGTGCCCTACGGCGTGCCCATCGACTTCAACCCCTGCATGCTCTACTACCGCAAGGACCGGTTCGAGCAGGCCGGGCTCGACCCCGACAAGCCCCCGGCGACCTGGGAGGAGATCGCCGAGTACAGCGCCAAGCTCACCTCGAAGGACCGCGCGCGGGTCGGCCTCCAGTGGCTCTACGGCGACCCGCAGTGGGCCCTCATGATGCTGACCGCCCTCGTCCGCGGCAAGGGCGGCGAGCTCGTCACGGCGGGCGGCACGAAGGCGTCGCTCGCCACCGACCAGGGCCTCGCCGCCCTGACGTACATGTCGGGGATCGGCAACCCCAAGCTGTCCAACCCGCTGGGCGCGCTCGGCCTGTTCTACTCGGGCCAGGCCGCCATGGTCGTCAGCGGCGCCTTCCTCGGGCCCGCGCTGGAGAAGCTGGGCAAGGACAAGCTCACCTTCGGCAAGCAGTACGGCGTCGCGCCCATGCCCACCTGGGCCGGCGGCCCGTCCGTCGTCCCGGCCTACACCTGGGGCTGGGGCGTGGCCAAGGACTCGCCCAACCAGTTCACCGCCTGGCACCTCGTCAACTATCTGCAGGGCGGCCCGTCGGTGACCGCCAACCTCGACAACGGCATCATCATCCCGACCAAGGGCTGGCGGGACGCCGGGCCGCGCGGCAAGTCCGAGATCATGACGCTCGTCGCCGACAGCCTCCCGCACGTCGACTTCGGCCCGATCATCCCCGGCACCCTCGAACTGGCGAAGGCCGCGGCCAGTGCCGTGGACGCCGTCGCCCACGGCAAGGCGACCCCCGCCGAGGCCGCGGCGACCTTCGACGCCACCGTGCGGCCGGCCCTGTGAGCGTGCTCGGCGGGGTCGGCGCACGTCCCCATGATCCGGTGGGCGTGCTCGGCAGGGTCAGGGCCCGTCCCCAGGCCACGGCGGGCGTGGCGCTGACCCTTCCGGTGGCCGTCTTCTTCGTGGTGTTCTGGCTCGTCCCGTTCCTGTCGGCGGTCTATCTCAGCTTCACCGACTACGAGATGGCGGGGACGCCCAACTGGATCGGCCTGGCCAACTACGAGCGCATGTTCGCCGACCCCGGCTTCCTCAACTCGGCGTGGATCACCGTCGTCTACACGGTCTGCACGGTCGTCCCGACGATCGTGCTGGCCCTGCTGGTGGCCGTGCCGCTGAGCAGGCCGGGACGGCTCAACCGCTGGCTCAGGGCGCTCGTCATGATCCCGGCCGTGATGCCGCTCGCCGCCACGTCCATGGTCTGGGTGATCATCTACTCCGACCGCGGCCTGGCCAACACGCTCCTCGGCCTGGCCGGGATCGAGCCGCAGTCCTGGCTGACCAGCTCCGGCCTGGCCATCTGGGCCCTGGTCGTGATGGTCGTCTGGAAGAGCATGGGACTGTTCGTGATCATCCTGACCGCCGGGCTGCAGGCGCTGCCCGGCGAGGTGTACGAGGCCGCCGCCATCGACGGCTCGGGGCCGGTGACCACGTTCACCCGGATCACGCTCCCGCTGCTGCGCAGGACCCTGCTGTTCGTCCTGGTCATCTCGGTGGCCGGATCGATGCAGGCGTTCGTGCCCGCCTTCCTGCTCACCGGCGGCGGGCCCGCCGACGCCACCCAGGTGCTGCCGTACTACATCTGGGCCAACGCCTTCCCCTACGAGCACATGGGCTACGCCGCCGCGATGGGCATGGTGCTGCTGGCCGCCATGGTGATCGTCTCGGCGCTGCAGTTCAGGTTCCTCAAGGGGGGCGACGAATGAGGGTCCTGCGTACCGTCTGGCTGATCGTCGCGGTCGGGTTCATGCTGCTGCCGGTCTACGCCATGCTCGTCGTCGCCTCGGCGCCCGACGACACCGACCTGCGCGGGCTGGTCTTCAACGGCTTCCACCTGCCCGAGAACATCGGGGTGCTGTTCGGCGACGGCAACCTGCCCACGTACCTGCGCAACAGCCTCATCCTGTGCGTCGGCACCGGCGTCCTGGACGTGCTCTTCTCGGCCGCCGCCGGGCACGCGATGGCCCAGCTGTCCTTCCCCGGCCGCCGCCTGCTGTTCGCGCTGGTGGTCGGCACGCTGGCGCTCACCCCGATGGTCCTGGTCATCCCGGTCTTCCTCATCGTCAAGGAGCTCGGCTGGGTCAACACGTTCCAGGGCATGATGGTGCCGGGCATGATCAGCGCGTTCGGCGTCTTCCTGGTGCGGCAGTTCGCCCTCGGCATCCCCAAGGAGCTGCTGCTGGCCGCGCGGGTGGACGGCGCGGGGGAGTTCCGCATCTTCGCGCGCATCGCCGTGCCGCTGCTGAAGCCCGCGCTCATCACCCTGTTCCTGGTGCATTTCCTGGCGCAGTGGGACAACCTGCTGTGGCCGCTGATCGTGGCCAACGAGCAGGAGCTGTGGCCGTTGCCGGTGGGGCTGGCCAACTTCCAGAGCGAGGTCGGCGTCACCTACCACCTGACCACCACCGCGGCCCTGGTCACCGCCGTGCCGCCGTTCATCCTCATGGTCACGCTGCAGCGCTACTACGTGGCGGGGCTCACCTTCGGAGGGCTGAAACGATGATCCCCGGCCTGATCACCGGCGCCGCGCGCATGATGGAGTGGATCGAGACGGTCACCTCGCGGGGCGTCAGGCGTCCGGGCTACCCGGCCGACGACTGGACCGCCGCGTGGGCCGCCGAGCGCTTCACCGGATTCGGGCTGCACGACGTACGGCTGGCGCCGGTCGAGCTGCCCGTCTGGCGGCCGGTGACGGCGGCCCTGGTGGTGCGCCTGGACGCCGACCCGTCCAGAGTCGTACGGGTGGCGGCCTCCGCCCTGCCGTACACCACGCCGAAGGCGACCGTGCGCGCGCCGGTCACCCGCGAGGTCGTGCCGGGCGCGATCGTCGTGCCCGAGTACGCCTTCACCGAGCTGCCGCAGTCCTACGTCAGGGACCTGGCGACGGCCGTGCACGACCCCGAGGGCGTCTTCGACGAGCTGGTCCAGACGCTGCCGTTCCAGCTCGACTACCTGGACGTGCTCCAGGGCGTCATCGACGGCGGCGCCGCCGCCTTCGCGGGGGCGCTGACCGGGGTGCCGTGGGAGACCCGCGACTACTACGTGCCCTACGACGCCGTGCACCGCGACCTGCCGGCCGTCTGGCTGTCGGGCGGCGACTCGCGGCGGGTGCTCGACCTGGTCGACGAGGGCCCCTGCACGGGCACCCTCACCGTCGAGTCGCGAACGGGCCCGGCCGTCTCGCACAACGTGATCGGCACGCTGCCCGGCCGCTCCGACCAGTGGGTGATCATCGGCTCGCACCACGACGCGCCCTGGGCCTCGGCCGTCGAGGACGCCTCGGGGATCGCGCTGGTGCTGGCCGCCGCCCGGTACTGGGCGGGCGTGCCCGAGCGGGACCGGCCGAACAACCTGCTCTTCCTGCTGACCGCGGGCCACATGGCGCACGCCGCCGGCACCCGGGCCTTCATCGAGGAGAACCGCGGCCTGCTGGACGACGTCGTCCTCCAGCTCCACCTGGAGCACGCCGCCCGGCGGTGCGTGGTCGTGGACGGCGAGCTGGTGCCCACCGGCGACCCCGAGCCCGGCTGGTGGTTCACCACCAGGAAGCCGGAGCTGGAGAGCCTGGTGGCGGCGGCCCTCGTCGCGGAGGACCTGAGGCGCTCGTTCGTGCTGCCGCCGGACGTGTTCTCCCCGATGCCGCCCACCGACGGGGCCTTCTTCCATCCCGAAGGGGTGCCGCTCGTGCACTTCCTGTCGGCTCCCATGTACCTGTTCGACTCGGCCGACACCCTCGACAAGGTGGACGAGGCCGCCCTTGAGCCGCTCACCCGGGCGGCCGTCAGAATCGTCGAAGGGACGGCCGGATGGCGCCGGACGTGATCGTGCGTACCACCGCGGGGCTGGTCGAGGGCATGATCGAGGAAGGTGTGCTCGCCTTCCTCGGCGTGCCGTACGCCGCCCCGCCCTTCGGCGAGCACCGCTTCGGCGCGCCCGTACCGCCGCCGGCGTGGGACGGCGTACGGCCCGCCGTCACCCGCGGCCCCGCCGCCCCGCAGGCGGCCGGCGAGGACATCGGCCTGTACGCGCCCGACGTCTTCCAGGTCGGCGAGGACTGCCTCAACCTCGACGTGCGCACCCCCCGGACCGGCCCGGCGGGCCTGCCCGTCCTGGTCTGGATCCACGGCGGCGCGTTCTCCATCGGCGGCAACGGGGCGGCCTGGCACCAGGGCCACCGCTTCGCCCGCGACGGCGTGGTCTGCGTGGCCGTCAACTACCGGCTCGGCTTCGAGGGCTTCCTGGCCCTGGAGGACGCCCCGCTCAACCGGGGCGTCCTCGACTGGCTGGCCGCGCTGGAGTGGGTGCGCGACAACATCGCGGCGTTCGGCGGCGACCCCGGCGACGTGACGATCGCCGGGCAGTCGGCGGGCGCCGCCGCCGTCGCCACCCTGCTGACGATGCCCCGCGCCGAAGGGCTGTTCCGGCGCGCGATCGTGATGAGCGGCTCGGCCACCCTGGTCGCCACCGAGCAGGAGGCGCGCGACTATGCCAGGACGCTCGCCGCCCGGCTGGGGATCGCCCCGACCAGGTCCTCCTTCGCCGCGCTGTCCCCCGAGACGCTCGTCGCCGAACAGCCGCCGCCGCTCACCGGCGACTCCGGCGGGCTGAACGAGTCGGTGCCGGTCAAGCCGGTCGTCGACGGCGACCTGATCCCGGCCGTCCCACTGGCCGCCCTGCGCGCGGGCGCGAGCGCGGACGTTCCCCTGCTGGTCGGCTGCACCTCGCAGGAGGCCGACGTGTTCGTCCGCCGCCTGGCCGCCGGTCTCGACGAAGCCGGCGCGCAGGCCGTGCTGGACCATCTGGGCGTCCAGGTGGACGAACCCGGTCTCACCCCCGCGGAGCGCGTCGGACGCGCCGTCACCGGGCACCTGTTCACCCGCGAGACACGCTGGATCCGCGAGGCCAGGCCCGCGCACGCCTACGAGTTCCGGTGGCAGTCGCCCGTCGAGAGCCCGGTCGGCGGCGGACGCGTGGGCGCGGTGCACAACCTCGATCTGCCCTTCGTCTTCGACGTGCTGGACGCGCCCGGCGTCGAACGCACCGCCGGGCCGGGCGCGCCGCAGGCGGTGGCCGACGCGATGCACGCCGCCTGGGTGCGCTTCGCCCGCACCGGCGATCCCGGCTGGCCGCTCGGGCACGCCATGATCTTCGACGAGTCCACCGGCCGGACGCCGTGACATCCCGGTGCTGGTGATCTTCGAGCCCGCCGGCCCGGAGGAGATGACCTCCGGGCCGGAGGTGGTCAGGCGATTACCTGGTCAGGACCATCAGCGTGAAGAAGCCCGTGTACTCGCAGTAGTACGACAGGTAGGCGCCGCTGGACTTGAGCTGCTTGCCCTTGGCGACGCAGTTGGCCTGGCTGGAGTAGTCGCCGTACTTGATCCAGGTGGAGGCCGCGACCGAGGTGGACGACGCGGCGGAGGTGGTCGCGGAGCTGGCGGGCGCCGTCAGTGCGGAGCAGGTCGTGGCCAGGGCGACCGCCGCGAACGTGGTCGCGGCGGCGCGGGTGAGCTTGGGCATCAGCATCCCTTCGGGGGTGGGGCGGCCATCGCGGCGGAACGGTAGATCGTTTCCGTCGCGATCTTGATCATAATCATGCGCCGGGCACTCGCCCGACGCCGCCCCCCTGCGAAGCGGCCGATGAGCCTGGCGTCTCGAATCGCGAGACATGACACCGGCGGCCCGGTGGTCGCCGAAGTTCTCCATCCTGCCCTCGGTCCCCGTTGCCCACGCGCATCAGGACCATCGACAGGTCCTCCACGTCGACGACCGGGCTGAGGCCGCCCCGGCTGAGCGGCGGTCATCCCCGGCGTCACGGGATGAACAGCGACCCGCTCACCCCGACCGGCTCCCACAGGTCGAGCGCCCGCAGCAGGTTCCTGGCCAGCGCCCGGTGCCCGTACTCGTTGGGGTGGCACCCCGCTCCCATCCAGTGCTCGCCGCCGTCCCAGGTGGCGTGGTGGTCCACCAGTACGTCGGCGTCGAGCGAGCGCACCGCCTCCGCGTAGGCGGGCAGGTCGGCCCAGCCGGACTCCGGGGCCCGGTTGGGCGTCTGGAGCACGACCTTCGCGCCGGTTCCCCGTACGCGCGAGATGACCGCGGCGTAGTCGCGGACGAAGGCGGGCAGGCCCGCGGGCCCGGCCGCGCAGTCGTTGAGGCCGAACATCAGCGCCACCACGTCGGGCCGGTGGCGCAGCACCGCGCCCTCGAGGTCGAGCTCGGAGACCTGCTGGCCGCTGACGCCGGTGTTGATGACCGCGTCGGCCGGCCGGTTCAGCTCGAAGCGCACCCGTTCGGCGAACAGCTGCGTGTAGTCGCGCCAGCCGAAGGTGTGCAACGCCCCGTGGGTCACGCTGTCGCCCGTGAACAGCCAGACCGTGCTCATCCCTTGACCGCCCCGATCAGAGTGCCTTGGCGAAATGACGTTGCAGGAAAGGGTAGACGATCAGGATCGGCACCAGTGAGATGACCAGCACGGCCACCCGCAGGGCCTGCTGCGACAGCGTCCGCACCACCCGGCGCAGCGCCTGAAACCCGCCGGCCCGTCGACGCGCGCCGAGTCGAGCGGGTTGCCCGGGCCACAGCACGTAGCCGCTGGGCCACGGTACGTAAGGATTTCGTCACTCAAATGATTATGGTCACGGTTGGTGATGACTCGACAGCATTGAGTCTTCCCGACGAGTGGAGGCAGAAGTGGCCAGTGAGTTCCAGCGTAAGAAGGTCGGCGGAGTCTTCCGGGCGATGGACCTGGACGGCGACGGCCGGCTGACCCAGGCCGACTTCCAGGCGCTCGCCCACCGCTGGACGGCCGTCGCGGGGTCCGTGCCCCCGGAGCGACTGGTCTCCGTCATGACCGGTTGGTGGCCGGTGCTCCGGGCCGCCGCCGGCTCCGACGGCGACGACACCGTCTCCCTCGACCAGGTGCTGCACGTCGTGGACGGGCTCGGCGACCTGGCCGACGCCGTCACCGGCACCGCCGACGCGATGTTCGAGGCCATCGACCTCAACGGCGACGGCCTCATCTCCCGTTCGGAGTACGGTGCGCTCATCGAGACGTGGAACGGCGCGCCCTCGGCGGCCGACGAGATCTTCCCCCGCCTCGACCTGGACGGCGACGGCCACCTCACCCGCGACGAGTTCCGCGTCCACTGGACGGAGTTCTGGGCCGGCGACGACCCCGACGCCCCCGGCTCCTACGTGTTCGGCGCCCTGGCGGAATAGCCGGAACGCGGCCTCGCCGTCGAGGCCGCGCAGCGCACAGAACAGGCCCGGGACGGCGGCCGGCTAGGGCCGGCCGAGGGTGCCGCGGTGCCGGGCGAGGTTTTCCAGCCGGTGGAACAGGACCACTCCGGCCGCCGTGATGAGCAGCGGCTGGGCCAGCAGCCAGCCGAGACCCCAGCCGGTCGGGAGCGCGGCCAGCGAATGCCCGCCGAGCAGGATGTCGCGCATCGCCTCGATGCCGGGCGCGATGGGCACGACCAGCCGGCTGAGGAAGGCGATCGGGTCGGGCATGGCGGCGAGCGGGACCAGCGTGCCGCCCGCGATGGCGTAGACGGCCACGGACAGCTGGGTGATGATCTCGATGCGTCTGAACACCAGGGTCAGCCCGCACAGGATGAGCGCGAGCCCGCAGGTCCCCAGCACGATGGCGGCCAGCGGCACGAGCACCTGCGCGTCCACGGGCAGGCGCCCGCCCTGGAGGGTGACGGCCACCGCGCCGGTGGCCAGGACGGCCAGCGCGGTGGGCACGGCCGCGATCACCGCGGCGACCTGGCGGCCGAGGACGCGCGCGGCCGAGGGCAGCGGGGTCAGGTAGGTCTGTTCCAGCACGCCGGACTGGATGTCGCCGAGATAGCTCCAGAACACCCGGTTGACCTGCTCGTGGATGAAGGTCAGCGCCACCATGCCGAGCAGCACCGGCAGCAGCAGGTCCGCGCGCAGCTGCCCGCGTCCCATGAACAGCACGACGAGCAGGTAGAACAGCGGGAAAGTGATCATCTCCAGCAGCACCTCGCGCCATCCGGCGAGCAGGTTGAGCAGGCCCTTGCCGACTTCGGCGGCGAATCCGCGGACGAAGGTCATGACGACTCCAGGGATCGTCGGTGGTTGCGGGCGAACAGCAGGCCGGCGACGGCGGCGAGGACGAGGGTGTGGGCCAGCAGCCAGGGCAGCGCTCCGCCGGTCCAGACCCCGGCCAAGGGGCGGCCCTCGAACAGCGTCTGGTTGAGCGCCTCGATCCCCAGCGTGGTGGGCAGCAGCCGCGCCACCGCGGCCAGCCAGTCCGGATACAGCTCCAGCGGCAGGAACGAGCCGTTGAGCAGGAGCACCAGCGAGGTGAACAGCGACTGCAGGGCGCCGACCATCGGGGAGACCAGGGCGAGGGACGCCAGCAGGAAGGTGAAGGCCAGCGCGTTGACCAGAAGAAGCGCGGCGGGCAGGAGCGCGGCCCAGCGCAACGGGACGGCGATCTGGGCCAGGAGCATGGGGACGAGAGCGGCGGCGACGGCCACGGCCAGCCCGAACACCGAGGCGGTGACCAGCCGGCCGAGCATCGGCAGCCACGGGGGCGCCGGGCTCATCTGCGAATGGGTGAAGGTGCCGGCGCGCTTCTCCTCGATGAGGTCGGCCACCATCACCAGGCCGGCGTACTGGAGGAACCAGTAGCCGCCGATCGCGACCAGGGTGCGCGGCAGCAGGTCCTGGCGCAGTTCGCCCTGGCCCAGGACGAACTGCAGGCCGAGGTACATCATGGTGCTGATCAACAGGGTGATCACATGTCCGGCCGGGTGGGCGAGCTGGACGCGCAGGCCCTTGCCGATCTCCGCCCGCAGGACCTCACCCATGGGACGGCTCGCTCACCAGAGCCAGGAACACGTCCTCGAGGTCGGGCTGCACCTGCGTCAGCGACTCCAGGACGGCACCCTGCGCGCGCAGCCGCTCGACGACCTCGTACACCTCGCCCGGATCGTTCACCCGCACGCTGATCGTGGTGACGTCCTCCCGGGTGACGGCGTCGAAGCCGGGCGGCGCCGCTCCCTCGACGCGGATCTCGTACCGGTCACGCTCGCGGAAGCGGGCCAGCAGTTCCCGGGTGGGCAGGTCGGCCACGAGCCTGCCCTGGCGCATGACGGCCACCCGGTCGCACAGTTCCTCGGCCACGTCCAGTTGGTGGGTGGTGAGCAGGACGGTGGTGCCGAGCTCGCGGGCCTGCTCGGCGATCCAGCCCTTGACGGTGCGGGTGGCCTCGACGTCCAGGCCGAGGGTCGGCTCGTCCAGCAGGACGATCGGCGGTCCGGCGATCAGCGCCACGGCGATCGCGACCTTCTGCTGCATGCCCCGGGAGAAGCCGCCCACCTTGTCGTGGCGGCGTTCCCACAGGCCCAGGTCCGTCAGCAGGTCCTGGGCGCGTTCGGCGACCCCGGCCTTCCGCATGCCCTTGAGGCGGCCGAAGTACATCAGGTTCTGCCAGGCCGACAGGGTCCAGTAGACGTTGCGCGAGCCTTCCAGCACGGCGCCGAACTGCGCCATCGCGGCCGACCGCTGCCGGGTCACGTCGAACCCGCCCAGCCGGACCCGGCCGGAGGTGGGGGTCAGCAGGCCGGCCAGCATCTTGATGGTGGTGGTCTTGCCGGCGCCGTTGGGCCCCAGGAAGCCGAAGACCGAGCCGGCGGGGATGTGCAGGGACACCTCGTCGACCGCCCGGACCTGCGCCGAGCCGTACACCTTGGTCAGCGCGTCGATTTCGATCATGTCGTCTCCTTGATTCGGGGGATCCCGGCCCCGCTGCCGGGGCCGGGCGGGCCGTCAGAGCTCGGCCAGGACCTCGATGTCCTCCGCCGTCACGTCGCGGGCGACCTCGAACGCCGCGACGGCCGCGGGGGTGCCGGGCGCGGCCTGGCGGGCGGCTCGCAGGCCGGCGGCCGAATCCCAGCGCCAGACGCCGACCCACGTGCCGTCGTCCAGCCGGCCGAGGCGCGCCTCGGTGAGGCCGGGGTGAGTGGACCTGAGGGCGGCGACCAGGGCGGCGTGCCGGGCCTGGACCTGCTCGGCGTCCGCGGGATCGGCCTGGAAACGGGTGACGCTGATGACGGCCATGGCTGGACCTTCTCTCTAGAGTTGACTTCTAGTGAACGAATCTAGAGATAGACTCTAGCCATGAGCGATGTCAAGCGGACGAACAAGCGGGCCCAGAAGGCGAAGGAGACCCGCGGGCGCATCCTCGCGGCGGCGCTGGAGCTGTTCGTCCAGGACGGATACGGCGCGACCAACCTCCAGGACGTCGCCGAGAAGGCCGGGGTCGCGGTGCAGACGATCTATTTCGTCTTCGGCAACAAGCGCGCCCTGCTCAAGGAACTGGTCGACGTCACGATCGCGGGCGACGACGAACCGGTGGCCACGATGGACCGCCCGTGGTACGCGACGGCGCTGGCCGCCGACACCGCCCAGGACCTGCTGCGCGCCTACGTCGCCGGCGTGACCGCGGTCCTGGAGCGCGTCGCGCCGATCGGCAAGGTCCTGGAGGCGGCGGTCGCGAGCGACCCCGAGGTGGCCGCGCTGTGGCCGAACGACGTCGATCCCCGGTACGTCGTCCAGCGGGAGGCGGCCAAGGCCCTGGTCGGCAAGCCCGGAGCGGCTGCCGGGGTGTCCGCGGAGGAGGCCGCCGACCTGCTGTACGGCCTGCTCAGCCCCGAGCTGTACCTGCTGTTCGTCCATGCGCGCGGCTGGCCGCGCGAGCGCTGGGAGCGATGGGCCTTCCGGACCCTGCACGCCCAGCTCTGCTCGGACTGAGGGCCGCCGGGCCGGGCGGACGCGGTGTCCGCGTTCCGCCCGGCCGTGTTCAGCGCAGCAGGCCGAGGTCCACGGCGTCGGCCATGGCCGCGAAGCCCGCGGCGTTGGGGTGGATGTGGTCGCCCCGGTCGTAGGCGGGCAGGTAGCGCAGCGGGTCCTCGGGGTCGGCCAGCGCGGTCGCGAAGTCCACGACGCCGTCGAACGCGCCGCCGGTGGTGATCCAGGTGTTGACGGCCTGGCGTTCGGCCTCCAACCCCTCGTCGTACCCGGCGCTGCCCTTGAGCGGTGGGAGCGTCCCGCCGACGATCCGCGCGCCCGCCGCGTGCACCCGGTCGACGATCTGGCGGTAGGCGGTGACGAGCTGGTCGGCGGTGGCGCGGTTGCGCAGGTCGTTCGTGCCTTCGAGGAGGAGCACGTACCTCAGGCCGTCGCGGGTGAGCACGTCGTGCTCCAGCCGGTTCAGCACGCTCAGGCCGTCCTGTGCGGTGTCGGCCAGCACGCGGTTGCCGCCGATGCCCACGTTCACGACGGCGGGGTCGCGTCCGGGGGCGGCGGCGAGCCGGGCCGCCAGAAGGTCCGGCCAGCGCTCGAAACCGTCGACGGCCGTGCCGGAGCCGTCGGTGATGGAGTCGCCGAGCGCGACCAGCGTCTCGTGGGTGGGCCCGTGGGTGACGGCGACCGCGTTGAGGAAGATCCAGCTTCTCACCGTGGTGGTGAACGAGCCGCCGTCCTCGTCGGCGGTGTGGTCGCCGGTCGTGAGGTAGTTGGTCTGCACGGCGGAGCGGTGCCAGGTGGCCGGGCCGGTGGCGTCCGGGAGGTAGACGCTGACGGCCAGGTCCTGGCCGCTCCTGACCTTCAGCTCGACCGGGTCGCTGTAGACGTCCTGACCGGCGGGGACCGTCACCGAGGGCGCGCCGCCGAAGGCGAGCCGCCTCAGTGTGCCCCCGGCCAGCGCCGGGCCGGAGCTCCGCAGTGCCACGGTGGCGCTGCCGAAGGTCACCGGCCGGTCGCCATGGAGGTTGGAGAGCCGGACGCGCACCTCGTCGCCGTCGCCGCGCATCCGTACGACCATGCGGATGCTCTGGTTCTCGTACGCGGGCGGCACGGCGGCGGCGGCCGAGGAGTGCAGGGAGGTGGCCCAGGCGTCGGCCCAGTGCCCGCCGGCCTGCGCGGGAAGCGCGATCGGCGTGGCCAGCGCGACGCCGAGCAAGGCGGTGAGCAGGCGCCGGGAGGTCACGGAGGCGTCCTTCACGGGAGCAGAAGGTCGGTGACCAGCGGCAGGTGGTCCGAGGCGTCGGTGCTCACCAGCCAGGCCGAGCGCACGTCGGAGCCCTTGGGCACGAAGACGTAGTCGAAGCGCCACGTGTTCGCCGCCGACAGGCCGGGGCCCACGCCGACCCGTGCCCACGCGTCGTCGTACCGGTCGGTGAAGGTCCTGATGCCGGGGAAGGTCGGCACGGCGTTGGTGTCGCCGAGGAAGATGACCGGCTGGGCCGACTGGGCGAGCCGGGCCGTGATGGCGTCGGCCTGCTCCTGCCACTCGGAGTCGCTGGTGTGCTGCATGTGCGAGTTGCCCAGCCGTACCTGCTTGCCCTGGATGTCGACGACGACCTCCAGCAGGCCGCGCGGCTCGCTGCCGGTGTACTGCGGGAGGCGGGTGTTCTGCGATTCGAGGATCGGCCAACGGGACAGGAACGCGGTGCCGTACTGCCTGCGCGGCTGACCCGGCTCCAGCGGGTCCAGGTCGTAGTTGGCGCCGTAGGCCTGGTGCATGCCGAGCATGCCGGCCAGCTCGCCGGCGGTGTCGAGCCACTCGCTGCGCGCGCGGAAGTGCTTGTCGACCTCTTGGAGACCGATGACGTCGGCGTCGACGGCCTCGATCATCTCGGCGGTGTGCCGGAGGTCGAAGACGTTGTCGGGTCCGGCGCCGTAGTGGATGTTGAAGGAGGCCACGCGGATGACGCCGCGCCTGATCCTGCGCTTCTCCACGGTCGCGGAGGCGGGCATCGCGGCCAGTCCGACACCGGCCGCCGCCACGGCGCCCGCGCCGAGCAGACCTCTCCTGCTGATGCTCATGATGGGGGGTTTCCTTTCCGGGATTTACTTGAGCGCGCCGGACGTGAGCCCGGCGACGATCCTCTTCTGGAAGACCAGGACGAGGATCACGAGGGGGATCGTGACGACGACCCCCGCGGCCATCTGGGTGCCGAACGGGGTGTCGAAGTCGGAGGCTCCGCCGAACTGGGCCACCCGCACGGTGGCGGTCTGCATGTCCGCCTTGCTGATCATGGTCAGCGCGATCATGAACTCGTTCCAGGTGGCGAAGAACGCGAGGATGGCCGTGGTGAACACGCCCGGCGCGGCGATCGGCAGGATCACCCGCCGGAACGCGCCCCAGCGGGTGCAGCCGTCGATCGTGGCGGCCTGCTCCAGCTCGTGCGGCATCTGGCGGAAGAACGCGGTGAGCGTCCAGACGGCCAGCGGCAGCGCGAACGACATGCTGGGCACGATCATCGCGTGGTAGGTGTTGATCCAGCCCAGCTCCGTGAAGAGCTTGAGCAGCGGCACGATCAGCAGCGCGCCGGGGAACATCGAGGTGCCCATGATCAGGCCGAGCACGAGGTTCTTGCCGCGGAAGCTGAGCCGGGCCAGCGCGTAGGCGCAGCAGATGCCGAGGATCAGCGTCAGCGCGGTGGTGCCGGCCGACACGACCAGGCTGTTGAGCAGCGCCCGGCCGAAGTCGCTGTGCCCGGAGAACACCGCGGCGTAGTTCTCCAGTGACGGTGGCGACGGCCAGGGCGTGGTGGAGAAGATGTCGCCGGTGCGCCGCAGGCTGGAGACGACCATCCAGTAGAACGGCGCCAGGCAGTACACCACGACGAGCCCGGCCCCCAAGGCCCTCTTCATGCCGTCCTCTTCCTTGATCGTGCGTCGGCGAGCAGGTCGGCGCCGAGCAGGCGGACGAAGACGAACACCACGACGGCCACGTACGAGATGAGCACGATCCCGTAGGCGGCGGCCGACCCGTATCTGAGCTGGGTGGCCTCGTCCCAGACCAGGGCCGACAGGGTCTCCACGGAGAGCTTGCCCCGGCCGATCATCACGAACGGCAGGTCGAACATGGCCAGCGCGTCGAGGATGCGGAACAGGACCGCCACCACCAGCGCGGGCCTGACCAGCGGCAACGTGATGCGCCAGAACGTCTGCCAGGCCGAGGCGCCGTCCACTTTCGCGGCCTCGTAGACCATCGTGGGGATGATCTGCAGCCCGGCGAGCACCAGCAGCCCGACGAACGGCGCGGTCTTCCACGTGTCGGCGACGACGACGGCGAGCTTGGCCTGGACGCCCTCGGTGGTCCACAGGATCTTCTCGCCGATGACGGCGTTGGCCACGCCGTCGGCCTGGAACACCCACCGCCACATCAGGCCGGAGATGGCGGTCGGCACCGCCCAGGGGATGAGGATGCTGGCCCGCACCAGGCCGCGGCCGCGCAGGACGTTGTGCATGACCAGCGCCATCGCGACGCCGAGCACGGTCTCCAGCGTGACGGTGACGACGGTGAAGATCGTGGTGTTGGCCAGGGCGTTGAGGAAGCGCTCGCCGACCAGCTCGGCGTAGTGCGCCAGGCCGACGAACCGTTCGCCCTCGACGACGAAACCGTCGGCGTCCAGGCCCTCGCCCCGGACGTACATCGACTCCCGCGCGGCCGCGACCAGCGGGTACAGGACCACCAGGGCGAGGGCGAGCAGCGTCGGGGAGATCATCAGTGCGGTGAACCACCGCGAGCCGCGCCTCATTGCTTGAGCAGCCCCGACAGTTGCCGCTGCAGCCCGGACAGCGCCTGGTCGACGGCCACCTCGCCGGACAGCGCCGGGTAGACGGCGTTCTGGATCGCCGCGGTCACGTCGCCGTACTTGACGGCGACCGGCCGGGGTTTGGCCGCGACGATGCCGTCCTTCAGGGAGGGCAGGTACGGGTACTGCTTGACGAGCTCCGGGTCGTCGTAGAGCGCCGTGCGGGAAACGGGTGTGCTGTTGACCGTGGCCCAGGCCTTCATCTGCTCGGGCGAGGTGAGGAAGGCCAGGAAGTCCTTCGCGGTCTCCTTGTGCTTGGAGAACGCGGAGATCGCCAGGTTCGCCCCGCCCAGGGTGCCGCTGCCCGGACCGTCGAGGCCGGGAATGGGGGCGACCCCGACCTTGCCCGCCACGGGGCTGTCGGCGGCGTTGGCGATGCCGTACAGCGAGGCCCAGCTGCGGGCGAAGAGCACCTTGCCGCTCTGCAGGGCGTTCTTGACCTCGTCCTCCTTGAAGGTGATGCCCTCCTTGGGGATCATGCCGCTCTTGAGCCCGTCGACGAGGAAGGTCAGTCCCGCCTTGGCGGCGTCGGTGTCCAGGTGCGGCACGCCGGACTCGTCGGCCACGGTGCCGCCCGCGGACTGCACGGCCTCGGAGAAGGAGACGGTCAGGCCCTCGTACTTGTCGAGCAGGCCCGCGTAGCAGGACATCTCCTTGTGCCCGGGCAGCACCTCGTCACAGGTCTCCTTCATCCCGGCCCAGGTCGTGGGGGCCTTGTCGACCAGGTCGCTGCGGTAGTAGAGCAGGCCGGTCCCGGTGAGCCAGGGCATCGCGTACAGGGTGCCCCGGTAGGTGGCGGTCTGCAGGGTGGGGGCGAGGAACTCCTCGGCCTTGAACGTGCCGGCGGCGATGGGGGCCACCCAGCGGTTGGCGGCGAACTCGGCCGTCCAGACGGCGTCCAGCATGATGACGTCCATGGCGTCCGACTTGGTCTGCGCGTTGTTGATGAGGCGCTGCCGCTGGCTGTCGGCGTCCTTGGGCTGGATGTCCAGGGTCACCTGCTGGTCGGGGTGGGCCGCGTTCCAGGCGTCGATGACCTTTCTGGTGGCGGCCTCGTGGCTCTGGGTGTCGACGATGGTGATCGGGCCGCGTCCGTCGGCGGGCGATTCCTCCTCGTCGGCGGCGCACGCGGTGGTCGTGGCGAGTGTCAGCGCGCAGGCGAGCAAGAGGGTCTTCTTCATCGTGGTTCCTTCAGGGTGACGACGGTTCCGGTGAGGCGGGCTTCCTCTGCCGCCCACGCGATCTCGTGGCTGTGCAGGCTCTCGCGGGGGTCGGAGAGGATGGGGGAGGGGTCGTTCCGGCTGAGGGCGTCCAGGAACGCCGTGACCAGGCCCTGGTCGCCGCCGCTGTGCCCGTCGGCGGGCGGGTTCGTGTCGATGACCTCGACGTCCCCGGTCACGAAGTCGGTCACGGTGAGCCGGGCGCCGTCCCCTTCGAGTGACCCGCGCGTGCCGAAGATGCGGGTCTGGCGCGGGGTCTTGGGGGAGAAGGCGGTCATGGTGAACGAGGCGGTCGCCCCGCCGTCGAAGTCGAGATTGACCACCTGGTGGTCGACCACGTCGTTGTCGCAGGCGTACACGCATCTGCCGTAGGGGCCCTCGCGCAGCGCGCGCAGCACGCCCGCCTCGGTGGTGTCCTCGCTCAGCACGGCGAGCGGCCAGCGGTCCTGGCTGCCCACGAAGGGCAGGTAGATGCGCCGGGCGTCGTAGGGGCAGTCGGCCGCGACGGCGCAGTCCAGGCAGCGTTCCGCCGCGCCCGCCGGCTGGTTGTCGGCCGTGAAGTGCTTCAACCCCCCGAACGACGACACCCGCGTCACCCGGCGGCCCATCACGTACGTCAGCCAGTCAAGATCGTGACACGATTTGGCCAGCAGCATGAACGTGGCCTGATCGGTACGACGCCAGTTGCCGCGCACATAGGAGTGGGCGTGATGCCACCAGCCGACGGGCTCCAGGTGCTCGATGTTCACGATCTCGCCGAGCCGCCCGCTGTCGAGCACGTCCTTCACCCCGCGGGTGTAGGACGTGTAGCGCATCACGTGGCAGACGGCGAACAACACGCCCGCCCGTTCGGCGGCCGCGACGATTCTCCGGCAGTCCTCCAGCCGGATCGCCATCGGCTTCTCCAGCAGGATGTGGTAGCCGAGCTCGGCGAAGCGCACCGCCGGTTCCACGTGGTTGGCGTCCAGCGTCGCGATCACCACCGCGTCCGCGAGTCGCGGCTGCTCGGCGAGCTCCCGCCAGTCGCCGAAGCCGACGGCGTCCGGGTGCTCGGCGAGCAGTCCCTCCCGGCGCCGTGGATCGGGCTCGGCCACGGCGGCGAGCCTGGCGCGACCGTCCGCCGTCGCGTACCGCGTGTATCTCGTCCCTCGGTCGCCAGCACCGACCAAGGCCAGACCAACCTGTCGCATGTTCCCAACTCCAATTATGAGAAGACGCGACGTAAAGCTAGAGTTTGCCCAGTCCTACCGTCAAGGGGCCTTATGAGAACTCTTGGTGTTACTAACGACACCGCCCTGCTGCGCCGCCTCAACACGCGCGCCACCCTGCACGCCCTGCGCCAGGGCGGGCCGCAGACGCTGACCCAGCTCGCACGTGCCGCCGGCCTCTCGCGGCAGACCGCCGAGGTGGCCCTGTCCGACCTGACCGAGCGGGGGCTCGCGCAGGAGGCCGCGCCGACCGAGGGCGGGGCGGGGCGGCCCGCCCGGCGCTTCAGGTTCAGGTCCGAAGCCGGTCACGTCGTCGGCCTGGACGTGGGGCCGCGGCGGATTCTCGCCATGCTGGCCGACCTCAACGGCGACGTGATCGAGGAACGCCGGCTCGACGCGGACGAGCACATGCCCGCCGCCGAACGCCTCGCGCTGGCCGAGCGGGCCGCCACCGCGTGCGTGGAGGCGGCCGGGCTGGCGCGCGGAGGCGTGTGGGCGGCCACGGTGGGCACCTCGGGCGTCGTGGACCGGTCCGGCCGGGTGTCGGTCTCGCACCTCATCCCCGGCTGGACCGGGCTCGACCTCGGCGGCCAGGTCGGGCGATGGTTCGGCTGCCCCGGGTTCGCGGCCAACGACGCCAATCTCGCGGCCGTCGCCGAGCACTGGCGGGGCAGCGCGCGGCACGTCGAGGACCTGGTCTACGTGTTGTCCGGATACCGGGCCGGGCACGGCCTGCTGCTCGACGGCCGGTTGCGTACCGGACGCACCGGCAGCGCCGGCGAGCTGGGCAGACTGCCGCTCACCGGCTGGGAGGACTCCTCCGTCGTGCTCGCCAAGGCGGGACGGGACGCCGAGGAGATCTTCCAGGCGGCGCACGCGGGCGAGGAGCAGGCGCTCGCGGTGGTGGACCGGCTGGCTCACGGGCTCGCGCGTGGCGCGTCGGCGCTCGTGCTCGTGGTGGACCCCGAACTGGTCGTCGTGGGCGGTGGGTTCTCGCGCGCGGGCGAGTTGCTGCTCGTACGCATGCGGGCGCATCTGGCCCGGATGTGCCTCAACCCTCCTGAGGTCGCGCTGTCCACGTTCGGCGAGGAGAGCATCGCGCTCGGCGCGGTCCGGATGGCACTCGACCACGTCGAGCGGGAACGGCTCGGGCTGTGACAGGACGAGGCGGCCCGCCATGCCCTTAGAAGTCCTGCTCGCGGCCGTCTTCGCCCTGGTCACGGGCGTCAACGACGGCGGCGCCCTGCTGGCCCCCGGCCACAAGCTGCCCACGGTACGCCCACGGACCGGCATCGCCGTGCTCGTCGCGATGAACGCGCTGGTCCCCCTGCTGACCCAGGAGGTGGCGCAGACCTTCACGCGACGCCTGGCCACGCCGCAGGGCCCGCACGCCCGGCACGCCCTGGCGGTCGCGGTGATCGCGGCGCTGGTCGTCGTCCTCACCCTCAGTCATCTCGGCAAGCCCACCAGCCTCACCCTGGCCATCGTCGGCGGGCTCACCGGGGCCGGGATCGGCTGGGGCATGCCCGTGGCGGCCGGGCCGGTGGCGCTCGTGCTGGTGGTGGGGCTGGCCGCGCCGTTCGCCGGGGCGCTGGCGGCGCCGCTGGTGGCGCGGCTGCTGGGCGCCGTGACCGCGAGCCGGGGGCTGGCACGCTGGAACTGGGCCGGGTTCGCCGTCCAGAGCCTCGCCTACGCCGCCAACGACGGCCAGAAGATGACGGCCCTCTTCATCCTCGCGCTGGGCGTCCCGGACGCGCCGCTTCCGCTCACGCTGACGACCGCGGCCCTGTTCGGCGTCGGAGCCCTGTACGGCCTGCCGAAGGCGGGCCGCACGCTGAGCATCGAGATCATCTCGGTCCGCCCCCTGTACGGCGTCGCCGCCCAGGCCGGCTCCGGCCTCACCGTGATCGGCTGTGCCGCGGCCGGGATGCCGGTGAGCATGACCCAGGCGGTCGCGGGCGGGCTGATCGGATCGGCGATGGCGGAGGGCGGCGGCAGGGTGCGCTGGCACGCGGCCGTCAAGATCGTGCTGGCCTGGCTGCTGACGTTGCCGACGAGCGCCCTGCTCGCGGGGCTGGCGTCGGCCGGGCTGAGGATGGCCGTATGAGGCGGCTGAGCCGGGTCCGTGATCTGCTGGCCGGGCGCATGGACACCGCGCTGACGGAGGCCCTGACCGGACAGCTCCGGGCGACCAGGGAAGGCGCCCGGCTGGCGCTGGCCATGGCGGCGGGCCAGGTCGATCACGCGGAGGCGCACGAGCGCATGCGGACGATCGAGCACGTCGGCGACACCCAGCGGGCCCGGCTGCTGGTGGAGCTGGAGTCCGTCCTGATCACCCCGATCGACCGGGAGGACCTGTTCCGGCTCTCGCGCGCCATCGACGACGTGCTCGACGCGCTGCGCGACTTCGTCAGGGGCGCCCACCTGTACCGGCTGCCCGGCCGGACCGGCTTCACCCCGCTGCTCGACCAGGTGCTCACGGGCATCGAGGCGCTGGACGAAGCGGTACGCGCGCTGGCGTCGAAACCGTCGGCGGCCGTGGGGGACGCCCTGGCGGCCAAGAAGGCGGGCGGGGCGGTGCGCAGGATGTACCAGTACGAGATCGCCCGGATCTTCACCGGCGAACTGACGGCGGACAAGATGAAGGAACGGGAGCTCGCCCGCCGCCTTGAGCTCGCCGGCACGGCCATCGCCGCCGCGGCCGACGCGGCGGCCGAGGGCGCGATGAAGCGCTGAACGCTCTGCCCGCCGCCCGGCCGCCCGGCCGCCTGACGGTACCGCCTAGGGGTTCTGGAAGGTGACCTCGGGGTCGGCGGGGGACGGGCCGTCCAGCAGGGGCCGGGGTTCGCCGTGCAGGTGCCGGTCGAAGAAGGCGCCCACGTACGCCGTGGTTATCTCGCCCGACCGCTTTCCCGGCAGGGGCGCGGTGGGGTCGGTGATCCCGACCTGCCCGCCCAGGACGGGAAGGTCGATGAAGGTGAAGTGGCCGGAGCCGGTCACGGTCAGCCAGCGCTTCCAGCCGTCCATCCGCCGCCAGTCCCGGAGCCAGGTGGTGTCGATGGAGTCGGGCGAGTGCTGGGCCTTGGTGCCGAGCATGAGGAACGGCCGTCCGCCGAGGCCGGAGGCGGGGACCGGGGCGAAGAACGTGCCGTCCAGGTTCACCCCGGCACGTACCCGGCGGTCGGCGGCCATGACGCTCGCCACGGCGTTGCCCCCGAGCGAGTGGCCGGCGGCGCCGATCCGGCGCGGGTCGATCATCCTCCAGCGCTTCCAGGCGGGCGCGGGCCCGGCGGGCAGGGTCAGCCGGTCGATGACGAAGGAGAGGTCCGTCGCCCGGTTGGCGGCGGCCTTGGCCATCAGCGCCTTCTCCTCCTCGTCGGTGGGCGCCTTCTCCACCGTCTCGCAGGCGACGCAGGTCAGGGTGCGGCCGCCGGGAAAGGTCGTGCCGAACGACTCGTAGGCGTGGTCCACCAGGGCGACGACGTTGCCCTTGGAGGCGAGCTCTTCGGCGAGCATGGTCAGGGTGGCGCGGTTCAGGGTGAACCCGGGGGAGAGCACCACCAGGGGGTGCCTGCCGCCGACGGGGCGGGCACCGATGTGCGCGTTCGTCCGGACACCGGCGAGCTGTTCGGGCTTGAACGCGGCGCCGAGCCGCTGCCCGTCGAGGAGCAGCTGGGCCTCGTCGACGGTCATGTACGGCGCGGCGCTCCCGCCGGCGCGGGCCGGGTAGTACATCGACACCATCAGCTCGCGGGCACCGGCTGTGGGCATCCACGGGTCACGGCGGTCGCGGTCGACGAGGTGCAGGGTGTCGCGCCCGACCTCGTACCGGCCGGTGGGGCGAGGGATCGCGACCCGCACGTCGGAGGGGTTCGTGGAGGACGCCGCCGCCGAGGCGGCGGTCGCGGCGGTCACAGGCAGGGCCAGGGCGAGGGTGAGCAGGGCGGTCGCGGCGGTGCGAGGAGTTCTGAGCATGAGCAGGACTCTAGGAAGAACGCCAACACACCCGACATGCCCGAAAGACCACCCTCCACCCCTACTTTCGTCAGGTCACCGTGTCCGAGGACGGTGACCGCGGGGGTGGGGTGCCCAGCAGGTGGGTTGCGCGGTCCGTGAGGAGGTGGAGGGCTGTGCGGCCCTTGCGTTGTGTCGACACCAGGCCGGCCCCGCGCAGGGCGCCCAGGTGTTGTGAGACCGCGCTCGGCGTGATGCTCAGGCGGGTTGCCAGGGCCGCGGTCGTCAGGGGTTCGGTCAGGGCGGCGAGGATCTGCGTTCTGGTGTGGCCGAGCACGGGGGCCAGGCCCGTCAGCGCCGGTGGGGGCGACTCCCACAGCAGGCCGACGCCCGTCGCCGGGTAGCGGATCGACGCGGCGGTGACCGGGGCCTTGTCGACGCCCACGTCCGGCCAGTTGAAGACGCTGGGCTGCAGGACCAGGCCATGCCCGCCGGTGTCCACCGTGTGGACGGAGTGCGGGGTGCGGCGGCCGTGCACCACCAGCTGGCCGTCGTCCCAGGCGATGTCCCGGTGCAGCTCGGCGAACAGCGCCTGCACCCCGCCCTCCACCAGCGTCAGCGCGCGCCGGCCGATGTCGGCCTCCAGCACGGCGCACATCCGCCCCCACTGCGGCGCGATCAGCGACTCGTGGCAGCGACGCAGCGCCTCGGCCAGCCGCGGCAGCACGGTCGCGGGTTCGGGGGCGTCCTCGGCCGGTATGCCCAGGACCGCGCCGTACTCCTGCCGGAAGAAGTCCTCCTGCGTGGCCCGTACCAGGTCCAGTTCCGCCGCCATGGAGGGCAGGCGCTGTGTCGGCGTCGGGAACAGGAACGACGGCAGCGATCCGGCGATCAGCGCCCGCAGCAGCGGCAGCTCGCGCTCGCCGGCCAGCAGCGGGCGCGCCTGACGCACCCAGGGCCGGTGGACGGTGTGCCCGCCCGTACCCAGCAGGATCCGCAGCGCCAGCACCGTCTCGCCCAGCGGCGAGACGGCGAATCGCACCTTCGCGACCGACGCCGCGGTGAACCTGATCTCGACCGCCATCCGTCCTCATCATGTAGCTGTGGCTGAACGATAGCCGAGGAGCGCCGCCTTCCCGCAGGCTGCCGGGCATGGACTTCTTCACCTCCTACGACGGCACCAAGCTCGCCTACCACGTGTTCGGCGACGGCCCCCCTGTGGTCTGCCTGCCCGGCGGGCCGATGCAGGCTTCCGCCTACCTCGGCGACCTTGGAGGTCTCTCGGCGCACCGGCAGTTGATCATGCTGGATCTGCGGGGCACCGGGCAATCCGCCGAGCCGCAGGACACCGCCACCTACCGTTGTGACCGCCTCGTCGATGACGTCGAAGCCCTGCGCGGGCACCTTGCACTCGACCGGATGGACCTGCTCGCCCATTCAGCGGGCACGAACCTGGCGCTCCTCTACGCGAACCGCTTCCCGGAACGCGTCGGGAAGCTCGCCCTGATCGCCCCGAGCGTCGCCGCCGTCGGCATCACGGTCAGCGAGGACGTCCGGAGGGAGACCGCCCGGCTGCGCGAGGACGAGCCCTGGTTCGCGGTGGCGTACGCGGCCCTGGAGAACATCATGGCCGGACAGGGCACCGGCGACGCCTTCCAGGCCATCGCGCCGTTCTGGTACGGCCGCTGGGACGAGACGGCTCAGGCGCACAGGGCCGCCGAGGACGAGCAGCGGAACAACGCGGCGGCGGCGGTCTTCGGCTCCGGAGGAGCCTTCGACGCCGAAGCCACCCGCGCCGCGCTCACCCGCTGCACGTCGCCGGTGCAGGTGCTCGCGGGTGAGGTGGACCTGAACTCCCCGCCTCCGGCGGTGATCGAGCTCGCCGAGCTGTTCCCGCGGGCCGAACTGGTCGTTCAGGCGCGGGCCGGACACTTCCCGTGGCTCGACGACGCCGACCGGTTCGTGGCCACCACCTCGGCGTTCCTGCAGTAGGCGAGCCCGGCCCGTCTTCACCGCACGCGCGAGGTCGGCTGCATTCCAGAGCCGCCTCCAGAGCCGCCGCCAGAGCCGCCTCCAGCCTGTTCGGGACTCCGGCCAGGCTTAATGGGCGCTCCAGCCGCCGTCCACCGGCAGGACCGCGCCCGTCAGGTACGACGCGGCGGGACTGGCCAGCAACAAGGCCGCCGCGGTGAGCTCGTCCGGCTCGGCCCAGCGCCGGAGGGGCACTTGGTGGCGCAGGAACTCCTGCACCTGCGGGTCGTCGTCGGCGTTCGTGTTGAGCGGCGTGCGGAAGGGGCCGGGGGCCAGGGCGTTGACGTTGATCCCGTACGGGGCTAGCTCCACGGCCAGGCTGCGGGTGAGCTGGACGACCGCCCCCTTGCTCGCCGCGTAGGCGGAACGGGCGGCCGCGCCGACGAGGCCGAGTGCGCTGGCCAGGGTCACGATGCGGCCGTACCCCGCGGCGCGCATCACCGGCACGACCGCCTGGCAGGCCAGGAAGGTGCCGACGACGTTCGTCTCCAGACAGCGCCGCAGGACGGTCACGTCCAGGTCCGTGATCTCGCCGCGGGCCTGGACGCCGGCGCTGGTCACCAGCACGTCCAGGCGTCCGTGACCGGACACGATCTCCTCCACGAGCCGCCGGACGGCGTGCTCGTCGGTGACGTCGCAGGCCAGCCCCGATGCGGGGCGGCCGGTCGCGCGGGTGATGCGCGCGGCCGCCTCCTCGCACGCCTCGCGGCGCCTGCCGGACACCACGACATGGGCGCCGGCGCCGGCCAGCGCCTGCGCGACGGCCAGCCCGAGACCTGACGAGCCGCCGGTGATCAGTGCGACCTGACCGGCCAGGCTTGAGTCGTTCACGTGTGCGTCCTCCGAGGTTGGTGAAAGGTGGTGTGGAGCAGGGCGTACCCGATCAGGAACGAGACCGCCGGGGCCACGGCCGCGTCCACGCCGGCGGCCGGACGGACACCGTGCGGGCCGGGGCCGTGGCCCCGGCCGCGGAGCGCCCGCCGTCGCCTCGCGCGCCGACGAACGTCAGGTCATCCCGGCGAAGCGGCGGGTGGCCACCAGCGCGGCGAGATCGGGCGCGAGCCGCAGTTCCGCCGCGTCCAGACCGGGGTGGTCGAGCCAGTGCATCCGGACCCGATCGACACTTCCGCCGAACCGGGGTGGCCAGTGCCGCGCCGGGGTCAGGTCGTCGATGACCACCGTCCCGCCGGGCCTGAGCAGCCGGTGGGGGTCGATCGGCTGCTCACCGCCCTTGCCCTGCCCGCCTCCATCGAGTACGAGCAGGTCGTACGGCCCGTCCCGGCAGATCTCCCGCCAGTCGCCGTGGATCACCGACACCTGCGGATGATCGAGGAACACTTCGGCGGCCAGAGCCGCCCGATCCGCGTCCGCTTCGACGCTGAACAACCGGGTCCCAGGTCGAGCTCCCGACACCAGCCAGGCGAGCCCCACCCCACAGCCGGTCCCGGTCTCCCCGATCACTTCGGCGCCGGCCGCCAGCGCATGCAGCAACCGGCCTTGCTCAGGACGACAGGACGTCCCGAATCCCGCCCGCCGCGCGACCTCCACCGCCCGCTCGACCAAAGGCGGTAATTGCACCAGATCGGCGTACGCCGCCGTGCCCTCAAGTGACATCGCTCCAGGCTAAGCCACTCGACTTACCGACCTACGGAACGGTCCCCCCGAGGCGGCGCAGGCGTTCACGCCAGCAGTTCTCGGCCGACGATGTGCAGAATCGCACCTTGCGAGGTTGGGGCAGGGCTCCCCGGCGTCCTTCTCGATCGCGAAGTCGGGGGAGGCGCGCATGGCCGGGGCCACGCAGCACAGTCCGAAGCATCGCTCGCAGTCGGGACGTAATTCCACGGCCTCAGTCCTGTCCGAATGCTGCTGATCCGCCGTTGGACACCGATCGAGGGCCTGATGTACGCCGACATCGAAGTGGAGCACTGCTGGATGCGCATGCGCTTCGGCCCGCACCACGAAGCGCTCGGCAACCCGGCCCTCGACCCGCGGCGCATGAAGTACTACCAGTACGTCATGCGCCTGGACCTGGTCGGCGGCCCGCTCCGCATCGCCGAGGGCGACTTCCCGAACCGGGAGTGGATGCTGGACGTCGCCGACTTCCATCTACAGAGGGCGCTCGCCTACGAGGCATGAATCGCCCGCGCACTGCGGACCTTCGGCCGGAGGAAGGCTCGTTCCACGGCCGTCCTCCCTTACGCCCCGGCCGATCTCGTCCGCAGTGGCCGTTTCTCCGGCCCTCTGCCACTGGCGGTTCCCCGGATGCGAAACCCGGCAGGGCCGCCGATTCTTCGGCGGTGGTCTTCTGGTGGAGTGCCCGAGGCTCGAACCCGGAACCTACGGATCAAGGTGTCCTCTACGGAGGAGTGCCTGAGCTGGAGTGAATAGACTTGTCGTCATGTTCGACGACAAAACGCAGGAGACCCTGCGCCGCCTGCTGGACCTCGCCGAACACCCTGCCACTCCGGATGCCGAGCGGGCGCTGGCGTTCGCGCGGGTTCGCGCCCTGGTCGCCATGCCGGCCGACGACAGCCGCCGCAGGGCGCCCGTGGCCGGAATGGACGCCCAACTCCTCGTCAAGCTCAGGCCGCTGCAGCGGCACGTGGACGAGGACCTGGTCGACGACGTGCACGGCGACCTGCACTCCTTCGGGATCCGCTACCGGGTGGTCTCGGAGGTCGCCGGGCAGCTGGCCCACATCCTCGACCTGCGCTCCCGCCTCGCTCCCGACAAGCGGCACCGGCACGACGACGGCGTACGCCAGACGGCGGCCCGGCTGACCTTCCTCCTGGAGCGCTCCGACGGTTTCCGCACCTCCCGCTGGCGCACCAAACGTGGCTGACCCAGGGCAGATGGCCCTCGGTGAGGGGGGCGATCGGCGGACCGGGGCACACCGGATGCACGTCGGCCGGAGGGCCGTCAGGGGAATCGCCTCGAAGCCCTGCACAGTCGCAGGATCTCCTCGGACAGGAGCTCCTCCGGGCCCTTGAGGGCGTCGGCGAGTTTCGTGTCGGTGCAGAAGATCATCTCCGCGGCGATGTTGTCCTGCACGATCCGGGCGATGTTGTCCAGGGCGACGAGGATCGGCTCGGAGGGGATCTCGGCCGTGGATATGTCGATCAGGTGGCTGTCGGCCTGCGCCGGGTCCATGAACCTCTTGATGATGATGGAGTTCTGGTTCAGGGTGGATGTGGTCCAGATCGTGAAGACGACGACGTACAGGCCCTTCCAGGCGGCCTCGCCGAGGTGTTCGCGCCAGCGGGTCATGATGTCCGCGACGCCTTCGAGCTGCACTTTGGACGCCCAGTACATGTTGGTCCGGACGTTCGGGTACACGCTGCCCGAGTAGTCCTCGAAGGACTTCATGTCTACGGAGTGGCGTCGCGTTGCGTCCGCGATGAACTCGCGGGATCTGTCGAGAATGTCTGCGCACGACCGCTGAAGGCCGTCCGGAAGTTTCGCCTCGTCGAGTTGCCGCCGGGCCGTGTTGATCGTGGCGGAGGCGTCCTGGAGGGGCTGGATCCAGCCGTCCCCCGGCCCCTTGGACGCGACCATGTCCAGGTCGTGCGGATCGATTCTGGCGCTCTGGGACACCGGGACCTGCTTGGGCAGGTACGGGGCAATGATCGTGAAGATGCCCAGCGGGAGGTGGGCGATCGACTTCGCCAGTTCGAAGATCTCGTCGACCGGGTGCAGCGACTCCAGTGTCCGCCCGTTCGAGACGAGGCTGTACAGACCACCCCGATGGTCGTTCTGGACGACGATGACCGGGCTCAGATGGTTGACGAGGTCGGCTTTCAACGCGGCGTAGTTCCGCCGCGTGTCGGCGTTGACCGCACGGATCGCGTCGCGTGCCGCCGATGGACCGGCCATGTCCGACGGAGGCGTGCCGGCCCGCGCGACGGGCAGGACGTCGCCGCCGAACAGCGTCGTGGCACCGGCTGCGGTGGCGGTGCCGAGGAATGTCCTGCGTGTGACCACTGTCTGACCTGCCTCTCGAAAGCCGTCGTACCTCACGCGGCAGGGCCAGCAGGGCGACCCTCCTGCGTGCGCCTCCCCGCTCGGCCGAGCCGTCCGTCACGCCGCTGCTCCCGCTCCGGCCCAGGCTGCCCCGGGCCGGACGTTGACTTAATGTATGCGTAATGTAACGGTAGGTAGCTGGTGTGTGGGCTTCCCGGCCCTGGACAAGCGAGGTCCGACAATCGCGGCGACAGCGCCGTCGTCAGGAGAAGCAATGTCAATTCTCAGGGCCGTTCCCCCGGTCGCATTCACCTCGCGCGGGCTTCGGTCCGCCGGGATCGTCATCGGCGGCCTTGCGCTGCTCGTCACCGCGCTCGTCCCGGCCACGGCCGGCGCGCGTGCCGCGATCGGGGTCACCGAGTGCACCGGTTCCCAGACGGTGACCTACACCCCCGGCCTCACCGACCGGGCCCGGGAGGTCACGGTCGACGGCAAGGCTCCCTTGCTCGAATGCGTCTCCAGCAGTGATCCCACCCTTTCCCGGGCCACGTCGACCTTCTCCGCCACAGGGACGTTCTCCTGCACCTCCGGCACGAGGGCCGGGAGCCGGCGGATCACCTGGAACAACGGCAGCACCAGCACGCTGTCCTCCACTTCCGCCGTCTCCGTCAACGGCGCCGAGAGCCTTGTGTCGATCAAGGGCGTGGTCGTCGACGGCGAGTTCAAGGGAGCGCGGTGGACCGCCACGTTCGTCATGTTCAGCGCGAAGCCACAAGCCTGTCTCACCGAGCGAGGTCTTGCCGCCGTCTCCGGTCCGCTCACGCTGAGCATCGGCTCACTGTGAACACGGAATCCGGTCGTCGAGCCTGTCCGCAGCCCTCGCAACCGCGAACGACTCTCCGCCTATGGCACTCGGCGGTCGAAGAGGCCGACCGAGGGGCCGTAGACGAACTCGCGTGACATCTGGATGAAGTTCTGCGGGAACCCGAGCGGGAAGGCGCTGGCCTCGTCGAGCCGGTCCACCACCTCCGACGGCAGCCGCAGTTCGCAGGCGGCGAGGTTGTCGGTGAGCTGGTCGAGAGTTCTGGCGCCGGAGATCGGATGGATCCAGGTTCGGTGCGCCCGGGTCCAGGCGAGGGCCACCTGGGAGGAGGAGACGCCGAGCTCGTCGGCGACGGCGTCGACCTCGGCGGCGATCGCCAGGTGATGGTCGGGTACGGCGTCGCGGCGGATCCTGGACCCGGCGGCGGCGTCGGTGCGGGTGAACTTCCCTGACAGGACGCCGCGAGCCAGCGGCGCCCACGCGGCCACTGACAGGCCCAGCGTTTCGGCCATGGGCAGCAGCTCGCGCTCGATGTCGCGCTCCAGCAGGCTGTAGGACAGCTGCAGGCCGATGAACGGCGTCCAGCCGCGCAGCTCGGCGATGGTGTTGGCGCGCGCGATCACCCAGGCGGGCACGTCGGAGAAGCCCAGATAGAGCACCTTGCCGGCGCGTACCAGGTCATCGAGGGCGCGTAACGTCTCCTCGATCGGGGTGGCGGGATCCCAGATGTGCACCCACAGCATGTCCAGGTAGTCGGTGCCCAGGCGCCGCAGGCTGTCCTCCACCGATCGCCTCAGGTTCTTGCGGTGGTTGCCCGAGGCGTTGGGGTCGTCGCCGTCCATCGACAGCGTGTACTTGGTGCTGAGGACGTAGCGGTCCCGCTCCTTGCCGATCAGTTCACCGACGATGCGCTCGCTGGAGCCCTCGGTGTAACTGTTCGCCGTGTCGATCATGTTCCCGCCCGCCTCGGCGTACGCGGTGAACATCCTGCGGCATTCCTCGGGCGCCGCGCCCCAGCCCCAGTCCTCGCCGAAGCCCATCGTCCCGAGGATCATCTCGGAGACCCGCAACCCGCTCGTCCCGAACGTCGTGTATCTCATGGCGAGGACTGTACATAGCGTCTAGACAAGCTGTCTAGAGGCTAGAATCCCGAGCATGGAGGCGAGAGCGGGCCGTCGCGCCCCACGGCCGAAGGACGACGACCGTGACCTGCGCGAGGTCATCCTGGCCGCCACGCGCAGGCTCCTGGACGAGCGGCGCTTCGACGAGCTGAGCGTGGCCGACATCCTGGCCGCCGCCCAGGTGGCCCGCGGCAGCTTCTACTTCTACTTCGCGAGCAAGCACGAGGTCCTGGCCGAGCTCGTCCGTCGCGCCATCGCCCGCGGTCACGAGGTCGCGCAGCCCTGGCTCACGCACGACGAACCCGACCAGCGGCGGGCCGCCGTACGGCACGGCATCAGCCAGGGCGCCCGCCTGTGGCGCGAGGAGGCGCCCGTGCTGCGGGCCATCGTGGAGAACTGGCGCACCGACCCGCAGCTCACCGCACTGTGGCACGACCAGATGGCGGGCTTCACGGCCGCCACCACCGAACGCATCACCAGCGAGCGCGTCACCAGCGAGCGCGTCACCACCGAGCGCGTCACCACCGAACGCGTCACCACTGACGGCGCCGCCACGCCGGACGTGGATCCGGCCGCCCTGGGCGCGGCGCTGACCTGGCTCGGGGAGCGCCTGTACTACCTCGCGGCCCTCGACGTGGCCCCCTTCGCCGACGAGGAAACCCTCGTCGAGGTCCTCACCCACATCTGGATGACCTCCCTCTACAGCGAGCCGGGCTCATAGGCGCCGAGATTCGAAGTATGCTGCCGACTTTGGTGCGGGTTTGAGCAGCCGAATCCTCCTGACCTCGACGCGCTGAGCTGTGCGGCTCCCATTCCCTTCTGTCGGAAGGGGAAATGTGGACCCGAAGAGACGAAAGTCGCGCGGCCGCATTCAGAAGCACCCGTCGCCCGGAGATGCCGGCGGGTGGCAAGCCGTTCAGGGTGGGGCCGCGAGGCTCAGGCAGGCGGGCGGAGCAGGTCCAGGAGGTGTTCGCGGAGCTCGCGCGGCCCGAGATCGGTCAGGACGAGCACGCCGTCCTCGCCGTCCGCCTCAGGTTCGGCAAGGACCACCCGGCCCCGGGGTGCGTAGACCGTCCAGCGGGTCTCCTCGACTTCACCGGCGGGGCCGAGACGGTGGTGGCCGATCTGGGTGATGGCCAGGGCCTCGGCGAAGATCTCCTGGCCCACGCCACGGGCGACGTCGGCGAGGGGAACCCGCCTGCGGCCACCGCCCGGCCGCTGTCCCGCGCCCGCGTGTGGGTCGCAGAACTGGGCGAACCGGTCCGCCAGCCGCTCGATCGGGCCGATGGCGAGGCTGTGCAGCCCGCTCTCGTTGACGTTCTCCTCCACCGCCACGGGCCCGGGGCCGACGTAGAAGAGGCATGCCTGCCTGCTCTCCGCCAGGATCCGTTCGGCCATCACCACGTGCCGGGGCGTGCGGCGGGCGGCGAGCAGGTCCTGCACATCGTCGGGGAGCAGCAGCGCGAGGTCGTCGTCACCGCCCTCCCCGACCGGCTCGGGACGGGCGATGCCGCGCGCGACCAGGCCACGCAGGGCCACCATGCAGGCGGTCTCCCTGGCCGCCGGATCCTGGGAGTCGTACCAGGGGCGGGGGGCGAGCTGGTCGGCGTCAGGGCCGTCGAGCACGGTGAGCTCTTCGTCGGTCAGGGCGATGACGGGCACGTACGCGGTGCGCGCGCGGTCGAGCAGGGCATCCATGGATCATCTCGCAGGGTGTGTCAGGGACCAGGTGAGCTTGCGCCAGCCGTCGGCGACCTTGTCGGTGGTCACCCGCTGGCTGGCGGCCTCGATGTCGGCGGCGAGCTGACGGGCCTGGGCCTTGAGCTGGTCGTGCGACCCGCGTCCATGAGCCCGAAGAAGGCGAGAACGGGGTCGCTGGCCTTTTTGAAGGCGGCGTAACCCTTGTACTGGGCGGAATCTTCGAAACGGTCCAGCAGGCCCTTCGGATCGGGATCGGCCTTTTTCTCCAGTCTGAGCTGGGCCAATGCGTACAGGGCGGCGGTGGCCTTCTTCGAGTCTTCCAGGCGAAATTGCCGCTCGGCGTTCTCGGCGGGCCATGCCCTCCGCACCCGCATCCATGTTGGCGGGCACCCCGCCGGGAAAGCCCACGCCCAGCCGCCTCTCCGAATGATCATCCTCACTCCGGAGCGTCATGATAGCTGAATGATCATGACAAATCCTGAGAAAGCGGGTCGCTATGCTGCCAGAGTGGCGAAAGCGAACAATGGACGGTGTTCCTGATGCGCCTCTCCCTCAGCGTGCTCACCGGCCGGGGGCTGCAGAACATCGTGGTCAGCGGTGACGAGGGCACCACCGTGGGCCGGCTCGTCCTCGCCCTCCAGCGCAGCCTGCGGATCCCCGTCCAGGGGCTCTGGGCGGACGGAGTGCCGCTGCGTCCTGACGCGCCGGTGGCCGCGTCGCTGCGCGACGGCGACGTGGTCGCCTTCAGCGCCACCGCCGCCACCGCCACCAGGAAGGGCGACCAGCCCGCCGGCGTGGCGGAGGTGCGGGTCAGCGGCGGGCCGTCCGCGGGCGGCGTGCACCGCCTGGCCTACGGGACGGCCACCGTCGGATCGGGCCGGTGGTGCACGATCACGGTCGACGACCCCGCCGCCCCCGACTGCGTCGCCGACTTACGGGTGGAGGCGGGCGGCGTCATGGTGGCGCCCATGGCCGACGGCGTCACGCTGGACGGCGAGCGGCTCTACGAGCCGGTCCCGTGGCCGGTCGGCGGGGTGCTCAAGGCCGGCATGACCCTCCTCACACTGGCCGTGCCCACTCCCTCGGACGCGCACGTGAGCGTCATGCCGGAGGGCAACCTGGCCTACAACCGCCCGCCGCGCCTCAACAAGCCGGCCGTCGTGCACACCGTCGAGGTGCCCGGCCATCCGGCACGCCAGGACTACCACCGCCTCCAACTGCTGGCGAGCGTGATCTTCGGGGTGGGCGGCGTGGTCATGGCCGTCGCCCTGTCCACCCCCTGGTTCCTGCTCATGGCGCTCCTGACGCCGATCACCATGGTCGCGCAGTGGTGGAGCGACCGGCGGTACGGGCGCAGACAGTACCGCCAGGCCATGAAGGAGTACCAGGCCCGCATGGCCGCCTTCGGGCAGCGGCTGGAGGAGCTGCGCCGGGCCGACCAGCGGGATCGCCGGGCCGAGTTCCCCGACCCCGCCGAGGTGTTCCTGAACGCCGTCGGCCCGCGTCAGCGCCTTTGGGAGCGCCGCCTGCACGATCCGGACACCCTGCACCTGCGGGTCGGGCTGGCCGACCTGCCGTCCAAGATCGAGCTTGTCCCGGAGCAGGGCGTCATGTCCGCGGTGAAGGAGCAGCCGCCGGTTCCGGTGTCGCACGCGGTGCCCGTCGTGCTGCCGCTGCCCGAGGCCGGGGTCGTGGGCCTGACCGGCCGGCCGGCCGGCTCCCGGTCGCTGGCGCGGTGGCTGGTCGCGCAGGCGGCGGCCCTGCACAGCCCGCGCGACCTGGCGGTCGTCGTCCTCAGCGCCGACCCGCAGGGCGTGGCGAACTGGGACTGGGTCCGGTGGCTGCCGCACTGCGTGCCCCGGGAGGGCGAGGAGTGCGTGGCCCTGGTCGGCAACGACCCCGACTCGGCCGCACGGCGGATCGGCGAGCTGATCGGTAAGATCAACGCGCGCAGGGAACGCCACCGGTCGCCCGACGCCGGTGCGCTCTTCTCCTTCGGGCAGGGGCCGTCCGGCGGGTACGCCAGCGCGCAGCCGTACAACGTGCTGGTGGTGCTGGACGGCGCCCGCGCGTTGCGCGGGCTGCCCGGAGTTCCGCAGATCCTGCAGCTCGGGCCGACGGTGGGGATCTACGCCCTCTGCGTGGACGACGACCAGCGGCTTCTGCCCGAGGAGTGCACGCTCGTGGCCGTCTGCGAGCACGAGCGCCCCGGCCTGGTACGGCTGCGCGGCGGCGCCCAGCACGACGTGCCGCCCGAGGCCGTCGGCGACCAGGTCGGCGTGGAGTGGTGCGACCGGCTGGCCCGGGCGATCGCGCCCCTGCGGGACATCGGCCGGGAGGACGCCGACTCCGTCATCCCGTCCGCCGCCCGGCTCCTGGACCTGCTCGGCATGCCCGACCCCCGCCCCGAGCAGATCCACCTCCTGTGGCAAGGGGGCCGGACGACCCGGGTGCCGATCGGCGTCGGCGCGGAGGGGCTCCACAGCGTGGACCTGCGCCTTGACGGCCCCCACGGGCTGATCGCGGGAACGACGGGAGCGGGCAAGTCGGAGCTGCTGCAGTCGCTGATCGCCTCGCTCGCGGTGCACAACCGGCCCGACGAGATGAACTTCGTGCTCATCGACTACAAGGGCGGCAGCGCGTTCAAGGACTGCGCCAAGCTGCCGCACACCGTCGGCATGGTCTCCGATCTGGACGGCCACCTCACCGAGCGGGCGCTGGAGTCCCTGGCCGCCGAGCTCAGGCGGCGCGAGCACCTGCTGCTCAGGGCGGACGCCAAGGACATCGAGGACTACAACGACTACCGCGACGCGGGCCGGCCGCTGGCGGCGATGCCCCGGCTCCTCCTGGTCATCGACGAGTTCGCGGCGATGGTGACCGAGCTGCCGGACTTCATCCTCGGCCTGGTGGACATCGCCCGCCGCGGCCGGTCGCTCGGCGTCCATCTGATCCTGGCCACGCAGCGCCCCGGCGGCGTGGTCACGCCGGACATCGCGGCCAACACCAACCTGCGGATCGCGCTGCGCGTGACGAGCAACGAGGAGTCCATGGACGTCATCGACTCCCGCAACGCCGCCGCGATCTCGAAGACCACTCCGGGACGGTGTTTCATCAGGTCAGGAGCCTCCTCGCTGCACGCGGTGCAGTCGGCCCGGATCGGCGGCAGGCGTCCGGGCCAGGGGCGGGCCGCGGCGCGGGAGGTGCGCGTCGATCCGGTCGCCTGGCAGGACCTCGGCGTCGCGCTGCCCGCGGCCCCGGCGGGCGGCGACGAGGACGACGCCACCATGCTGACCGACCTGTCGGTGCTGGTGGAGGCGGTGGGCGCGGCGGCCGCGCAGCTCGGGCTCGAACGTGCGCGCAGCCCGTGGCTGCCTCCGCTGCCCGAGCTCGTCACCATGTCCGAGCTGCCGCCCTCCGACGGGCGGGCGCTGCGGCTGCCGTTCGCCCTGGCCGACCTGCCGTCCCAGCAGTCGCGGCGGACCGAGTACTACGACCTCGCCGCGGCCGGGCACCTGCTCGTGGTGGGCGGCGGGCGTACCGGGCGCTCGACCGTGCTGCGCGCGATCGCCGCGTCGGCCGGCCTGCTGTGCGGCCCGTCCGACGTGCACCTGTACGGCGTGGACTGCGGCAACAACGCCCTGCTGCCCCTGGCCGGGATGCCGCACTGCGGCGCGGTCGTCGGCCGCGACTCGCCCGACCGGCTGGCACGGCTCACCAAGCGCCTCCTGGAGACCATCGTCGAGCGCCAGCAGGTGCTGTCGGCGCAGGGCTTCGCCGACGTCACCGAGCAGCGGGCCGCGGTGCGGCCGGAGGAGCGGCTGCCCTACGTCCTCGTGCTCTTCGACCGCTGGGAGGGCTTCCACGCGGCCTTCGAGTCCGTCGACCACGGCGTGCTGATCGACCAGTGGATGCAGATCTTCCAGGAGGGACCGGGCGCCGGGGTGAAGGTGGTGCTGACGGGGGACCGCAGCACACTGGTCGGGCGGATCGCCACGCTCTTCGACGACCGGCTGGTGCTCAGGCTCACCGACCCGACCGACTACACCTACGTCGGGATGAAGACCAGGGACGTCCCCGAGCACATGCCCGCCGGCCGCGCCTTCCGCGCGACGTCCGAGCTGCGGGAGGTGCAGGTCGCGCTCCTCGACCGCGATCCGGCCGGCACGGCGCAGGTCGCGGCCCTGCACCAGGTGGCGCGTACTGCGAAAGGCCGGCACGGGAGCCTGCCGCCGGGGCGGCGGCCGTTCCGCGTGGACGCGCTGCCGTCCGGCATCACGCTGGCCGAGACGCTCGCGCTGGCCGTCCAGGCGCCGCCCCTGGACGCGGTCGTCGTCGGGGTGGGCGGCGACACGCTGGGCGAGCGGTTCTTCCGTACCGGCGAGGACGGCCCGGCGCTGGTGGTGGCCGGGACGCCGAAGTCGGGCAGGAGCACGGCCCTGTGCACGATGCTGACGTGCCTGCTGGACAGGGGCTGGCAGGCGGTGCTCGTCACCCCGCGGCTCAGCCCCCTGCGCGAGTTCGGCGGCCGTCCGGGCGTCCGGGCCTGCTTCGGCGGCGACGCCGACGCCGAGCGGGTACGCGAGGCCGTCTCCGGACCGGGCCGCTGCGCGCTGCTGATCGACGACCTGGAGCTGCTGGGGAACTCCGGCCCGCTCGCGGACTGGATCACCGATCACGTCGGCGAGTCGCGGGACAGCGGGAACCTCGTGATCGGCGCCGGGAACGTCGACGACCTGGACAACATGTACTCGGGCCCCATTGTGGCCATGAAGCGGACCCGGTCGGGACTCCTGCTGCGGCCCAACCAGCCAGGCCAGGGCGACCTGTTCGGCGTCCAGCTCCCGCGCAGCGTCGCCACCGGGATCGGACCGCCCGGCCGGGCCCTGCTGTTCAGGGGCGGCACGTGGGAACGCGTGCAGGTGGCCGTGCCCTGAGGAGCGAGGAGCGGCGGGAAGGCCGCCGCTCCTTCGTCCGGCGGGACCCGCCGGTCAGCCGCCCCCGCCCATGGTGGCGATGAGCGCCGCCTTCTGCTTCTGGATGCCCTGCTGGGCTTCCTGCAGGTCACGCTGGAGATTGTCGAACGTCTTCTTGTACGTTTCCCACGCCGCCTTGAACTTCTCCGCGTTGCCGCCGGACCAGACGTCGGGGATCTGCTGGACCTGGGCGTCGAGCGCCGCCTTCATCGACTGCGCCGCCTCGCCCTGCTGGGCGAACGTCTTGCCCATCGTCTCAAGTGCCTCGGGGGTCGCGCCAAGCCTGGGGGGCATTTGTTGTCCCTTCCGAACCATTCGTGGTGATCGCAGCGCACAACAATAAAGGCACCCGGGTCATGTTTGACGGAGATTGTCAACATTAGCCACATCCGCCTCATTTGTTGCTAGCTTTGGGCCTCCGGAGGTTTGGCGATGATCCAGGCACTACGCGGCAACGACCCCGTCGCGATCGGCGGGTACCGGCTCGAAGGACGGCTGGGCGAGCGCGTCTTCTGCGGGCGGCGGGCAGATGGCCTAGCCGTGGCGATCCACGCGTTCCTGCCGCCCGGCGGGTACGACCTGCTGGCCCAGTTGCCGCCCTTCTGCACCGCCCGCGTGGTCGAGGTGGGCAGCGTGGGCGAATGGGCGTACGTGGCCGGCGAGTTCGTGCCCGGACCGTCCCTCGCCGAGCTGGTGTCGGTCGAAGGACCGCGGGGCGGCCACGAGCTCGACCAGGCCGCGGTCAGGACGCTCACCGCGCTCGGCGCGCTGCACGGCGCCGGGATCGTCCACGGTGACCTGCACCCCGGCAACGTGATCCAGGGCCCGGAAGGCGCCACCGTGACCGGGTTCGGCCTCTCGCGCGGCGGCGCCCCGGCCTACACGGCCCCCGAGCAGATCGCCGCGGACGAGTTCACCCCGGCGGGCGACATGTTCGCCTGGGCCTGCACCATCGTCCACGCCGCGACGGGACGCCCGCCGTTCGGCGACGGCGAGCCCGCCGCCGTCTTCGACCGGATCCTGCGCGGCCAGCCCGACCTGGGGACGATGTCGGGCGCGTTACGCGACGTCGTTGCCGCCTGCCTGGCCAAGGACTCGGCCGCCCGCCCGCCCGCGCAGTACGCGCAGCAGCTGCTGATCAGCGGCACCCCGTCCGCTCCCGCCGAGGTTGCCCGGAAGCAACCGCAGGTGCGGCCGCCCGCGCCCAGGAAGAAGCGCGACCTGCGGGTGCCCGTCATCTCCGGGATCGCGGTGGTGACGGTGATCGGCGTGGTCGCCGGATGGCTGCTGCTGGGCGGCCGGGACGAGCCGCCCAAGACCACGCTGCTCGCGAACAACGCGCGCCCGGCCGCTACGCCGACCCCCACACCGACCCCCACGCCCACGCCCGCTCCGGCGAGGAAGAAGCGCAAGCGGCCCGCCCCGAACCCCACGGTGACGGTGCAGGTCCCGGTCTATCCGCAGCCGGTCCCGACCTCGACCGGGAAGAAGCGCAGGCCCGCGCCGACGCCCACGGTGACCAGGACCGTCACCTCCACCCCCACCCCCACCCCCACGCGTCCCGTGGAATCGCCACAGCCCAAGGAGCCGACCGTACGGCCCACACCCACTCCCACGCTTGCCCAGCGTGCCTCGACCGTAAGGAACCAGGCGACCGGACTGTGCCTGGCCGTCCCCCACGGCGAAGCCGTCGCGGGCAAGGCGGTGATCCAGTGGGCCTGCACGAACGGCCCCGAGCAGCAGTGGATCCGCAAGGGCGGCCAGCTCGTCAACCAGTCGTCCGGGATGTGCCTGGGCAAGGGCGAGGGCAAGCCGGGCAAGCCCGCCGTCCAGAACCCGTGCAACGGCGACTCCGTCCAGTACTGGAGCCATCAGGGCGGCCGGCTGGTCAACGCCGCGACGGGCCTGTGCCTGGTCATCTCGCACAGCGAGGCGACGCCCGGCAAGAAGGCGACCCTGTGGACCTGCAACAGCAGCTACCGTGACCAGCAGTGGGCCATCCAATAGGAGCCGTTCGTCACGGCGGCTGAACCGCTCGCGCTCCACCTGCCCGACGGCCGTCGATGACGCTCTTGCGTGGCTCCCGTCGCCGGGCGCGGCGCCGAGCCGGCCGCGCCGGGCCCGGTGGTGCGCAGAGCGCCGGGACGGCGTCGCAAAGCGGCTCACTCACGGTGGGGCTCGGGCTGCCGGGCGAGGACGACGAGTCCGCGCTGAAGCACACCCAGCACAACCACGGCAGTCGATCGCCTGCTGGAACCAGGTCATCTCCGACCATCGTCCGCTTCATCAGCATTGACTTATACAAGGGTCTTCAGGCGGCCGGCGCCCAGAAGACACGGCCCATCAGCCAGCCGAGTCGGACCGGCGCGCCCACCACCTGAACCGCCGAACCACGCAGGCCTTCTGGCTTGATCTTCTGATGGTCGTCACCGGGGTCTGAACTGGCGATGGCGGTCTGAATGATCTACTGCCGTACACGATCCGCACACAAGAGCAACCAAGCGTGGTCAACCATGGGATCCGGGGCCGGCGAGAGCCGAGAAACCCCAGGTCGGACGCGGTGTCGGGGAGCCGGCGAGGGCGGAGTCACCGTCATCAGCGGCTGTCGTCGGTGGTGAGCAGGCCGCGGCGGAAGGCGGTGGCGACGGCGGCGGCACGGTCGTTGACGCCGAGCTTGGCGTAGATGTGCAGCACATGGCTCTTGACCGTCGCCTCGCTGATGAACAGGTGCGCGGCGGCCTCGCGGTTGGTGTGACCGTCGGCGATCAACCGCAGGATCTCCAGCTCGCGAGCGCTCAGCGGGTCGGCGGGGGTACGGACCTGGCCGAGGAGGCGGGTGGCCACCGAGGGCGACAGCACGGCTTCACCGCGCGCCGCCGTACGGACCGCGCGGATGAGTTCGTCGGGGGCGGTGTCCTTGAGGACGTAGCCGGTGGCGCCGGCCTCGATGGCGGGAATGACGTCGCGGTCGGTGTCGTAGGTCGTCAGGACCAGCACCCGAGCGGCCAGGCCCAGCTCGGCCAGCTTCTTGATGGCGGTGACACCGTCCATCGTCGGCATGCGCAGATCCATGAGGATCACGTCCGGTTCCAGGACCCGGGCCAGGTCGACGGCCTGTGCGCCGTCGCCGGCCTCGCCCAGCACCTCGAAGCCGGGGTCGGCGGCGAACATACCGCGGATGCCGTCGCGGACGACGGGGTGGTCGTCGGCGATGATCAGCCGGATCGGGCGCTCAGTCACGGGGCACCGCCGGGAGGCTCGCCGAGATCGCGGTGCCGGTGCCGTCCTCGGACTCGATCTCCAGGACGCCCGCCAGCCGGTCGACGCGCTTGCGCATCGCGGTCAAGCCGAAGGCGGTGAGCTTGGGGTCGAAGCCGATGCCGTCGTCACGGACGTCCAGGGTGATCACGTCTTCCATGTAGGACAGGGTCATGCCGACTCTGGAGGCGTGCGCGTGCTTGGCGACGTTGGCCAGCGCCTCCTGCGCGGTGCGCAGCAGCGTCTCCTCCACTTCGGGGTGCATGGGACGGACCGTACCAGTGAGCGTGAGGTCGGCCCGGATGCCGGTGAGCTCGTTCCACCGGGCGACGACCTGGGCGAGCGCCTCGGGCAACGGCGCCGCCTCCAGCTGGCCGGGGCCGATCGCGTGGAGGGAGCGGCGGGCCTCGGCCAGGCTCTCACGGGCCAGCCGTACGGCCCGGTCGACGTGCGGACGCCAGTCCTGGCCGCGCTGCGCGGCCTGGAGCTGGGTGATGATGCCGGTCAGGCCCTGCGCGAGGGTGTCGTGGATCTCGGCCGCCATCCGCTGGCGTTCATCCAGCACGCCCGCCTCGCGGGCTTGGACCAGGAGCTGGGCCTGCAGGCCGGCGTTCTCGCTCATGGCGGCCTCAAGCTCGGTCACCATCCGCTTGTGTTCGGCGCTGCGCTCGGCGGTGACATCGCCGACGAAGCTGAACAGGGCGACCGCGACAACGATGACGGCGATGAAGAACAGGTAGGCGAGGATCGCCGTGGGAGTGCGCTCGGGCAGCCCGCCGCCGTACGTGGTGACGGTGATCGCCGCGACGGCGGTGACACCGGCGAACCGCCATCTGCCCTTCAGGTACTGCCAGCAGTGGACGAACCCGATGAAGCCGAAGAAGCTCGCGAACCACATCCCCTGCGTGCACAGCGCGCCGATCAGCACGACCAGCCCCGCCACGTAGACGGCGCCGCGCGGCATGAACCGGATCCAGGCGGCGGCGACCGCGCTCAGACCGAGGGTGGTCCACAGCGGGCCGCCGGTCAGCAGGGTGAGCACCGCGGGGATCACGAGCAGCAGGTACGGCAGGACGGCGAGCTGCCGCTCCAGCAGATGTTCCCAACGGTCGAGCCGGCCGGTCACGTCACTCCCAGCGGAAGAACTTGGCCGCCGCGATGCTGATGACCAGGGCGTAGGCGGCCAGCACACCCAACAGCAGGAGGCTGGGAGCGTTGCCCGCCCAGATCTCGCGCAGGCTCGCCCCGAACGCGCCGAGCGGGGTGAACTCCCCGATGCGGGCCACGATAGCGGGCATCTGGTCGGCGGGCTGAATGAGCCCCGCGAGATAGGCCATCGGGAAGTAGAGCAGGACTCCGATGCCGTTGGCGGAGCGGCCGTTGGGGGCCAGGGCGGCGATCAGCAGGCCGATCGCGAACAGGCTCGCCGTACCGAGCAGGAAGGCCGCGGCGACGGAGAGGACGGCGGTGGGCAGGTGAGCGCCGAGCACGGTGCCCGCGACGGCCGTCAGCAGCGCGCAGGCCAGTAGCGCGAGGACGAGCTGCAGCAGCAGTTGCACCGCCAGCAGAGTGCCCGGATGCACCGGCGTGATCGACAGCCGGCGCAGGATGCCGCGCTCGCGGTAGGTGGCCAGCGTGGTCGGCAGCAGGTACAGGCCGACCAGCCCGACCGCGATGGCCAGCGCCATCGGCAGCAGCACCGTGTCGCCCGGCTCGATGGAGCTGCCGAAGACCACCAGGATGAACAGCGGGATGAGCAACGAGAACAGCGCCCCGGGCTCCCGGACGAGCAGCTTGGTCTCGACGAAGGCGAGCTTCTTCATGGCGTTCTTTCCTCAGGAGTCGAAGGAGCGGCCGGTCAGGGCGGTGAAGGCGTCTTCCAACGTGCGCCGGTCGATGCGCAGCTCGCCGACCACGACGTGGTGGCGGGCCAGATAGGCGGTCACGGCGGCGGCGAAGTCGCCCCACCCGGTGACGACCATCGCGTCGCCGTTCCTGGACACCCCGGTCACACCGGGGACGCCGTCCAGGTCGGCCAGCGCGGTGTGGTCGCCGCCCATCAGCGTGAAGCGCATCCGCTGCTTCCCGCCGACCAGTCCCGAGGGCGTGTCGACGGCCACGACCCGGCCCTGGCTGATGACCGCGACGCGGTCGCACAGCTCCTCGACCTCGTCCATGTAGTGACTGACCAGCACCACCGTCACGCCGCTCGCCCGGATGCGCTTGACGAGCTCCCATGTCGTACGGCGCGCCTGCGGATCCAGCCCGGTGGTCAGCTCGTCCAGGAACGCCACCCGGGGGTTGCCCACCAGCGCGAGCGCGATGAACAGCCGCTGCCGCTGCCCGCCGGACAGCTTCCCGAACCGGGCGTCGCGCTTGTCGGCCAGCCCCCACTCCGCCAGCAACTCGCGCCAGTCACGGGGCGCGGCGTAGAAGGAGGCGTACAGGTCGAGCGCCTCCCACACCTTCAGATTCTCCGGGAGCTGCGTCTGCTGCAGCTGCACCCCGATCACCTCACGCAGCCCGCTCATGTCCTTGACGGGGTCGTGTCCCAGCACTCGGATCGATCCGCTGTCAGCCCGCCGCAGGCCCTCCATGCACTCCACGGTCGTGGTCTTGCCGGCGCCGTTCGGGCCAAGGATGCCGAACACCTCGCCCTCCTCGACGGAGAACGACACACCGTCCAGAACGGTCAGGTCGCCGTACTTCTTGCGGAGGTCTGTTACCTCGATGACTGCCATGGCTCAAGCATGGTTCGGCGCCTCCCGCGCCGAATCGTCCCGCCGGCCATGCTCCCCGGTGCATCGTGCTGACCGGAAAACCAGCCGAACGGTGGATACCGGCCGGCAGCCGAAGCGGGGGTGAGGGAGACGAGCAGCGCAGAGCCGATGTGGTATCCCGCTGCGCGAGAAGAGGCTGTGGCGGATGCTCTACGAGACCGCCGCACCCACGTCCGCTCCAGGGGCGGTGCCGCCGAGTGGGTGTACTGGGACAGCGGCACCGCCCACCTGCCGCACTGCCCGGGGTAGACGTGCGGCGTCCGACTGGTCATGGGTCAGCGGCCTCGCGCCCGTACGGCGCATCGACGTCGTGCTCGGTGAACGGCTGCCTCCTGTCGTAGCCGGGCGGCAGGCGATCGCGGACGCCGGCGAGCGTCTGGAGGCGGCCCGCGGTGCGGCACGAGGGCGCTTCGTCCTGGTCAAGCCGGATCGCTACGTGGCCGAGGTGTCCTCGTCCGGCGAGGTGGGAGCGGTGGACTCCCTACTGCGGCCCTGTGCGGACCAAACGAAGAGCCGGCCGAGATCATAGCTTTAGGTGTTCGTGCGACCACTAATGGTGATAACTCTGGGGTGATCAACAAACAGCAGATCGCGAGCGCCCTGAGTGCCGCGCCGCCGGTCGTCCTGTCCTCCAGCGCCAGCTCCAGGGCGGGCGCCACCACCAGCGCCCCGCCCGCCGCGGAGTGGAGCGACCGCTGGCAGCTGCCCGGCGGCACCGCGTGGGTGTACTACGGCGAACGCAACCAGGCCCTGACCCGGCCGGTGCTCCTGGCCGACGGCTTCGGATCCGGGGCCAGCGACATCGACGAGCTCTACGACGGCTTGGAGCGGCGCGCCTTCCCGCTGATCAGTGAGCTGCGCCGGCGCGGCCGGGACGTCGTCATCATCGGCTACGACGACCGCGGCGCCTCCATCCTCGACAACGCGCAGACCGCCACCGCGGCGATCCACCGCGCCGCCGCCGAGCGGGTCGGCGGCAGCCGCCTGCTGGCCGGTGGGTTCAGCATGGGTGGTCTGGTCACCCGCTACGCCCTGGCCCGGATGGAGATGCAGCGCATCGACCACCAGGTCGGCGTGTACTTCTCCTGGGACACCCCGCACCGCGGCGCCTACGTGCCGATCTCGCTCCAGGCGTTCGCGCACCACATCAACGCCTACGACTCGCGCTTCTCCGACCTGTTCAACAGCCCGGCCGCCCGCCAGTTGCTGGCCTGGCACCTGCCCGGCACCGACGGCGTGCCCGGCGTCGACCCGCTGCGCACCCAGTTCCTGCGCGAACTGGAATCCGTCGGTGGCTGGCCGCGCATCCCGCGCCTGCTCGCCGTCGCCGACGGCGCGGGCAACGGCGCGGGCAACGGCACCGGCGCCGGCGAGAGCGCGCTGCTGGGCACCGGCGACCTCATCACCGGCACCGACCTGCGCACCCAGCCCAAGGCGCCCGAGACCCTGGCCGGCATGCTTCGCCTGCTGACGCCCGACGTCATCGAGGTGCAGGCGCCCGGCGTCCCGTGCGTGGACGGCGCGCCCGGCGGCATCCTGACCGGGTTCAAGATCCTCGCCGACGCGCTCAACGCGATCGCCGAAGCCGCCGGTCTCGGCCTGGACGTCGACAATCCGATCGCCGGGCACTGCTTCGTCCCGTCCATCAGCGCCGTCTCCGTCCGCGACGTCACCGACGCCGAGCTGTACACCGACATCGACGCGCTGTCCCCGGACGAAAGCGACTTCGACGACTTCCTGTGCGCCAGCGACAACCGCGGCCACACCGAGATCACCGAAGAGGGCGCCACCTGGCTCCTGGACCGCCTGCCCGACTAGAACGCGCCACCAACCTCACGACAGCCCCGCATCCTCGATGGCGACACTGTCGGCGAACTGAGCAAGGGCGAGGCGGCCCCGTGATCACCAGTGGGATCACGGGGCCGCTCTTTGTCATGTTTTGAGTGGGAACGACGTCTTCGGTGTCATCGTGTGCGCCGGGATCGACGACGAATTGGGAGGGTGGTTCGCAGATGATGATTTCGTGAGGCGTTCTCGGACTGTAGCCGCCGTGGTTGGCGCTGCTGTCGGTCCTGCCGTTCACCGAGAATCTGTCCGATCGGAAGGCGGTCGAGGCGGTGCGTGCCCAGATCGACTGGATGCATGCACTCGGCTTGGAGTTGACCGATCCGGGTGTCGGCCGCTCTGTCTCCGCGGGAGCGGCTGCTTCCGCCGGTCCACTGAGTGGACCGAAGATCGCCCGTCGCCGTTTCCGCCAACAACATGGACGCGGCGGCGTGCCTGACCTGCGACGAGGCGATGCAGGCCGGTCGTAGTCGCCGGCACATTCATGCGCGGATGGTAACCAGGCAAAGGGTCAGCGTTCCGCTCACCGTGCCTTATCCCTCCGGTCGTCATCGGCTCCCTAATCTGAGCCGATGCGGCTGCTTGTTGTGATGGCCATTGTGCTCGCGGGTGTGGCCTCCTGCAGCACGACGTCGGGCCCCTCGGCGGTGCCGACTATCCCCGCGAAGCCTCCCTTGACGGCGCACGACTCTCCGGCGTCCTCCGCCGCGGCGCTGGACGTCTACGCCCACGACCGTCCCGGTCTGCTGAGCCCGGTGGTGGCGCACTTTCCCGTGCGGGTGTACGTGCCCAACAGCCAGGACAACACCGTAGACGTGATCGACCCGGCCACCTACAAGATCATCAACACGTTTCGGGTCGGCAGGCGCCCCCAGCACGTCGTGCCCTCCTGGGACCTTGAGACCTTGTGGGTCAACAACAACGACGGCAACACACTGATCCCGATCAACCCGCTCACCGGCATACCCGGCAAGCCGGTTCGCGTCGAGGACCCGTATAACCTGTACTTCAGCCCCGACGGCTCGTACGCGCTGGTGATGGCCGAACGACTCAACCGGCTGGACTTCCGTGACCCGCACACGATGAGACTCGACCACTCCCTGGAGTTGCCCTGCAAAGGCGTCAACCACGGCGACTTCACCGCCGACGGCAGCGTCTTCCTGGTCAGCTGCGAATTCTCCGGCCGACTGCTGGCCATCGACTGGCGAGCCGCGAAAGTTGTCAAGATCATCGACGTGGGAGCGGCGAACATGCCGCAGGACGTGAAGCTCTCCCCTGACGGCACCCTGTTCTATTGCGCGGACATGGCCGCGGGCGGGCTGTGGCTCGTGGACGCCCACACCTTCGCCAAGGCCGGCTTCCTGCGCACGGGCAAGGGCGCGCACGGCCTGTACGTCAGCCGCGACTCCCGCGTCCTGTACGTGTCCAACCGGGGCGAGGGATCGGTCTCCGTGGTCTCCTTCGCCACCCGCAAGAAGATCGCCAAGTGGCGACTCCCCGGCGGCGGGTCACCCGACATGGGCGGCGTCTCGGCCGACGGCAGGCAGCTGTGGCTGAGCGGCCGCTACCACAGGGCCGTCTACGTGATCGACACCTCGACCGGCAAGCTGATTCGCGAGGTCAGGGTGGGCGCCGGGCCGCACGGCCTGTGCGTCTACCCCCAGCCAGGACGCTACTCCCTAGGCCACACCGGAGTGTTCCGATGATCGGACGACGCCGCTTCCTGGCCGCCGCCACCGCACTGACCGCTTCTGCCTGTGCACCCCCACCGCCGCCCTCCCGCAGCGCGGCCTCGGTAGGTGGTAGTCCCCCGCTTCTCAACCTCCCTCGGCCTGGCCTTCCCACCTCGAAGGCCGGGCCGAACCCGTTCTCCCGCCCCTGCACGGAGCGCCTCCGCCGGGGCCGCCGTCGAGAGCCTGGGCAGCACCGATGTCGAGTGGAGCGAGCACGACCGCGCCGAACTGCCGGCCACCGCCGCCAAGTCGCTGGACAGGCTGGGCCGCTGGTGGCGAACCTGCTGGACATGAGCCGCCTGCAAGCGGGTGTGCTCGGCGCGAGCCTCGCGCCCAAGGCCCTGGAGGAGGTCGTGCCGCGGGCCGTCGACGACCTCGGCCCGGCCCGCGAGCGCGTCGAGGGCGACGTGCCAGCCGGGCTGCCCGACATCCTCGCCGACCCCGCCCTGCTGGAACGGGTGCTGGTCAACCTCATGGCGAACGCCGTCCGCCACAGCCCGCCAGAGCAGCCGGTCCTGATCACCGCCAGCCGCCACGGCGACCAGGTGGAGATCCGGGTGATCGACCGCGGTCCCGGCCTCCCGCCCGAGGCGCACGACCGGGTCTTCCAGCACTTCCAGCGGCTCGGCGACCGCGACAACCACTCCGGCGTCGGGCTCGGGCTCGCCCTCTCGCGCGGGCTGGCCGAGGCCATGGGCGGCACCCTCCTCCCCGAGGAGACCCCGGGGGAGGGCTGACCATGACCCTCACGCTGCCCGTCGCGGGGCGGCTCGGCCGTCCGGCCTAACCCGCCGGGCGGGTGGGCGGCGGGCCGAACAGGGTCGCGCTGTCGACGGTGGCGACGGCGCCGGAATCCGTCCGGGTGGGATGCCCGTCGGCGCCGATGAGCGGCAGCCTGTCGGGCAGCGCCGTCGTCCACCCACTGCTTCCAGACCGGGACGTACATGCGGGTCAGGCTGTCGACCGTGGTGCTGGACTCGATGGCCCCGCCGGGGTTGCTGATGGTGGACCCCACGTTGACGCAGAGGGCGGTGGATCGGTACACGGTGCCGCCGTTGGAGATCTGGTCGGCCGAGGCGGTGCTGGCGACGGCCAGGAGCAGGGCCAGGACGGCCGCGACGACCGTCGATCTGCGGAGTGCGCGCATGCTGAACCCTCCACGAGGCGGGGACGGGCCGGAACCGGCCGTTCGCCTGCCATGATCAAGCGGCGTGCATTGCAGCAGCGAACCTCTTGTGTTGGCGTGTTCGCGTTGGTATAACGTTTTAGCGTAAGTGCGCAAACGTTATACCAAGGAAGGCGACCTCGTGCAGGTGACCGAACGGCGCTTCGAGGACTACGGGATCGGCGAGCGGCGGCAGAGCATGGGCCGTACCGTCACCGAGTCGGACATCGTGCTGCACGCCGGCCAGACCGGCGACTGGTTCCCCCACCACGTCGACGCCGAGTGGTGCGCGACCCAGCCGTTCGGCGCCCGGATCGCGCACGGGACGCTGATCATCTCGATCGCCGTCGGAATGATGGCCGGTGACATCAACCCGGCGTCGATGAGCTACGGCTACGACCGCATCCGGTTCGTCAAACCGGTCTTCATCGGGGACACGATCACGGTCACCGCGGAGATCACAGGGATGCGGCCGAACCCCCGGCGAGAAGACGCCGGTCTCCTCGACGAGAAGCTGACCGTGACCAACCAGCGCGGCGAGGTCGTGCTCACACTGGTCCACCTCTATCTGGTGACGCGCCGGTGAAGCGGCGTCCCGGACTGTCCGCGGTCGCCGAGCGGGCGGGCGTGTCGGTGTCGCTGGTGTCGCGCATTCTCACCGGGGACGCGAACCTCCGTGTCCGTGAGGAGACCAGGCAGCGGGTGCTCAGGGCGGCGGCCGAGCTGAAGTACGTGCCGCAGGTGTCCGGCCGCGCCCTCCGGCTGGCCAGGTCGGGCGCGATCGGGCTGGTCGTGCAGGACGTGAGCAATCCGATCCACGCGGAGATCATCCGCGGTGCGCAGCTGGCCACCGCCGCGCATGGTCAGGTGCTGCTGCTGGCCGACTCGACCGAGCTGTCCTCGCGGCCGGAGGCGTTCGACCGGCTGATCGGCGAGGGCCGGGTCGACGGGCTCCTGTGGCAGAGCAGTGGATTCGCCTCCGAGGAGGAGCTGTCGAGCCGGGCCGCGAAGCTCCTGCCGACGATCCTGGTCAACAACCGGCCGCGGGCGGGGGTCCAGGGGATCAGGCTGGCCGACGAGGAGGCGGCCGCGCTCGCCGTACGGCATCTGATCGAGCTGGGGCATCGTGACATCGGATTCGTCGGCGGTTCCGGCGCCACCGACATCTCGATACGCCGCTTCGAGGGCTTCACCAGGACCATGCGGGCGCACGACCTGCCAGTCAGGCCCGAGTGGACGGTCTTCAAGGAGTGGGACGCGGCCGCCGGGCACGCCGCGATGTCCGAGCTGCTCGCCGTACCGAAGCGGCCCACGGCGGTGTTCGTGGCCAACGTCGTCGTCTGCGTCGGCGCACTGGCCGCCGCCAGGGAGAACGGGCTCGCCGTGCCCGGCGACCTGTCGCTCGTCGCGCTGCACGACACCTGGTTCGTCGAGCACGGCGCGCCGCCGCTGACCACGGTACGGCTGCCGCTGCGCGACCTCGGCAGGCAGGCGGCGGAGCTCATCATCGCCGGCGACCTCGGCGGACCCGACGACGGCTTCCTCCTCACAGAACCGCCCCCCGAGCTGGTCGTACGCGCCTCGACCGGACGACCGTAACCTCGATTGGACAGCTGGATGCCACATCTACGCGGGATGACCTGGAACCACACCCGTGGAGTCGACTCGATCGAGGCGGCCACCGCGGCCTTCCTCAAGGATCGCGACGATCTGACGGTCGAGTGGGAGGCGAGGTCGCTCCAGGAGTTCGAGGACACCTCGATCACGGAGCTGGCCGCCCGGTACGACCTGGTGGCGATCGACCATCCGCACGTCGGGGTGGCGGCGGCCACGGGAGCGCTCGTCGATCTCCACACCCTGCTGCCCGCCGGCGTGATCGACGAGCAGCGGGCCAACAGCGTGGGACCGAGCCTGCGCAGCTACGAGCTGGACGGCGCGCTGTGGGCGCTGCCGATGGACGCGGCGGCGCAGGTCGCCGCCCACCGCCCTGATCTGTTGCCGATCGAGCCGCCCCGCGACCTCGACGCGGCGATCTCGTTGATGGGTGAGGTCAGGGCCCAGGTGCCGGCGAATCCGACGCATCTGTGGTCGACGTTGCTCTCGCTGTGCCAGCACGTCGCCGGCGACGTCTCCTCCGGTGCGAGCGGCAGGCCGGCCTGGTGGCCCGACAGCGGGATCGATGCCGGTGTCGCCGCCGGCGCGCTCGCCCTGCTGCGCACGCTCCTGGCCGTCGCCGATCCGGTCTCGCTCGCCCGGGATCCGATCCAGACGCTCGACGCGATGGCCGGCGGCGAGCCGATCGCGTACGTGCCGTTCGTCTTCGGCTACTCCAACTACGCCCGCACCGGTTACCGGCCGCACCTGATCAGGTTCACGGACTCACCGGTACGGCACGGCACCATGCTCGGCGGCGTAGGGCTGGCCGTCTCCGCCCGCTGCGCGGACCCGGCGGCGGCCGCGGAACTGGCCGGCTGGGTCGTGTCCAGGCAGTGCCAGACCGGAGTGTTCACCACCGCGGGCGGGCAGCCGGGCCACCGGGCCGCCTGGACCGACGACGAGCTCAACCGTCTGACGCACGGCTTCTTCGCCGACACGCTCACCACGCTCGACCGGGCCTTCGTCCGCGGCCGAACCCCCGGATACCCGCTCTTCCAGCAGCGTGCCGGCGAGACGCTGCACCGGCTGATCACCTCAGGAGCCGGGGACAAGGAGATCCTCTCCGCGATCGAGGATCTGTGGAGGGCGTCGTGAACACGCTCGCCGCGCTGACCAGGAACGCGCACGAACGGTACGCCGGCCACCGGGCGGTGTACGACGGCTCGGCCTGGCTGACCTTCGCCGACCTCGGCGCGCGGGCCACGGCGGTCGCGGCCAGGCTGCGTCGGCGGGGCATGAACCCGGGCGACCGGGTCGTCATCGCGCTGCGCAACCGCGCGGAGATCCTGCAGATCGAGCATGCGCTGTTCCTGTCCGGACTGGTCAGGGTGGCGGTGAGCAACCGGCTGCACGGCAGGGAGATCGCCGGGATCGCGCGGGACTGCGCGGCGGCCCTGGTGGTCTGCGAGCCGGAGCACGCGGACGCGCTGGACCGGCCGCACATCTCCGCCGCGGAGCTCGGCGAGCTGACCGCGCCGGGACCGGAGCTGCCCGAGGTGCCAGAGCCCGATCCCGGCGATGTCGCCGCGCTCATGTACACGTCGGGAACGACCGGCGAGCCCAAGGGGGCGATCGTCACCCACCGGCAGTGGCTGGCGATGGTCGGGGCGATCAGGGCGCGGCTGCCGGTGCGCGGGCCTGGCGACGTCGTGGTGCATGTGGCGCCGATGAGCCATTTCGGCGGTTCGATCGGTTCGGCGTACACCTTCTCGGGCGCCGCCGCGGTTCCGCTGCCGATGTACGGGACCGACGTGGTGCTCGGCGCGGTCGAGGAGTTCGGCGCCACGGTGCTGCCGCTCGTACCGACCATGCTCAAGGAGCTGACCACCGCGGTCGAGCTGGGCAGATACCGGCTCGGCAGCTTGAGCGCCGTGCCGTACGGCGGGGCGGCGATCTCGGCGCCCTCGGCGGTACGGGCGGCCGGAGCGTTCGGCAAGGTCCTCTACCAGTGCTACGGCCTGAGCGAGGCGCTAGCCCCGCTGACCGTGCTGCCACCTGAGGCCCACATGAGGGCCGGCGACCCGCGGCTGACCTCGGCGGGCCGGCCGGTGCCCGGCGTCGAGATCAAGATCATCGACGCGGTGGGCGGGATCGGCGAGGTCGCGGTCCGGGGCGCGTCCGTCATGCCCGGTTACTGGAACCGGCCGGAACAGTCGGCCGAGGTGCTCGACCAGGAGAGGTGGTTCCGCACCGGCGACATCGGCCGGCTCGACGAGGACGGCTACCTCCACCTGGTCGACCGGCGCCGCGACGTGATTGTCTCCGGCGGGTTCAACGTCTATCCGGGCGAGGTCGAGCGGGCCATCTCCGAGCTTCCCGACGTGAGAGAGGTTGTCGTGTTCGGCATCCCGCACGAGCGCTGGGGCGAGGCCGTGGCCGCCGCCGTGGTTGTCGCGCCGGGCAGCCGGCTCACCGGCGACGACGTCGTCCAGGCCTGCCGCGATCGGCTGGCCGGTTACAAGAAACCCGTGAAGGTCGACCTGGTCGGCGAACTGCCCATGTCGAGCACAGGAAAGATCAACAGGCGCGAGGTACGCGACCGCTACTGGTCGGTGAGGAGCAGGAATGTCGGCGACTGACGTGAGGACGAAGGAGGGTCTGCGCTACCGCTGGTACGTGCTGACCACGAACTTCCTCGTCCTCGGGCTCAACTACGCGGACCGGGCGGCGATCGGCGTGGCCGCGCCGCTGATCATCGCGGAGTTCGGCTTCTCGAAGGCGACCTGGGGCTGGATCTCGGCGATCTTCTTCGTCGGGTACGCGCCGTTTTGTTTCGTCGGCGGTTTCACCGCGGACAAGTTCGGCCCGCGCAAGGTCATGGCCTGGGCGATCGGCTGGTGGTCGCTGTTCACGGCGCTGACCGCGGCCGGGTTCAGCACGGCCAGTTTCATGGTCATCCGCTTTCTGTTCGGCTTCGGTGAGGGGCCGCAGGCCTCCGTCACCGCGAAGACCATGTCGAACTGGTTCCCGCAGCGTCGGCTCGGCACCGCGCTCGGCCTGTCCCAGGCCTCGACCCCGCTCGGCGGCGCGGTCGGCACCCCGCTCGTCGTGGCGCTCATGGAGGCGTTCGGCGGAAGCTGGCGGGCGCCGTTCATCATCTTGGGCGCGCTCGGCATCTGCTTCCTGATCGGCTGGTGGACGGTCGTCCGCGACCGTCCCGCGGAACACCCCAGGGTCTCTGCGGCCGAGGTCGAGGAAATGGCCGCGGACGAGCGCGAACTCGCCGCCGCCCAGGACTTCGCCGCCGGCCGGAACGGGGGAGCGGGCGGCGAGAACGCCTCCCTGCTCAGCTACCTCCGCAAGCCGCTCGTGCTCACCACCGCCCTGAGCTACTTCGGCTACTCGTGGGTGCTGTACACCTTCCTCACCTGGTTCCCGATCTTCCTGACGGAGGCGCACGGCGTCGACCTCAAGGGTTTGGCCGTGGCCGGCGCGCTGCCCTGGGTGGCCGGCTTCGTCGGACTGGCGCTGGGCGGGATCTTCACCGACGCGCTCGGCCGCAGGGTCGGCCTGTTCGCCGCGCGCAAGTGGACCGTGGTCATCGGGCTGATCGTGGTGGCGCTCGCGTTCACCCCGGTGGGCATCGTCACCTCCACCGGCGCGGCGGTCGCCCTGATGGGCCTGGTGGTGTTCGTCCTCTACATCGTCGGCGCGCAGTTCTTTGCGCTGATCGGGCCGGTCATCCCCAAGGCGCGGTACGGATCCGTCTCCGGCTTCGTGCACTTCATCGCCAATCTTTCCGGCATCTTCGCGCCGATCCTCGTGGGCTACCTCGTGGAGGACACCCAGTCGTGGATCCTCGCCTTCGGCGTCTCAGCGCTGATCGCCGCCGTCCCCGCCGTCCTTCTCGCGGTCTTCGGCCGTTCTCAGACCTCCGTCAACCCGGCATAACTCAGCACTAGGGGGCAACCATGCCAGGAGCACTCGAAGGAATCCGCATCCTCGACTTCACCCAGATGATGCTCGGCCCGTACGGCACGCAACTGCTGGCCGATCTCGGCGCCGACGTCATCAAGGTCGAACGGCTCGACGGGGAGTGGGAACGCGGCCTGGAGATGATGGGCGACCTGGTCGCCGGGGAGTCGGCCGCCTTCCTCGCGATGAACCGCAACAAACGGTCCGTCGCGGTGGACCTCAAGGCGCCCGCCGTACGGGACGCGCTCTTGAAACTGGCGGCCACCTGCGACGTCGTCGTCGAGAACTTCCGTCCCGGGATCCTCGACAAGCTGGGGCTCGGCTACGACGACCTCAAGGCGGTCAAGCCCGACATCATCTACTGCTCGGGGTCCGGCTGGGGGCAGGACACGGTCTTCGCCAAGGAGAAGCGACCGGGCCAGGACCTGCTGATCCAGGCCATGTCGGGGCTCGCCGCGGCAGGCGGGCGGGCGGATGACCCGCCCACCCCCGCGGGCACCTCCATCGTGGACGCCTCCACCGCGCTCTGCCTGGCCAACGGCATCCTCGCCGCGCTGCTCGCCAAGGCCAGGCACGGCCTCGGCCAGCGGGTCGAGGTGGACCTCTACTCCACCGCGATCGCCCTGCAGTGCCAGGAGATCTCCGCCATGGTCAACCAGGGTCAGAACTGGGAACGCTCGCGGGCCGGGATCGGGCAGGCGTGGCTGTCCGCGCCGTTCGGTGTCTACCGGGCCGCGGACGGCTGGATCGCCATCGCCATGGCCCCGGTCGCCGAGGTCGCCGGGACGCTGGGCGTCAGCGCACTGGACGAGCTCGACGCCTGGGCCGACCGGGACGAGATCAAGGACCGGCTGGAGGCGGTCACGGCGGGCCGTACCGCCGGCGAGCTGGTCGAGACGCTGCTCGGCGCGGGGCTGTGGTGCGCCCGGGTACGCAGCACCCGCGAGGCCGTGGACGAGCTCAGGGAGCAGGGCCACGACCTGATCGTGGAGGTCGAGCACCCGCGCGCGGGTAAGCTCGAACTGATCGGCTGCCCGATCCGGTTGTCGGAGACGCCGTGGCAGCTCCGCCAGGCGCCGCCGCTGGTGGGCGAGCACACCGACGAGGTGCTGGGCGAGGTCCTGTCCGCCGCCGAGATCGCGGCGCTCCGCGAGGCGGCGGCGGCCAGGTGAGAATCCACGAGAACCTGGTCGAGACCGCGGAGGGCGGCGTCGCCACCCTCCGCGTCGACCGGGAGGACGCGCTCGGCGCGCTGTCCAAGTCGATGGTCGCCGCCCTCGGCGACTACCTGCGCGACCTGCGCGGCCGCCGGGACGTACGCGTGCTCGTGCTGACCGGCACCGGGCGCGGCTTCATCGCGGGCGCCGACATCGGCGAGTACCACGGCGCCACGCAGGCCGAGTTCGACGCCTACCAGCGCATGTCCAGGGCGGTGTTCGACGAGCTGGAACAGCTGCCCCAGCCGACGATCGCCGCGGTCAACGGGTACGCGCTGGGCGGCGGCTTCGAGGTGGCCCTGTGCTGCGATCTGATCGTCGCCTCCGAGTCCGCCCGGTTCGGCCTGCCCGAGGTCAAGCTCGGCCTGCTGCCCGGTGGCGGCGGAACGCAGCGGCTGTCCAGGGCCATCGGCATCCGCGCGACCAAGGAACTCGTGATGACGGGCCGGATCATGCGCGCCGACGAAGCCGACCGGCACCGGCTGCTGCACCAGGTCACCTCCGCGGACGAGCTCCTGCCCGCCGCGACGGAACTCGCCGGACGGCTGGCCTCGGCCGCGCCGATCGCCGTTCGGGAGGCCAAACGGCTCATCGACGACGGCGTCCAGCAGGCGCTCGGCGCGGCGCTGACCACCGAGCAAGCCGTGCTCTCCCGTCTCTTTGCCACCGCTGACGCCATGGAGGGCATCGAGGCGTTCGTCGCCAAGCGGGAGCCGCGCTTCACGGGAGATCTGAAGGGCTGACCGGTTCTCCGTTTCTCCGGGGCCGGCGAACCGTCCACGCGCTGGATCGGCGACAGTCCTGCCACAACAGTCAGGACACCTACGGACTGGTGTGTCCCGGGTTGAGTGGAGGTGGGTTACTGGATTCTTGTGCCACTTGATGAGAGGAGAGTGGCATGGGACGACGAGGCTATTCGCCAGAGTTCCGGCGCAACTTCAGTGGGCGGCCAGGCCGCTTCGGCCGACAGGTACGGGCATGACGCACTTTCATCAGATCGCGATGCCGGCGCAAGACGGTGTCCGGTTGGATGAGCAGCCGCAGCCGGCGCAGGACCTCGCGGGGTAGCGAGGTCAGGAGAGCGGCGAGAAAGGCCCGGTCCTCGGGAGCGAATCTGAGTTCGGTGTCGGCGCCGAGTTGGCGTTCGAGGACGGTGATCTGGTGCGCAGGGCGAGGATCTCGATGTCCTTGTCCCGATCGCTCATGGGCAGCAGTCGCAGCGCGGCGAACGTGTTCGTGACGGTGAGATGGGTCGGACGAAGGAGCACGGCCGATCATCATGCCGTATGCGTTCGCCCTCTCCCGGTGGCTGGAGCTCGCGCCGCGACGCGAAGCCTCCAGATGGCCATGACCTGGGCGGATGTGATTATCGGCAGGCGCAATGTCCAAGTCGATGCGCCACGGCGGGTAGCCCAAGGTGTTCGGCAACGACGTGATCATCGACGCGCAGTCGCTGCGCGAACGCGGCGTGGCCGTGCCTTACATCGCAGGGCTGACCAGTCCTGTTCGGTAAGCGATGACGACCAGTTGCGCACGGTCGCGCGCACCCAGTTTCGTCATCGCGCGGCTGACATGGGTGCGTGCGGTGGCCGGGCTGAGAAACAACTCGGCACCGATCTGGTGGTTGCTCAGGCCCCGTCCCACCAGGGCCAGCACTTCGCGCTCGCGCTCGGTCAGCACCGCGAGCCGGTCCTCCCCGGCCCGGGCAGTTGTTCGTCGCGCGGTGAACTGGCCGATATGGCGTCGAGTGATCCGCGGCGCGAGGAGCGACTCTCCGGCGGCGACCACCCGGATGGCATGCAAGAGCTCGGCCGGCCCGGCGTCTCTGAGCAGGAAGCCGCGCCGGCCAGCCGCTCAGCTCGACGAAGACGGCGATCAGTAAGGTCGCGAACGAATACAGCAGGGCGGCACGATGCGCTATGTCCACATAGAGGTGAGCCCTGTGGTGCTCCGAGTGGATCATCTGCAGGTATTTCCATACCCCCAGCACCAGGGCCGCCATGAAGATCAGTCCTGCCAGCAGCAGAACGACGATGGTGCCGTCCCCCAGGGGCATGGCGCCACGCATGATGGGCCGCCGGGAAGGGGTTCGACAGCGAGGCCGGCCCTGGCCCATCGTGAGAAGCGGCGATTCCGTCGCCTGAGGCGACCGGTGCGACTGCTCTGGCCGACCGTGCTCTGTACCGCTCGATGAGGCGGACCGGCAGGTGGCGGTCCTGATTCTCGGTCAGGAGAGGGAAGGGCGCGTCGGTGAAGCGCTGCCCATCCTGGTTGTTGGCTGACCGCTGCGCCGGGTGTGCCACGCCAAGCCTGCTCTTGGGGCGGATCGTCTGATGCGGGCGCAGAGGCACCCCTTGCAGGCCTCGGGGCGAATCGCCCGTTGCCGATGCTCGTCCCTCTCTCAGTGCTTCTCGCGTACCACGCGCCACCCTTCCAATAACTCGAACATCGATGTTCAAGTTATTGAAGCCTGTCTGACACTTCGACACAGGGGCGACACTTCGGGACCTCCAAGCATTGCCGAGTAGGGGTATACGGTGCTACGAGCAGGACGGCAAGGACCCATGAGTCGGGCCGGCATCCTGTGCTCGGCCCCCGCCCCTGGTGAACTGCGCTCGCCGCCGTACCCACCGATCAACTGACTGGCGGCCAGCCGGAGCTGTAGAAGTTCCGGGCCGTCACCTATCTGAACACGGTGATGATCCGGTCAGAATTTGCCCGGCTCGAACCTTCGGACGAAGACGTAGGTGTCGGATCGGCTGACCACCTCGATCACTCTCCTGCGAGGGTGCTCCAGCATGGTGACCTTCACGCATTTCAGCGTGACCCTGCGCCAGCCGAGGAGCGCGTCGTAGGCGAGGTACATCTTGTCGAAGCCCCGGTTGTTCCTCATCCCGACGCCCAGCTGTGTGCGGAACGTCCTCGAGCCTGGCGGGTTGAAGGGTTTGGCGGCCACGATTGCGTCGGTGGCCTTGGCGGGGCAGCGTACTTGCACGCGAACGTAACTGTCCTGACGTGGGCGGCGTGGCCTGATCTGGACTCCCGTCCAATTGCCGATCCCGGCCGGCGCTGCGGGCTGGCCTGCCGCTCCCTCCGGGTTGGTCTGGTCATCGGCACTGTCGCCCTCCTCTATCGGAGGGTCGGGTATCGGCAGGACGGGCGCGGCCGCCGCGATCGTGCAGGGATTTGCGACAAGGGCTGCGAGTAGGCCGAATGTCGCTACAACCCTCATGATCTCCCTCTTGACGGGCAAGTGAAGCGATTGACGATGGAGGGGAGTGTCCCCAGTATGCGGGCGAGCCTAGGTTGATGTGGGGATGCCACGCCGTTCGCCAGGTGTTCGACGGTTTCGGCCTAGTCCGCGCCAGTTCTACTCGGCGTCGGGGATCGGGTATTCACGAGGCGGCACCGGCGGGGCGCCCGGTGGCGGCGAGGGAGTCTTCGCCGCGGTCGATGTGGTCGGCGTGGAACAGGCCCTGGGCCAGCAGCCGGCGCACGTGCTCGTCGGCGGCGCTGTAGTAGACGTAGGTGCCTTCGCGCCGGCCCTTGACCAGGCCGGCCAGGCGTAGCTTGGCCAGGTGCTGGCTGACCGCGGTGGGCGCGGCGTCGGCGAGCTCGGCCAGGCAGGCGACGTTGGACTCGCCCTGCAGCAACGCCCACAGGATCTTGATCCGGGTGGGGTCGGACAGCAGCCGGAACGACTCGGCGGCCAGGTGCACCTGTTCCTCGTTCGGCATGTCGAAGTCGGGCAGCGACGTGTGCATGGTGGTCAGCATATCCCGCTATCCTGCTGATTGCGTACCTGCGTGACTGCGCATATATGCTGCCAGGGTGACTGTCCACGTGAGAACCTTCCCCGTGCCAGAGGCGGGTGACGCCGCCCCGGCGCCGGCAAGGTCAGCCTGGCGGGCGGGCATGTGGTCGCTGCCCGAGGTGCGCTGGGCCACGGCCGCCACCCTGCTGTTCGCCGCCGGCGGGATCTGCCAGCTGTCCGGCGCGCCCTCGTGGCTGTGGTGGGGCCTGTACCTGATCTGCTACGCCGCCGGCGGCTGGGAGCCTGGACTGTCCGGGCTCAAGGCGTTGCGGGACAAGACCCTGGACGTCGACCTGCTCATGGTCGTCGCCGCGATCGGCGCGGCGGCGATCGGGCAGGTCTTCGACGGCGCGCTGCTGATCGTCATCTTCGCCACCTCCGGCGCGCTGGAGGCGGTGGCCACCAAGCGCACCGCCGACTCGGTGCGCGGCCTGCTGGACCTGGCACCCGAGCAGGCCACCCGCCTGTCCGAGGCCGGCGGCGAGGAGCGGGTCTGTCCGCTCGGGCACGCCGGTCGCCGCGGCGATGTGCGCTGGTCCGCGTCGCTGGGCCTGCCGGCAGGCCGCGACCTGTTCCTCCATGGCGGTCGGCGTCCGGTTGGCCACCTTGTGCGGCCGGCAGAAACGGTCGCGTAGTTGACGGCGGAAACGTGGACCATCGGCGGGGACAAGTCGGTAGTGATGCTGTCCCTGCGGACTGCCGCCCGTCACATTCGAGCAGCGGATGATCCCCAAGAGGTAAGCGTCAACGGCCCTGCTGTGGACCGCTGTGGCATAGAACCGTCTCCACGCTTCGGGGGAGTGACAAAGCCGCTCTACAACACCGACAACGCGCGTTACCTGCCGGGCCTGCCGAACCAGTTCCACCTATTCAGCCCGTACTGGCCGGGACCGTGACGTCGTAGGCAGAGGTCGCGTTCGGTGCGATAGGTGACATTCGTCAAGCAAGGGGATTGAATGTCGTCACCATGACCGGGGGCCGACCGGCTGAGGTCGGTGACCGGATGCGAGGCGGATGAGCACGGATGGGCGCAAGACTCTGGGCCGGGTGGTCTCTCCGATTCTGGTGGCGCGCGACGCGGAGTTGCGGCGGCTGATCACCGCCGTGACGGTGCCGCCCTCGGTGGTCGTGGTCGAGGGTGAGGCAGGGATCGGCAAGTCCCGCCTGGTGGCTGAGCTGCTGAGCCGCCCGGAGCTCTCCGGACGGCGGATCCTGCACGCATGGTGTGGCCAGATCCGGGAGCCGTTCCCGCTGGGGCCGGTCGTCGAGGCGCTGCGGACCAGGGCCGCGGACCTGGGTGTTCACTCTGCCCGAGGGCTCCGGTACCTACCGGCTGACCGCGAAGAACGCCCAGCACGACACCGAGTGGACGTTCCGCGCTCCGCCGGCCAAGGACCAGGTGCTGCCGGGCGCCAGGCTGTCGTCCAGGTCGTAGCCGGCGAAGACGACGGGTGTCGGCCGGCACTGCTCGGTGACGCCTTCGAACCCGGCGAGGCCGGTGCCGGCCAGCGCGAACAGCAGCAGCACGTCACGCGCGTTCAGCCGGACGCGGGGGAGCCGCTGACGACGGACGACGAGCAGGAGGATCACCGCGGCGAGCGCGTATCGGAGGGCCTGGCCGGTGAAGACGGGGTAGGCGGCGACGGTGGCCGACACCCCGGTCGAGGTGCCGACGAGCAGCATCGCCGAGCCCGCGGCGAGGGGAGCGGAGAGCTTCACGCCGCGCTCCGCTCGGCGGAGGCGACCGGAGCCTTGCCCTCGGCGACCAGGACCTTGCGGGTGACGCGCTCGGCGATCGCCGCGACTAGCGTGCGGGGACGGCGCGGCGTCAGGTGCGCGCCCAGCGCGTTGCCGAACCCGGGGACGACGTATCCGCGCCCGCGCTCCAGCGCCCGCAGCGTGGCGCGCACGACCGGCTCCGGCGTGGTGAACGAGCCGGTGACGGCGGCGTTGCGGGTGCCGATGGCCTCGAAGAAGCCGGTCTCGACCGGGCCGGGGCACAGGGTGAGCACGCGGATGCCGCGCTTGCGGTACTCCTGACGGAGCGCGAGACCGAAGTTCAGGACGAACGCCTTGGACGCTCCGTACACCGCGAAGTACGGCGAAGGCTGGAACCCGGCGTTCGAGGCCACGTTGATGACCGAGCCGCCGCCGCGCGCCAGCATGCCGGGCAGGAGTTCGTGGGTGAGGTCCACGAGGGCGACCACGTTGACCATCAACTGCTCGTGGTCACGCTCGGTCGAGATCTCCTCGAAGCGGCCGCACGTGCCGAAACCCGCGTTGTTGACCAGCAGGTCGACGTGCAGACCGCGGCCTGTCACCTGCTCGGCCACGCGCCGGGCGGCGTCGGGCCTCGCGAGGTCCTGGACCAGCACGTGGGCACGCACGCCGTGGTCGGCGACGAGGCGCTCGGCGAGCGCGGCCAGTCGGTCGCCCGAGCGGGCCACGAGGATCACGTCGTGTCCCTGGGCGGCGAGCTGGGTGGCGAACTCGGCGCCGAGACCGGACGAGGCGCCGGTGACGAGAGCGGTGCGGTTCATGTCTTCCCCTTAGTTCGGTGGAGCAACTGAGAGGAGTATGTACCAAAAGCTAGTGAATCTGCAACAGCGATGATGCAGTTAGTCGTTTTGTTGCATCAGTGTTGTAGGATTCTGCAGGATAGGCGCGCTATACCGGAGGCATGATGAGTGAGAAAGCACTGCGCGCGGACGCGGAACGCAGCGTCCGCGCGATCCTGGAGGCGGCAGAACGCGTGCTCGCCGTAGACCCGGGCGCGTCGATGGAACAGATCGCCGCCGCGGCGGGCGTGGCGCGCACGACGATCCACCGGCGCTTCGCCAACCGGCAGGCGCTCACCGACGCGCTCGCCACCTCAGCGGCCCGTCAGCTCGTCAGGGCCATCGACGACGGCAGGCCCGACACCGCGCCGCCCCTCGTCGCGATGCACAGGATCACCGCGAACGTGCTGGAGGTGAAGAGCGCCTGGGCCTTCGCCCTGGCCCTGCCCTCGGAGCCGGGCAGCGAGGCCTCGCTGTTGCAGCGCGACATCAACGACCGTTGCGCCCTCGCCCTGCGCAGGGCCCAGAACGACGGGCTCATCGACGAAAAGGCCGACCTCGACTGGGTGCGCAGGGTCTACTACGCGCTCATCGGCGAATCGCTCCACGGCAACGCGGAAGGCGCCGACCCCGACACGCTCGCGGCGCGCATCATCGACACCCTCCTCCACGGTGCCGGGCCGCGACCGTCCCGTTCTGCCCCCTAGTACTCCAGTGAACCGCCCCGGCTTTGATGGAGATCTCAGCGGTTGATTGCTAGGGCTTCGTTGGGGTGGTGTTGAGCGTAGTAGATCGCCTCGAACTCCTCGGGCGGGAGGTGTCCGACGGCTGAGTGCAGGCGGGTGCTGTTGAACCAGGCCACCCATTCGGCAGTGGCCAGTTCCACCTCGGCCAGGCTGCGCCACGGGCCTCGGGGCTTGATCAGCTCGGTCTTGTAGAGGCCGATCTGCGATTCCATCAGGGCGTTGTCGAGCGCGTCGCCGACCGTGCCGATGGAGGCGTCGATGCCGGCCGCCAGCAGATGGGTGGTGAACCGGAAAGATGTGTATTGCTTGGGTTCAAGGAGTCGTCGCAACACTGCTGCTCAGAAGTGATTTTAGATGATCGTTGAAGGCCTCGGTGGGGGTTCTCCAGCCGAGGGTCTTTCGAGGGCGGGCGTTGAGTGTGGCCGCGATGGCTTCCAAGTCGAGCGTGCCGGCTCAAGTCGGTGTCCTTGGGGAAGTACTGGCGCAGCAGGCCGTTGGTGTTTTCATTGGTGCCGCGCTGCCAGGGGTTGTGTGGATCGCAGAAGTAGATCTCCAGGCCGGTGTCGATGCGCAGCTGCGCATGCTGGGCCATCTCAGAACCCTGCTCCCAGGTCAATGACCTGCGTAGTTGCGCGGGCAGCGTGGTGATGGTGGCGGCGATGGCATCGCGAACTGCCTTGGCGCCGTGGCCGGCCAGTGGCGGTCCGTTCTTCAGCCGCGGGGCATCACCGTGGCCCTCCATCGGGGGCAGGTGCAGCAGCATGGTGAAGCGGGTGCTCCGCTCCACCAGCGTGCCGATCGCGGATCTGTTCAGGCCGATGATGAGATCGCCTTCCCAGTGCCCGGGGACGGCCCGGTCGGCAACGTCGGCAGGCCGCTGGCTGATCAGCACTTCCTCGGTGACGAATTTCTTGCCCCGGTGGCGGGTCCGGGCCCGGGGCGCCCGTAGCGCGCGGCCCGTGCGCAGGCAGGCCGTCAGCTCACGCTTCAGCCCGCCCCGGCCCTGGATATACAGGGCCTGATAGATGGCCTCGTGCGAGATTCGCATCGTCTCGTCCTCGGGGAAGTCGACCTTGAGCCGGTTCGCGATCTGCTCCGGGCTCCATGATGTCGCCCAGCGCCGGTCCTGACGACGCCCGTGACGCCGTCCGATCCACCGGGTTTGCGGGCCGGGTGTCGCAGTGCCGTCCGCCGAGGTGACCTCGGCGGAGAGTCTTGCTTGAACGTATTGCTGAAGCCGGGGGTTCGTGGCGAGCTTGCTTGGTTTGGGACGCCGCGCCTGCCGATCGCAATGCCGCTGCGCGACCGAGGCCCGGTAGTCAAGGCGGCCGCCGCGGGTGGCCGCATTCCGCCGCATTTCCCGCGAGATCGTCGACGGGGCCCGCCCCAGCCGGCGGGCGATCTCCCGTACTCCGCACTTTTGCGCGCGCAAGATGGCGATCTCTTCGCGCTCGGCGAACGACAAATAGCGACCTGACGGCGGATCCAGGCTGATCGGCGGCATACCGCCACCTTCACGAAACCAGCGTGGTCCCAGCGGCATCGACACGCCGCACGCGACAGCGGCGTCCTCGCTCGACAATCCCTCGGCGATCAGCCGCCAAAATCGCTGTCGCTCTTCACGCCGGTTGACCGGAGGCCGTCCAGGCGACTCAAGCGGCGGTCGACCGGCTTTGAGCGCCTCGCGTGCTCTTCCCTGCGCCACAACACCCTCCTCGTGATGAGGTGTTGCGACGACCAGTTGAATCCGCCGCGGCGGCGGCGGAGCTCCAAGAGACGGCCTACGCCGTCGGCGCACAAGGGCATCGAAATTCTCGCAGCTCAAGCCCCTGATCTGCACCAAGCCCTCGACCGGGCCCACATCGAAGGACTGCCGTACGTGATCCTTGACGGCACCCTCATCCCCATCGATCGCTGCGCCGAGCAGACCCTCAGCGTCAAGGGCGAACCCATCGACGCGTGGTACTCCGGCAAGGCCCACCAGCACGCCGGCAACCTCCAGGCAGTCTCCGCACCGAACGGGCTCCCTTGTGGATCGCCGACGTCGAACCCGGCTCCACCCACGATCTGACCGCCGCCCGTGCACAGGTGCTGGGCGCGCTCTACGCCGCAGCCACACGCGGCCTGCCCACCCTCGCCGACAGCGGCTACGACGGCGCCGGAATCGGCATCCACACACCGATCAAGCAGCCGGGAGGCAACCAAGTCCTCAGCCCGGACAACCGCACCTACAACCGCCTTCTACGCGCCCTACGCTGCCTGGGCGAACGTGGCTTCGCCCTGCTCAAAGGCCGCTGGCGAACCCTCCAGCACATCACCGTCAGCCCAAGCCGAATCGGCCACATCGCTCGCGCGGCACTTGTCCTCACCCATTTCGAGCACGACTACCTGCTCGCAATTCGTTGAGATCACCTCACTGACGTGAAACTAATCGACCGCAAACATATGCTCCAGTCGACACCAGCGAGCAGGTCCAGGCCATGGCCGCCGCACTGCACCAGCTGCATCAACTCCCACACGAGGTGGTGGCGAACGTCGAGCCCGCTCCCTGGGGGCCAGCCGCAGCCGTTTGCCATGGCTGTCCGTCAGCCACCGCCGTCGCCTCCACCGCCGTCACCACCGTCACTGCCACCGTCGCCACCAGCCCCGTCGTGACGATAGCTGGAACTGCCGGAGCCACCGGAACTGCCGGATGAGCGCTTGTGGCGCCCTTCAGATATCCACCAAAGTAAGACCCAAGGTACCCATAAGAACCAGAAACTCAGAAGTACGTCTAAAAGGAATAGTCCGGCATTCACCAGTTGGTTGTCGGTAGGTTCGAATATGGGCTCGACCAACATGGGCACAGGCTTCACCCTCACCGTCAAACGTTCTGGACCGAGGCTTGAGATATGAGCATGCCACCATTGCCGGTGTTGGTGCGACGGAGTGCGAGCGGCTGGTCCACTCTGACCCCCTCGAGCATGGGAGTCAACGATTTCAGATAGGTGGCCAAGACCCCGGGCTTGGGCATGCAAGCAGCCTGATCTCGGCGGTGATCCTCTCGTCCTTGAGAGGCATGTCGGGCGGGGGTTGCGTGGCTGGCTTCGTCCGCTCCCGACAAGCTCGTCACGAACCCGCTGCCGCCCGTCCTCGGCCTGCCGGACGGGAATCGGGCCAACTACCTGTGGGACGATCACGAGCGTCGTGTGCGACTGATTGTCTGGGAAGACTCCGGTCGTAGCGATCGCGCCTTCGAGCTCGGCGAGGTCTGCGAGCACATCTCTCACGTCGACGGCTCTTTGGACGCCGATCCGCTGGTGGCCCACATCGACCTGGCGCCGGGAGAAGCTGAGCGGGTGCTGGGCTTGCGCCGGCGCTGAACCTCAAGATCGGCACAGCTTCGTGAAGTCCACGTCCGCCAGCCACGTTCGAGAAAGCTCGCTGAGGCGCCGTGCGCGCCAGCCGGTCCACTGGTTCGCCAGACAGCCTGGCCCGCAACGGGTGAGACTGCCCGCATGACCGACCTGGCCACGCCATTCTCCCGCATCAAGATCCGCGTCGGCGCCCTCGTGTTCTGCGGCGACGAAGTCGCACTGATCCGCCGTGATCGGCCGTCCGGCTCGCATTTCACGCCGCCCGGCGGCGGCGTGAACGTCAGGGAGTGCCTTCTCGCCGCACTACGCCGTGAACTTGCCGAGGAGCTCTGGCTCGATCCCGACGACGCGACGCCGCCGGAACTGTGCTGGGTCCAAGACCAGATGGTCACCCGGCCCGGCCCTACCCCGTCTCCGCGCAAGCTGCACCTGGTCTTCCGCTGCCACGTCACGCCGAAGGTGCGTGCCCGGCTCGCGACCTTGGAGCACGACGAACTGCCGGACGGCAGTACCGAGTCGGGGATTGTCGAGTGGGTGCCCTACAAGCGGCTCGAGCAGCTGCCCCTGTTCCCGCTCATCGGAGCGGCAGTAAGCGCGCTGGCCAGGCCGGATGCACCGGCTGGCAACCCTCACCTGCCGCCCATCACGGACGCAAACTACACCTGGAGGTAGCAGACACACAGGAGGAGGGCCGGGCCTGTGGGCGGCCCGGGCCCCCGGGGCTGCCGGTCCTCATGACCTGACTCAGGTTTGAGAGTGCGTTTACGCGAGCCTCTGTCCGTGATGTCGCAGGGTGATCGTATGGATTTGTAGCGTTACTGCCAGTCGGCGGGCCCAGATGTGCTGGGATGGCGCGATGACTGAGCGCAAACAGTACCCGAGCGACTTAACCGACGCGCAGTGGGCGTTGATCGACCCGGTCCTCATGGCCTGGAAGGCCGCGCACCCCTCAGTCAGCGGACACGAGGGCAACTACGAACTACGAGAGATCGTCAACGCCATCCGCTACCAAGGACGAACCGGCGTCCAATGGGACTATCTCCCTCACGATCTGCCTCCCAAGGGCGCAACGTACTACTACTTCGCCAAATGGCGCGACGACGGCACCGACAAGACCATCCACGACCTGTTGCGCTGGCATCTGCGCGAGAAGAAGAAGCGATTAGCCGACCCAAGCCTGGTGGTGCTGGACACCCAAAGCGTCCACGTCGCGGCCGGCGTCCCCGCCACCACGACCGGCCGGGATGCGGCCAAGAAGGTGCCGGGCCGCAAGCGAGGCCTGGCCGTAGACGTGCTGGGGCTGGTCATCGCCGTCGTCATGCTCGCGGCCTCAGCTCACGAGAACGCCGCCGGGATCGCCCTGCTGAACCGGGTCGCCGCCGCCACCGAGGGCAGCGTGACCAAAGCACTGGTCGACCGGGGATTCAAGAACGCGGTCGTCACCCATGGAGCCGGCCTGGGAATCGACGTGGACATCGTCGAACGCAACCCCGCCGACAAGGGGTTCGTGCCCCAGCCGAAACGATGGGTCGTCGAGCAGACCTACGGAATCTTGATGTTCCACCGACGGCTGGTCCGCGACTACGAGCATCTTGCCTCCAGTTCCGAATCACGGGTGTACTGGGCGATGACGGACGTGATGTCCCGGCGCCTTACCCCCACGACCCCGGCCTGGCGGTGGACATGACCGGGCCCGACACCCGCCCGCCCGATCCCGGAACCTGGCTCCTGGACCGGCTGGATGCCCGCGAACAGGCCCTGACCTGGTAGATCGAGCAGGCCCAGACCGAAATCGACTCCCTGACCACGCGGCTAAGCGAACTCGGTCAGGAGGTTGAGCACCTGCGGATCAGCCGCAAGACCCTCCTGTCCCTCTCCGAAGCGGACCCCGACCCGGTCGAGCCGATCGCGCCGCTGGCCGGCTTCGATCATCCCGACTACCAGCAGATTCTCGCCGCCTTCGGTACGACCGGCGGCTCTCTGCCCGCCCGCGATCTGGCACTGGCGATGGATATGCCGCTGACCCCCAACGGCATCCAAAACGTCCGTGCCAAGCTCAAACGTCTGGCCAGTCGCGGCATCCTCGTCGAAACCGAGCCAGGCTTGTTCACCCAGCCGCGCCCGTAGACCGAACGGCGCCCACCGACCAGCAGGCCTCATCCAACCGCAACGACGAAAAGGGCCATCAGCTCGCGTAACGCACTCTGACATTGCCGGTGTCGTAGTTATGACATGACCGAAACCGCCACCGTCTTGGGCTTGTCGCGCATCGCCCTGCTTGATCGACTTTTCTCGTCAGGGAGAGAGGAAGACAAGCATGGTAGGCAGAACGTTGGTCGCGGCGGCCGTCCTGGCGGCGGCACTGGCCGCGACCTCGTCGGCGAGCGCCGAAACACCCCCACCCGATGCTGCCGCTGCGAAGAGCGTCACACTGGTCACTGGTGACCGGGTCAGCGTGGAAGGCGGCCGGATCACCTTCACGGCCGGTCCCGGCCGGTCGAGCGTCCGCTACATCACCCAGGGCACCAAGGACGATTGGACGCTCATCCCGCTCGACGTCGCGGGCGCTGTGGCCAGGGGTGTGCTCGATCGCAACCTCTTCCGGGTCCCGCAGCTGATCAAGGACGGTCTCGGCGAGAAGGCACTGCCGCTGATCGTGCAGTACGGCCAGGGGGCGGCGCCGATGACAGCGTTATCCGGGGCGCGTCCACTGGCCTCCATCAACGCCGTCGCCACCGCGGACGCCCCCTGGGCTCAGCTCAGCCAGGACCGGTCGGTGCAGAAGGTGTGGCTGGACTCGCCCGTCAAGGCCACGCTCGACCACAGCGTGCCGCAGGTCGGCGCGCCGCAGGCATGGCAGGCCGGTTTCACCGGTGAGGGCGTCAAGGTGGCTGTCCTGGACACCGGCGTTGACGACCGCCACCCTGACCTGGCCGGGCGTGTGGAGGCGGCGGCCAACTTCAGCCAGAGTGCCGACGCCGTGGACCGCCAGGGGCATGGCACCCACGTGGCCTCCACCATCGCCGGTCAGGGCGTGGCGGGCACGCCCGCGCGCAAGGGCGTCGCGCCCGGCGCCCGGCTGCTCAACGGCAAGGTGCTCGACGATGCGGGCAGCGGCTACACCTCCGATATCATCGAGGGCATCGAGTGGGCCGCCCAGCAGGGCGCCAAGATCGTCAACATGAGCCTCGGCGCCCCCGACCAGGCCGGACTGGACCCGCTGGAGCAAGCCGTCGAGCGTTATTCCGCCGAGCGCGACATGCTCTTCGTCATCGCGGCGGGCAACGAAGGCCCCCGCGCGGGCAGCCTGGGCAGCCCCGGCAGCGCCGACGCCGCGCTCACCGTCGGCGCCGTGGACTCCGCCGACAAGCTCGCGAGCTTCTCCAGCCGCGGCCCCCGGGCAGGCGACTTCGCGCTCAAGCCCGACCTGACCGCTCCCGGCGTGGCTATCGCCGCGGCCGAGGCGGGCACTGGCGGGCACGTGCGGATGTCGGGGACCTCGATGGCCACCCCGCACGTCGCGGGCGCCGCGGCCATCCTCGCCCAGCAGCACCCCGGCTGGACCTCGCGAGAGATCAAGGCCGCCCTTGTCGGCTCGGCCAAGATCGGCGAGAACGTCTGGGAGTCGGGCACCGGCCGTCTCGACGTGGCCAAGGCGGTACGGCAGAGCGTCACCGCCGACACCGGCACGCTCGCCTTCGGCCACCTGCGCTGGCCGTACGAGGAAAAGCCTATCGAGCGCACCCTCACCTACCGCAACATCGGCAGCGCGCCCGTCACCCTGAACCTCGCCCTGGAGGCCACCGACCTCGCCGGGAAGACCGCGGCGCAGGATGTGTTCACGCTGAGCGCCGCGCAGATCACCGTCCCGGCGGGCGGCAGCGCGCCGGTCACCGTAACCGCCGCGCCCAAGGCGGCCTCCACCACCGCCTACGGCGGGCGGATCACCGCCTCGGCCGAGGGCGTGGCCCTGTCGACCCTGCTCAGCTTCGGCAAGGAGCCGGAGAGCTACGACCTGCGCGTCAAGCTGATCGACCAGCTCGGCACCGTCCCCGACGACTCCGAGGACTTCATGCCGATGACCTTGATGCCCGAGGACGGCGGCCCGCTCATCGACATGGGCATCAACCACGGCGACAGCGAGGGCCCGATCCGCGTACCGGCCGGCCGCTACCTGGCCTACACCGTCATGCGGACCGCATTCCCCGACGGCCACGAGGAGCTCAGCGTCGTGCCGATCACCGGCCTGGAGGTGAAGGGCGATCGCGAGGTCGTCTTCGACGCCCGCACCGCCAAGATGATGGAGGTCGAGACGGACCGGCCCGACGCCAAGACGACGGGAGAGGAGTTCGTCTTCTTCCAGAAGCGGACGGACGGCCAGGAATGGGCGGCGAGCTTCTCCATCGACCGCTTTTCCCTGCCGCGCAACGTCGCACCCGACCCGCTGCGCTTCCGTGTCGCGCCCACCACCACCAAGGCGCCCGGGTTCCGCTTCGAGAAGTTCACCCAGCTCGCCGCCCAGCGCTCGGACGGCACGTTCACCAATAGCCCCTACGTCTACAACCTCGTGCTGCGCAAGGACGGCGTGGTGCCGGGCAAGCTGCGGGTGCGTGATCGCGAGCTGGGCAAGGTGCGCGCCGACCTGGCCACCTTGCGGGCGGACGCCATCGGCGCGCCGGGCGCCGGGCCCACGGCGGGCGGACCCCTCGGCGACGGCTACACGAGCTGGAGCCAGACGATCACCGCCTTGCCCGTGACCCAGTCCTGGTACTTCACTCCCGGCATCCCCTGGGAGCGGGCCCTGGAGACGATGCCGAGCGGGCGGCTGCACCAGACGCTGGAGCACGCCAACGCGCGCGCCTACCGCGCCGGTCGGCAGGAACACGAGCGGTGGAACTCGGGAGTCGTGGGTACGGCCCTGCGAGATCGGACCCTGGTGACCAGGACCGATGACGCGATCAAGGTCGGCAACCTGCCCTTGTGGCACGTGGCCGGGCCCGACCGCGTCACCGGCAGCAGCGATTTCGGCGAGGGCACGACCACGCTGCTGCGGGACGGCAAGGTCGTCGCGACGGCCGAGCAGTTGCCCAACTACACCGTGACCCTGCCCGTCGCGCCCGGCCCGGGGCGTTTCCAACTGCGCGTCGAGGGAACGGCCGACCCCCGGGCCACCGAGCTGTCGTCCAAGCTCACGACCGAGTGGTCGTTCACCTCGGCAGGCACGGGCCCGGTGCCGCTGTTCGTCCTGCGGGCCGAACCCGAGCTCGACCTGAACAACGCCACCCGCCCCGGTCTGATAGCGCTGCCGCTACGGCTGCAGCGCATGGAGGGCGCGACCAAGCCGATCACCAAGGTCACCACCGAGGTCTCTTCCGACGGCAAGTCGTGGCATCGGGCCGCGGTGGTGCCAACAGGCCGTGACACCTGGCGTGCCCTGCTGCTGAACCCGCCGCGCTCGGGCGACTCGCTCTCCCTGCGGTTCACGGCCCGCGACAGCGCGGGCGCCACGGTCAGCCAGACCGTCGAGCGTGCCTTCCTGGTGCGCTGAGCCCCTCGAGGGCGTGCCGGCGCACGAGCGTGTGCGCCGGCACGCCCTCTTGCCGTGCCGCGACGCTCCTTCGCAGCCGCCGTACGGCCAGCGTGAGCACCATGGTGGCCGCCCACTCCTGCTCGGCCAGCAGATACTCCAGAGTGAGCGTGTTGACGTGTGAGCCTGCGGTCGACGTGACCACCACGGTGCTGCGCCACATCACGCCTGCCCTCCCCGGGACCGGGACCTGGAGCTGGTGACGCGGCGCCTGGAGTGGCTGCGTGCCCACGGCACGGGAGCGGCGCGTCAGCGCAGGGCCTTCGAGCGGCGAGGTGACCCCATCGAAGCGCCCGACGACCTCAGCCACGCGCTCAACCTGATCCACGCCGACGAAGGTGCGCACTAAATTGAGCCAAGTCAGGTCCACGGCTCCTGGATCGCCGACTGAACCGACGGCTCGAAACCGCGGCCTCGGACACGAGCCGCCGGATACGAAAATGGAACGGTGGTCACGGGATACCTGCAATATTCCGTGACCACCCATCGCTCCTGTCTAGGTCGCGGTGATCGAGCACGTGGACGTCGAAGCACAGCACGAGCTGGAGTCGCACGAACTGGAGCCGGACGAGCCGCCGGTCTCGGGGAGGGCGATGGCGTCGCGCACGGTGGCGATCTCCACCGAGTCGAACGCGAGGTCACCCAGGTCGAGACTCATCAGCGTCTTGGTGGTCATGTGTATTCACCTCCTCTCCTTCGTCCGTGGATGCGGAAGCGGGTTCGCTCCCGACGTCAGGTCGTGGTGATCGAGCACGTGGACGTCGAACCGCAGCACGAGCTGGAGTCGCACGAGCTGGAGCCGGACGTGCCGCCGGTCTCGGGGAGGGCGATGGCGTCGCGCACGGTGGCGATCTCCACCGAGTCGAACGCGAGATCGTCCAGATCCAGACTCATTAGCCCCTTGATGGCCATGAATATTCACCTCCTTTCACCGGATGGAGTCGGTTTCTGGATCTGGAGGGGGTTCCATCGCTTCCAGGTAGAACTCCTCCAGAGCTTCGTGTGGGACGTCGGCCAGCCGTCCGGCGGACGTCCAGTGGGAGGTGAGCTCGTGCACGATGCGGGGCAGATCCGATGCTCGCACTCCGATGTCGCGCAGGCTGGACGGCAGCCCCCAGCTCCTGAGCCGGTCCGCGACGAGGGTCTCGGCCAGTCCGTCGCCCAGCGAGTCCAGGCAGTCCAGTCGGCCGGCCAGTCCGAGCACGGGACCGAGTCCTGTCTGCCGCCGGATCTGGCGTAGGTAGGTGGGCAGGAGCGCGGCCATGGCCACCCCCTTGGAAACGCCCATCTGGTTGCTCACCCCGCTCTGCAGGTACCAGATGACCTGGCCCCAGGGGTCGCGGCCGAGCATGGCGACCTGGGTCATGCTGAGCGTGACCGACCAGGCGAGATCCGCCCGCGCCGCGTCGTCGGCCGCGCTCTGCCGGATCCCGTCCACAGCCGACAGCGTCGCGGTGATCAGGCCGAGCGCGACGGCATCCGTCGTGCCGCCGGCCGTGTCGTCGGAGAGATAGGGGCCCAGGACCCGGCACAGGGTCTCGACGCCGCCGGCCGCGAGGTGCGTGAGCGGTAGCGTGCGTGTGAGGTCGGGGTCGATCAGCGCCGTGGTGGGGACCAGGCGGTTCGTGATGAAGAGCCGCTTGTGGCCCTGGTGCACCAAGCCGACCACGCCGTTGATCTCGGATCCGGTCGCCGCCGACGTCGGCACCATAAGCGTGGGGAGCGGGGGGCGCAAGGGCTCGGCGTTGACGTCGATCAGGCCGGTGCCGTCCCATCCCTCGTGCCTGGGAAGGTGCGGGTTGGTCAGGAGGAGCGCCAGCATCTTGGCCGCGTCCATCGCGCTGCCGCCGCCGACCGCGACGACCAGATTGCCTGCTGTACCCCTGAGGGATTTCATGATCGCGGTGACGTCGCTCAGCGACGGTGAGACCGGCACGGCGCAGATCGCGGCAGGGGAGACGCCGTGCAGGCCGAGTATCTGGATGACGGTCCGCACCGTCGTGCCGTCGACCAGCCCGGTGTCCGTGATGAGGACCGGGCGGGTGCCGATGGCCGCCGCTTCCTGGCCGACCTCACCAAGACGGCCGTTGCCGAAGACGATTCTGGTGGGGACTCGCCACTCGAAGTGCCCGTTTTCCCGTGTCATGCCGCACCGCCGTCTCGGGCCGACCCGACGAGGACGCTGTGCGTCTTCAGGAAGGCGAGCGTCCGCAGGACTATTTCGTGGCTTCGTCCCGAGCCCGACCGGTCGGTGGACGCGAGCTGCGCGGCGGCCTCGTCGCCGAGGTCGAACATGACCTCGATGACCTGGGCGAGGCCGAGTCCCACGCTGATCAGCCGGCGATTGCCGCCCGCCCGCAGGTAGGCCCGTTCACGATGGAGTGCCAGCGCCGTGCCCGCGGGCCAGCCTTCGCTGGACTCGCGGTCGTGGAACAGCGGGCCGCCCAGCCCGGACACGCGCAGAGCGCTCAGCCCGTCCGGGGTGAGGAGGTCCGGCTGCGCCGTCGCGAGTTCGCGCACGAGCGCCTTCGCCGAGAGAACGCGTTCGAGCCGGGGCGAGCGCGCCTCGGCCGCGATGACGCTCAAGGGGTGGAAGAGCCGCGTGGCCAGCCGGCCGTGGTCCCAGGCGTCGTCGACGTCGTCCAGCAGCGCCCGCAGATCCTCGCCGCGATCCAGCGACAGCACGGTGGGAACGTCCAGCTCGACGTCCGCTTCCTCGCCGTAGCGTCCGCTGTCGAGGACGATGCCGTACGGCGGGCCGTCCGCGTCGGCGACGTCATGGCGGGGCGTGATCCGGGTCCGCGTCCGCCCGCCGGGGCCGTCGGCTTCCGGCGCCCGCGCATGGTCCTCCGAGACGACCCGGTCGAGATGGTCGGTGGCGCGGCGTGCGCTGAGCTCTTCGACGGCCCGGATCCGGCACGACCATGACCGCTCGCGCAGCGTCTTGGCGAGATGGGAGTGGGGCGGCCCGGCCGCCACCAGGCCGCTGGCCTCGACGGAACGCGCCGCTGAGGGGCTCATGACCACGTCAATGGACGGATCGGTCGCCAGCAGTTCCCGAAGCGCGGCCAGTTCGGCCGCGCCGGCCGCGCGCAGGCGCGCCACGGTCCGCACGGCCAGGCCGGCACTGGACGCACGGGCTAGGACCGTGCGAAGCAGCAGAGGCTCCTGCTCCGTGCAGCGGCAGATGAGCTGTAATCGCGCCAACCCGGCCTGGGCCAGGGCTTCCACGTCATGCTCTGCCATCTCCGCCAGGGGGATGACCGCCTTGACGGGCAGAGCGCGGGCCGCCCGATTCCGCAGAGCCTCCAGGAGCACGGTGTCGGGCGCCGGATCCAGCAGGGGGATCTCGCTGTCCGGTGACAGCCGGTCGGCCAGGAAATCCAGGTCGGCCAGGATCTCCGGTACGGCACGCGCCACGGCACGGTCGGCGTGGCCGACGCGCCATCGCGCCCGCACGCCGAGCGGAACGGCGCGGTCAGGTGACAGCACGCCCGTCCGGTAGGGAGAGGGGGAGTAGGTCCGGGGCAGGCCCTGGGCGCTGCTCCAGGTGGAGATCGCGGCGATCTCCCGAAGGGGGTCGAGGGCGGGTTCGACGGTGACGGTGACCCCATGGTCTCGAAGCCGCGCCGTCACCTGCCTGAGCAGCAGGTTCATCGGGAGCGGGCAGGAGAGGACGACGTGGTCGGGTTGGGGATCCAGCAGCGTCAGAGCGAGCCGCTCCCCGGACACGTGCGTGTCGTCGGCCATGGTGGCGGGGTGAAGGGTGTCAACGGCTGCGGTCGTGGCCCTGGTCGTGGAGACGGCTTGGGCTTCCGCTTCGGCGAAGTCGAGCCGGGGAGACAGCCGTAGCCGTTCGCCGGGACCGTGTTCGAGCGCGGCCAGCACTGTGATCATGATGCCTCCACGGCCGCGGCGGGTTGGTGCGCCCCAGTCGCGATCACGATCAGGGTGGCGACGTTGGCGGCCAGCCAGGCCAGAACGGCGCCGGTCGGCAGGAACAGACCCACGGCCAAGAAGATGACCGGCAGCATTCTGGTGGCGAAGAAGTGCTGACGGACGCTGTCGATGGCGGCCGTTCGGAGAATCAGGACCTGCATGGCCACGGACGAGGCCATGAAGAGGAGCGCGAGGACGACGCCGCTCACGCCGGAGCCGATGGAGCTGTCGCGGAGTCGTTCAAGGCCGTAGAAGCCGTAGGAGCCGGCCACGTCCCCGAACCGCACCCAGATGAGGACCAGGATGAACAGCACGAACTGGATGGTCGTGGAGATCGCCTGCACGCCCGATCGCAGGCCCCGATCCCGCAGTTCGCCGAGCACCGCGGCCTGCACGGCCTTCCGGCGCTCGGGCGGGGGGAGCTCGGCGTACTGGGCCTCGGCGTGATGGCGGCCCCGGAGCTTGATCACCTGGCTCCGGAGTGAACGCATCACTCCGGGCCAGCACAGAAGCCTGACGGTGAAACAGATGCCGATCAGGCTCCATCCCCACTGCGGACCATCGCCCACGACGGGCTGAATCCACTGGGCGATCGGCCGAAGAAGTGTGTCGAGGGCATTGGGGACTTCCGCGAACGGCATCGCATTCCTCCGATATCAGGACTTTCAGCGTCGTGGTTCCCACCGCATCGTCTTGGCGACAAGGGTGGTGCCCAGCACGGCCCACGCCGTCAGCACGCCCAGCTCAGGTCCGAGCGAGAGCAGGTCGACCGTGGAGGTGTGAAAGGCGAGCCGGACTGTTTCCGCCATGGGTTGGACGGGCAGCAGTCCCAGCGCACCGCGGACGATCTCAGGCATTCCGTCGATGGGGAAGAAGACACCTGACGCGAACATGAGGGGCAGCATCGTCGCCATGGCGACGCCTACCGCGGCCTCCGCCGTAGGGATGAAGCGGGCTATCGCCATGCCGAGAACAGCGCACGCATAGGAGCCGAGCAAGAAAGCGATGAGCAGGACGATGATATTCGAAGGGCCCAGTTGCAATCCGAAGGCAACTATTGATACTAGGATCATTATTGCCGTGGATATTGCTCCTGTCAAGGTTGAGAACAAAACTCGGGCGCTTAGATAGATTGGCCGAGGAATGGGCGTCAGGCTGATTCTCCGAAGAATGCCGGACTCTCTCGCGACTACAATACTGACCGCGTTCATAAAATAGCCGCTGGTGAAGATGACGAAGACCACCACGGCCGCGGTCGTGAATTGCACATTCGTCACACCGCCGACCACGCGCTCGCGATTGATTAGGTTGAACAGCAGGTTGAAGGCCAGCGGCAGGAGCAGGGTGACCACCATCGCCACCGGTGACCGCGGCAGCGTGACGAACCCGTACTTGAGCTCGGCCGCGATGATTCTGAAGGGGTTGCGAGAACGAAGCGGAAGAGGATCGGGGAAGGTCAGGGGCTGGACGCTCACGTGCCGATCTCCTTGTCATGGGCGTTCACGAGTTTCAGATACGCGTCTTCAAGCGTGGGCCGGCGAACCTCCAGTCCGTGGAGATCAACGGCCTGGTCGATGGCCCATGAAGTGAGCTGGTGAAGCGTCTCGCGCGAATCTTGGACGGCGATGAGGATCTCTCCGTCGACGGCCTGCGCGGTCTGCGACAAATGCAGGGGTAACACGGCCAAAAGGTCCTGGCCCCCTCGAAAGCTGATCGTCGTCAGTTGCTCGGCGGCCAGCAGGCTCCCCGATGTGCTGGTGCCCACCATCCGGCCCCCGAACAGCACGCCGACGCTGTCCGCGAGCTGCTGGGCCTCGTCCATGTTGTGCGTGGTCAGGATGATGGTCTTGCCCATCGTCCGCAGGAGCTTGACCAGCTCCCACGCCCGGTCTCTGGCCATGACGTCGAATCCGGTGGTCGGCTCGTCCATGAAGATGAGATCCGGGTTGCCGATGATGGCCAGGGCCACGTCGAGTCGCCTGCGCTGGCCCTCGGAGAGCCTGCCGACTCTGACCGAGGCGCTCTTCGACAGATCGACCAGGTCGATCACGGCATCCACGGGAAGTGGCGCCCGGTAGTAGCCGACGAAGAGCATGAGATGCTCCCTGACGGTCAGGAGCTGCTCGAATCCGGTGGTCTGCGGCACGACGCCCAGACGTTCGCGCAGGTCGGGTCCTGCTTGCCGGGGGTCCGACCCGAAGATCCGGACGCTTCCCCCGGTGGGTGATCGCTGGCCGGAGAGGATCTCCACCAGCGTGGTCTTGCCTGCCCCGTTGGGACCCAGCAGGCCGAAGACCTCGCCCTGCCGTACCGTCAGATTCACCGAGTGCAGGGCCTCGACGGACCCGTATCTCATGGTGATCTGGTCAGCCTCGATAACGTTTGTCATCCAACCACTCCCGAACGGTCGATTTTCAGCGGCCCACTGGCAGCACATAGCCGAGAATCTCGTTGTAGCCGTCCAGGCAGGCGATTTGGCAGGCCGCATCGTCGAAGAAGCCACCGATGGGAACCGTGCGCAGGCCGACCGAGGTCAGTAACAGGAGAATATTCTGTGCCATATGCCCGAGCTCTAGTAGCGCGAACCGGTAGGCCCGCAATCCGTAACGCGATCTGATCAGTTTGAGATTAGCGCCAAGAAAGAGGACGAGCGGCGCTTCCCGCACATCAATCTTAGGCTCGTCACCGAGAAAATAGGCTGAACTGCTTGTCAGATCGTTCCGGCTCGGCACCCGCCCCACCCTCAGCAGGTCATGTTCGGCGGGACGGTAGGCGTACAACCCGGGCGCCATGCCGCTGACGGCGTAGGAAGCAAACCGGATCAGTGTGGGATAGGCCATTCCGGCACTGGGATATGGACGGCCTGGAATGTGGAATGCAGCCCCCTCCACCGCGATCTGCCCCGCGTGACCTGCGGCATGAAAAAGGACTGAGGACAGTTCGCCGAGGCCGATCTCCCCTTGGAGACGAAGCCTCTCACTGCGCCGGCCGGTCAACGCCGTGGACAGTTCGATGGTGAGCTTGGCGGGTTCGGGGAGCGGCAGCGCGTCGCCACGTTCCTCCGGCAGACTCAACGCCGGGAAGTCGACAGGAGCCTGCTGAGGGAAACGGGTGCGCTGGAACTTGCTGGCCTCGTGCAGAACGCGGTCCGCGGCCTCCGCGGTATCGGCGTGGTAGTCGCCCAGAGGCTGCCCGCCGACGGTGAGCAGGGAGGCCATCCAGACCAGATAGACCTCGTCGGTCGGGCTCCACCCCAGCCGGTTGTGCAGCATGTGCAGGTGAGAGCCGGCGATGGCGTCCACATCGCCGACGAGGGCCCCCTCGGCCCGCAGGCCGGCCAGTTGGTCGAGATAGCCGCGCAACGCCGCCCACCACGACTCGGCCAGCCGGGCCGGGGAACCGCCGTCGAGCAGTCGTCGCGCGTCGTCGCGCATCTTGCTGGCACGCTGCCGGAGAGCGTCGCCACTGGTCTCGATCGTCTTCTCGGCGGCCTCTCTCAAGCTGACGGTACTGGCGGCCACCGAACTGTTCAGATGACGCCACATCTGCACGTAGTTCCGTTGCCACCGAACGCCGCCGCCCACCTCGGGGTGGAGCACCTCGGTGAAGCCGATCAGCAGGTCCAGGCCGATGCCCAGACGTTTGGCCGGCTCCGCCACCCCACCCACGATGCGCGCGGCGATCTCGCTGGACGCCTGGAAGAACTCCTCCGCGTAGCCGATCGCCCGGGCTCCGCCGTACCTGGCGAGCTCTGGTTCGTAGGCGCACTCGACGATCTCGCCATGCTCATGCCAGCCGAGCGCGGGACCCTCCGGCTCATACGAGGAGAACGCCTGGTAGTACGCCTCCCGCTCCAGCTCGCGCGGCGCCGGTGCGGTGGCCAGCCACCTCTCGATCGCGCCGCGCACTCGCTCGACGGCGGAACACTCCGCGTCGCGCATGCGCAGCCGGATGTGCGGCCCGCCCTCCCAGTAGCGGATGAAGAACCAGCGGGTGATGGCGCCCTCGGCGAGCAGTTCGCCCATCAACGGCGCGATGAGGTCGCCCACCAGCCGGTCGGTGACCTCGGAGCCGTGGTGGGTGAAGACGTGTAAGGCCCGCCATCGGGCGACGTCGACGGCGCTCACGGCCGCAAGTCCAGCGTCAGCTCGACGAAGCGGTCCTTGCCCATCACGGCGGTGTAGGCGACGTCCAAGTGCCCGGGTGCCGCGACCAGGCGCGCGAGGGCATCGGGCGCGAACGACCTGAGCGGGCGGGTGAACATTCCGTGGGCGGCGTTGGAGAACCCGATCGCCTGCAAGGCGGCTCCCATCTCCACATGGCTGGCCCGCAGGCCGCGGGCGCCATGACGGGCGTGAACGGCGGCGAGGTCCAGGAGGAACAGGAAGCCCACGTTGGCCGTTCCTAGCCTCATGATCGTCTTAGGGTACGGATAGGCCATCTCGAACTGCTCCATCAGCTCTCCCGCGCGCAGCAGAGCGAGCTCTCCTTCGTCGGGACACCATTGGTAGAGACCGTCCGGCAAGGACTCCACCCGCTCGATCACCAACAGAAGCCGGACACCGGTACGGGTGCGGGACAGAGGGGCCACCGGACTGCCGGCGCTGCCGCTCGCGGCATGAAGAGCGTCAGCCAGCACGTTCACCGGCAGCGTCTCCGGTGACGCCGAGAACCCGTAGTGCGCGCGCCCACCCGACCGCTCGAACAGCACGTCCCGCCACGGGCGGGACGGCGGAGCACCAGGCCGGAGCGGAAAGCGGAGCGCGCCTTCGCCGACCAGATCGGGCGCCTCGACGGGCGCCAGGTTCTCCCAGTCGCGTACCTGCTCCGCCGCCAGCCAGCCGAGGCGATCGGCGGCGAGCACCGCATCCCGCTCGCCGGGCACCTCCTCCTTCGGCGGGGACTCGCCCACGACCGCCCGTGGCGGCGTGCCGCCGACGCCCACCTCGACCTCCAGGACCGGAAGCCAGCCGTCGCCCCGTTTCGCTCCGATACGACGACAACTCTCCTCGTCGTCGAAGCCGAATCTGACGCGTGGCTCCAAACCCAGCATGGTGGCCACCGTCGCCAGCGAGCCGGCCGCATGGCCCGACTCGCAGAGCAACAACGACCATCGCAGGTCGAGATAGGATGGCGGGAGCGTGCCCAGATGCGCGGCCACGACGATGACCGCGCCGCCGTGGGAGTCGGCGGCCTGCCACGGGGGCGGCGGATCGGCCTCCGCGTCCTCGCCGACCACCACGCAGCGGTGACCTTCGGCATCGAAATACCACGTCAGATGGCCGACGGTGACGAACACCTCGGCGGCGAAGAGCGAACGCGGAGAGGGATAGGCCCGGTGGCCCCGGTAAAGCGAACTCGGCTCGTAACGGTGGTATCCGGCGGCCATGGCGAGAAGGATCTCCAGCCGTTCGCCCACGGAAAGACCGGCGCCGGTGAGCCTGCCGGGGTAAAGGACACAGGCGAGGAGCTCGTGCAGGCCGCTGCCGAGAAGAACGGCCTCGGCCCGCGCCCGCCGGATCGTCGGCAGCCGCACCCCCGCTCCATCGCCCAGCACACCTTGGTCACGGGCGCTCAGCTGGCCCCGGACGAACATCAGCGGATCCAGCTCGTGCGCGCCAGTTTTGCTCATGCTTGTCGCGCTCCCTACGGAAAGGGGTGTGGCTGCGTGTTGAGGTCGGCGAAAACCTTCGGAGCCGACCAGTAGCCGAGCCGATAGGGCGCCTGACACAACCGGGTCAGCCCATGGACTCGTCGGTAGACGTGCCCGAACGTCATCGGCACGCTCTGCGGAACGATCATCTTGACGGTCGACAGCCCGTGACCGAGACCGGGATCGGTCTGGTCGACCACGATGGGATCGAGCCCCACCGCACCGAAGGCGGCGAGCACGGCCTCCAGGGTTCGCGTCAGGTCAGGTCGGCACCATCGCTCACGCCAGTCCCCGAACGCCTCGTCGATCCCGCGCGAGGCCTGACCCCCGAGGAGGAACCGCCAACGCTCCCGCGTCTCGGGAAGGGCGTAGAGCAAGGAGTGGTCGTGGAGTTCCTTGACCCCGCGGTGATCGTCGAGCAGCTCGCTCCGGCCGCGCTCGCGATCACGCTTCCAGTCGTCAGGATCCATGCGGGCCCGGATCACCGCGTTCGTGGCGGCCTCCTTCGCCGCGGTCGCGATCGCCTCGTACGGATTACAGTGCGCGGACGCCGCGAAGAACGCCTGCGGGCCCTCCGGATCGCGGCCGACCACGACGCTCATCACCGCCGGAATCCGCAGATCGTTGGACATGTCGAAGAGCAGCAGGTCGTAGCCGAGGCCGTCCAGCAGTGCCCGGACCCGCTCCACGACGGGCACCTCGTCGGCCTCGACCGCCAGCGGCGGGACAGGCAGCTCGCCGTACCAGGTCATGAGGAAGGCGTCTCGTTCGGCGACTTCCAGCAGCCCGTACAGGACCGCCTCCTCCAGCGAGGAGCCGCTGGCGCAGCCGTTGGACGTCTCGTACAGGAAACGTGCCCCCGGCCGATTCCTCGGCCATGGATCCGGGCTCCAGTACGCGACGTGCTCAGGCACCAGCACGGGGCGGTCCGCGCCTATCTGCCAGCCCCAGACCCAGTCGGTCGGAACATCGGGCGCGTACGGCGTGAGCCGGAACCCCGGGTCGTCGTAGGCAGCCGGATCGTGCAGTCCCAGACTGGGGAGGTCGACGGCGTCGTCGAGGTCGGCGCTGCTGCCATGGACCACGGTCCGCTTGCCGTGCGGGGTCCCCGACGTGAGCCGCTCCACCGCCTCGTACAGGGCGATGACCTCGCTACGCGCGTAGGTCTCGGCCCGGCCGTGGCCGCCCTCTCCCGCCTGACCGCCGGGGAGCGCCAGGTCGGCGCTCACCAGCGCGAGCGGCGACGACTCGGTCCTGAACACGTGGCCCACGGGCCCATACCGCCGGTCGATGAGCAGATCACGCAGCTCCGCCGCGCTGAGTCCGTCCGGGTTGATCCTGAAGCTCTCCGGATGGGGCTGTGGACGCGGCGCGAAGACGGTTCGCGCCAGATCCCGGCTGTCCTCCGGCCGGACATCGCACTCCGGGCAATGCGGCAGCGGAAGGAAACGGTGGATCTCACTCCGCAGATCGCCCCTGATGGCGAAGATCTCGTAGCGATCCAACTGCCCGTCCCGGACCGCCGAGGACACGACCTGGGTGATGGCGGACAGGTGCGGAGCCACGAGCGGGAAGGACAGCAGCGGGCCCGACACCGGCTCCTTGCGGTTCACCTGACGACGCCACAGCCGGCGACGCCGCTCGGCGCATACCTGACAGCCCGGCTGATCAGGCTCGACCCACGGGCCCACCAGCCCCAGGTCCTCGACCACCCGGCACGGCAGCAGGCGCGCTCCGGCGGCTCGCACCACGCGCTGGGCGGCGACGTCGAGGTCGGCGTCCCACCCCTCCCGGACCGCGATCACCACGTCGCCCGGCTCCAAAGCGGCATCCTCGACGCTCGCAACCATCCGCCCTCGATCCGTGCCGAGCGATGAGGCGATGAGTTCGGCGAGGTCGCCTGTGCCGACCACCCAGCGCTCAGCCACGGAACACCTCCGCCCAGCCCAGGACGACGATCCTGTCCAGCGCGGGCTCGCCCGTCCACTTCGCCAGGTGGAGCTCCTCGCCGGGTGCGGTGAAGCGGGTGGCGACGGGCTGGGGATCCCAGTCCTCGTCGTCGAAGGTCACCGTGGGGATCACCTCGATGGGCCGGCCGACCTGGGCGCGCAGGCAGGCGTGCCGTACCGCGGTGGCGACGGTCTGGGCGCGATCGGGTCCGCAGTGTCCCGCGGTCAGTTCCCCGTCGGTGAAGACGTGCACGACGGTGAGCAGGTCCTGGGCGTGCGCCAGGCCAGAGACCCGGATGTCGATGTCGTCGGCGAGCTGGGCGAGATCCGACCATGCCCGCCGTACGGAGTCACCGGTGGTGCCGGGATCCAAGCGGGTCGCGGTGGTGAAGCGGTGGCGTTCCGCCGGGGACAGCGACCAGGTGGTGACGATCCTGCTGATCGCATCACGGATCATTCCGTCCGTGGTGTGGCCGACGACCGCCATCGGGGCGACGCAGCGGCGCGAACGGCCGGACTGAATGGAGAACACCTCGCCGTCCGGTTCCGGAAGCAGGGACCGGGCGGCGGCGGCGAACGCGTTGTGCCTGGCTTCCTTCCCAGTGGCGCCCACGGCGTGGCTGAGGTCACCATGCGCGGTCGGGCAACCGGCGGCCGGAACGGGAAGCTGGGGAAGTTCGCCGAGGGCCGGCTGGGCGAGCAGGCCGGTCTCCGCGTCTGTGACCTCGATGAGCACCCGCTCCACCCCGTCGACGGATGGCCAGCTTCCGGGGCCGGTCATCGGAGACTCCCACGCGTCCACGACGGGCCCGGCGCTGGTGCCGCTCTCGAAGGAGTGCGGCACCAGCTCGGCGGCTCCGGCGAGGTGGACGGGATGGACCGTGACGGCCAGCCGTTCCTTGCGCAGCAGATGAACGTATCCGGGGTGGGGAGGCCGGCAGCCGGTGTGGAGGTAGAAGATCTCCATGGCGGCGATGTTCCCCGCCAGTGCGGACAGCACGGGAGAGGGCTCGGCGGGCACGGGGGGTCGTCCGGTTCTGGCGGTCCGGCGTTCGATCGCCAGGAACAGGTCGGGATCGCCCGGCCGGCGGGTCATGGGGCCGACGAGGATGTGATCCCCGGCGGGGAGCACACCGACCCAGGGTGCGGCGTCGCGGACCTCGTCCGGGGCGGGGGCCACGAAGATCGAGGCGATGGCGTTCGGCGGAGGGGAGTCTTCCAGAGTGGCGTCATGGACTGCCGCCGTGTCGATGACGTCGGTCATGCCGGCCACTCGCTTGTCCACGAACAGTTGTGCGACGCCCAGCCGGATCAGCGCGTTGGTGGCATATTTCGCAATATCGTCAGCGCCCTGGATGGCGACCGGTGTGTTCCTGAACCTCACGAAGGCCCCGACCGGATCGTCGACCACCGACTCCAGGAAGCCAATCGTCCGCTCGAAACGCTTCTGCTCGGCCGGAGAGATGCCGGGATCGCCCACGACCGGCGAGACGAGCATGTCGTTGTCCCGCATCTGGGTCAGGAGCTGCCCGGTGACCTTGCCCGCGTGCTCGGGCAGCGCCGTCACCAGCTCGTCCAGGTCAACGCCCTGGTGGAGGAAGGGGAAGATGGCGTCCCAGAGTTTCAGCAGCTCGGGCGGGCCGGTGGCGATGAAGGACTTGTTCCAGCCCACGAACAGCAGCCCGTCCTGTACCGGGGAGACGTGCACCGCGGGACGGAGCTTGGCGACGCTCACGACGCGGCCCCTTCGGCGAAGATCTCCCGCCAGCTCGTCTGGGAGAGGGTCTCCGTGACAGCGGTTACGGCATGGGCCAGGAAGTAGCGCTCGGCGGGCGAGATGTCCAGCAACGGGAGCTGCGTAGCCATGAAGCTGTTCAGGAAGCGGTAGGAGGCGAACTGGAAGCCGCCCTCCTCGTCCTTGTAGTCGAAGTCCCGCATGGCGAGGTGGAACTCGCTGTACCCGCGCTGGTCGCCGCTGCGGAACTTGCGTTCCACGTCCTCGCCCAGTGCCGACGCGCGATCCAGATAGCCCTGGTGAAGGAGCGGCAGGATGGCCTTGAGCTCGGCCAGCTTCCGCGCCTCACGCCAGCCGTAGTCGAGCAGCCGCGCCCAGGCGGCGTAGAGCTCGTCGTCGCCGGTGTAGGAGAAGGGCGCCTTCACGTCGCCGACGAGGCCACGGGCGTACTCGACGAACGCGTCGGCGACGTCGGCGTACTTGGCCTCGATCTTCGCCCTGAACACGCCGGTCTGGTCGTGTTCGTAGAGAAAGTCCTCAAGGCTGGACTTGTAGGACAGATGACCGTGCTGGAGCCCGGCGGTCGGATAGCCGGCCGCCAAGAGCGTGATGAACGAGAAGGCGATGAGCGTGCGCTCTCCCGGCGCGGTCTCCGCGCGGCGCAGCGCCAGCGCGAGGATGTCGGTGAACATTCCCGCGAGCCGGTCGCGCAGGGTCGCCGCCCGAATGTCGACGATCAAGCCGTCCACGGTGGGTGAGGCCACCATCCGGACGGTGTTGTCCGCCCAGATGGGGGTGTAGGGCGGCATCACCAGTTCGGCTCGGCCCAGCTTCTCGCTCAGCCGCAGATAGGCCGCCTCATCCAGGGTGCCGGTCGACGGGTTCTCCTTGACCTGCGAAGAGACGTACGGGATCTCGCCGGTGACGGCGTCGCGAACAGCGTCGATCTGCTCACCGCAGGCGACGACCTGGACCTGCGGCCCGTTCTTCCACACCCGCCGGACGAAGGTGGCGGTGATGCCGGGCTGTTCGCGCATCCTCAGCGCGCACGGCAGGGCGATCTCGCGGATGACCCGGCGAGTCTCGTCGCCGTAGTGGACGATGCTCAGCGCGGAACGATGGTTGATCATGGGGTGGCAGCCTTCCGGTAGAGTTCCACAACCATCTCGGTCGCATGACGGCGTCCATCGAATGGATGGCCTTCGGCGGTCGAGGGTGCCGCCTCCTCGAACACCAGGTCCCCTTGCGGGTACTCGGCGATGAGACGAGGCAGATGCCGGATGTTGAGCCGGCTCAGGAAGTCCAGGTAGTGGGGCTTCCGGTTACGCATGTACGTGCCGAACAGGTCGCTGGCGGAGCCCTCAAGATTCATCTCTGGGATGGGTGCCCGGACGAACACCTCATCGGGGATCTCGTGGCTGAGGCGCCACTCGTTGACGCGGACGAAGTAGTGGCTCTCTTCCTCGCCCGGCGTCGGCAGAGGGACGTGCCCTGCGGGGACGTGCCACTGGGCCCGGGAGTAGAGGACCTGCTTGTAGCGGATCCGCTCGAACTTTCGCACCCCGTCGTGACCGTGAAGTCGTTTGGCCAGACTCTGCGGGTGAAAGATGATGGAGCCGCTGCTGCCCACTGAAGTCAGGGCGAGCAGCCGTCTGGGTAGGTAGAAGGGAACGAGAAAGCCCAGATAGAGCAGGTGCAGCCGCTGACCGGTGGAGGCGTCCCGCAGGACGATCCGGTCGCGAGCCGCGTCGTGGAACACCTCCAGGTCGCCGAAAGCGATCGTGTCGGGAAGCCCGATTTCCCGCCAGTCGACCTCCTTCTGCGCGAGCAGCGGGTGGATGTTAGCGTTGAAGCCGCGAACCGGCCGAACCTCGGTGAGCAGTTCATCCGGGGCGATGATGCCGCGCATGTGCCGCCGAACCGTCTCGACGATCTCGGGTGACCCGGTCGTGAGGAAACGGCTCAGGTAGTTGCCCCATCCGTTGTAGATGCGATTGATCGCGGCTTCCTGGCCCAGCGGCTGCAGGAAGAGCGAGTAGGACGCGGGCTGCGAGGTGATCCATCGCGGCATGCGCCGGGAGAGCTCTGCCATCCACTCCGGATCCAGGACAAGTTCGCCAGAGCCGGCGTTCAGGCCTTGCACGCACGTGTCGATGACCTGCTGGCGCACTTGGATGATCTCTTCGAGCGCGGGGTCTCCAGCGGCGAGGTGGTCGGCCTGGCCGTCAATGATCTTCAATCCGTCCTCGTACAGAGGCATGAAGATCTCCGCGAGCTTGAGCAGGTCCCTGGTGGACCCACCGGGCCCGAAGTGGTCGACGAAGCAGCGGGCGAGCATGCGGGTGAAAACATGCTGCATGTCGAAGAGCTGGAACACGGTCAGCAACTCCGAGCAGCTGTCGAGCATGGGCCCCCAGGCCTTGCGGTCGGCGGCCAGGGGCTGTGCCAGCCCGACATCCTCGAACAGCACCGGCCCTTCCGGCATGGGCTTGCCCAGTGCCTCATGGGCTCCGGCCATGCGGGTGCGGATCCCTCGCTTGATCTGGACACGATCGTACGGACCAGCCGAGGCGAAGGAATCGGCGAGGGTGGCAGCCTCCTTGATCGTGGAGCCCAGCTCGACAGTCACCTTCGACGGCAGCGCCGCTAACGCGTCGGCGAGGCGATGAGCACTATGGGGGTCCTGCTCGTCAGTGAGGGGCACGGCCGCTAGAACGCCATGGTCGAGCAGGCGTCCGACGAAGTGCTCGACCGACGCACGCCCACCCACGACTTGCTGGGCCAGTTCGTCGACCAAGGAGACGAACCCGGCTCGTCCGCCGCGTTCTGACAAGAGCTCGATCACGCGCTCGATCGCCGGCCGAACGGGAATCCGCAGTGTGGCCTCACCGTTGGCCTCGCCTCCGGTGCCGGCCTCCGCGAACTGGTCGCGGTCCGCGGTCACGAGATAGTGGTCGCCATCGCGGCGCAACCCGGGATTGATCCGGAGGTCCAGGTGCTCCCGTGCTTCAGGAATGTGGGTCAGCGCCGTCTCGATGGATCTGAGGAGGTAGCCGTTGACGGCCACCAGCGTGGTCTGCGGCTTCCCGAAGGGGGAGGCCAGGGAGTCGGGTCCGGTCCTGAGGTCGCTCCACTCGTAGAAGGCGACCGCAGTGTAGCGGCTGAAGGGGCTGGTCTTGGTCGCAGCCCGGTTGGCGTAGCGCAGCAGGCTCTCTTCCGATTTGCGTGCCCTCTTGGGCAAGTTGGCCGGATCGGCAGCCGTGTAGCTCTCGGCGCTGCCGGGCAGCCAGTCACTCGACACCGCGAGAGCCTGTTGGAGGTCTGGAAAGGAGAGTTGCTCCTGCAAGAGACGGCGTTCCACGGTGGACGCCTGGTCCGCGTGGCGGGCCAACTCCACCTCGATGCCGCTCGCCTCGGCCTTGGCCGCATACCACGCACGCAATTCCGGGCTATCGGTGAGTTCGAGCGCTTCGGCGAGTGACTGTCGAGGCTGGCGGCCGTTGTGGATGTCGCGGCGAAGGGGGAGGATCCGGCTCCGCACGGTCTCCTGATTCATACCGTCGGCCAGATTGTAAAGATGCGCACTTAGCGTCTCTGCCAGTGCACTTTGTTGGCGCTTTAGAATGACGAGACGTTTCAGGAGCTTATTGGATTGCTCCGCGTCAGGTGCGCGCAGGAATCGGGATGGCGAGAGATTGAAGCGAAGTAAGAGATAGGGCGCGACGTGCATGGGATGGTCGACTTCGGCCATCGGCTCACGCCGCCTCTGTGGACGAGATACGCCCGGACCAGGGAACTTTCTGGAGAATGGGACTTCTTGGCGGCATGATGTAGCATCCTCCTTGCATCGGTAGTCTCTTTGTCGCGCTCGGTCATCGGCAATAGCCGTATGAACGAGAACGTGTTCGTGACAGCGAGGTAGGCCAAGCGCAGCAGCACGACAGATCATCATGCCGTTTCCGGTATGGCCCCGACCTTCGGGCGGGAATCGTATGATCGCCAATCACCCCTGCGACCTGCACGGATGAGTTTTCGGCACCTGCAACGTCGTGCAGGAGCTTGTTCAGGTAGTCGATGAAGGCCGCGGAGTTGAGCGAGCCGTCCACGATGGAGAAGTGCAGCTTCCCTTGGGTGTTGACGGTGGAGACCATGTTGACCGACAGCCGCTTACCCGTCCCGCGGACGATCGGAGTTTCGCCGACCGGCGCCCAGGTGGTGCCCGCGTGAAAGTCGGTCCGGACTCCGGCCTCGTCGGCGAAGTAGATGCTCGCCCCCAGGCTGATGGCCTGCGCACGGATTTGCCGTTCAAGGAGACCGTGATCTGATGGCGCAGAGCAAGGATCTCGACGTCCTTGTCCCGATCGCCCATGGGCAGCAACCGCAGCGCGGCGAACGCGTTCGTAACGGCGAGATAGGGCAGGCGAAGAAGCACGACCGATCATCATGCCGCACGCGGTTCCCCTCTCCTTGCGGTCGGAGATCGCCCAGGTCGCCCGAGGCCCTACAAGGCCATGACCAGGGTGGATGACATTATCGACAAGCGCAGTTCTACTCTGACCAACACAGCCACCGCATGATCTTCAGATCCATCACACCTGCATGATCACAGCGGTGGCCGTCTCACGTTCAACCAAGCTCAAGCGCTACAGGCCATAAGCCCTGGTCAAGGCAGGAAGTGCGGCTGGAGTACTAGGCGGGGCGACGCTTCCGCGCCCAGGGCGAAGATCGCAGCATTCCTCGCCGATCTCATTCGCACAGCAGTCCTTGGGTTGTCCTTATGCAACACATTCCGTTGCAGAGATGCATCCACGCAATTCCGCAAAGGTATGCATCGGAGCAGCCAAGAGCCTTGTAATAGCATGAGTAGTCCCCGCACAAAGGACTGTCGATCGCACACTGACACGAACCCGCTGCCGCCGTGAGGGCCGGAGTCGGCCGATCCGACGACGCGGAGGCCGGCCGGGGGCCGAGGTTGGCGAACACGGCGTAAGCCTCAACTTCGCCAAAGGCGGCGATCGCCGTCTCCCTCAGCGAGTTAAGCCTGCGGTGCGTTTCCTCGGTGACTGGGCTCACAAAGTTCGCACTGTCGCTGACCAGCTCCATGAAATCGCTGAACACCGCGTCCTGCTCAGCACTCATGTTCGAATGAGAGCTGCGATATTCCTGGAGGTGGGCGACCCAAAGACGGCCGCGCGCCTGGGGGGAAAGCGCGGCGTAGACGGCTCGGCGGTGCTCCAGGTCATGAACGCTAAAAGCCGCATAGGTTTGCGGGAGGTTAGCCTTGTTATCCTGAACCCACTTTTGGGCAGGCGATGGGCCGGCCACGGCGGCCTGGGCAAGTGATGTTCTCCCGGCGATCACGGACACGGCGACACCGAGACCGGCCAGTCGTAGGAAGTGGCGACGTCCCGCGCCCGGATGGGCGGAAGAGGCGGCATGCTGCTTTTCCTCCTTCCGGTTCCCGCCAAGGACGGCCAGCAGGCCGTAGGTCCCGCGGATTCCCAGGCGTGCGGCGAGCCGGATCGCCATGGCCGCGCCCGTCCATGCGCGCACGCCGTCACTTCCGACCCGGAGAAGGGTCGGTGTGAACGGCGCATCGTCGCCGAGTGCCTGCTTCCGCCACTCGACGACCTCTGGATGCAAGAGCGGAACGATCTCAAGGCGATGCTCAGCGAATTTCTTCACCTTGCCGGCCAGCCCCCGGCACTGGCCACAGGAGGCGTCGAAGGCGAGAATCCATTGAGGATTGGAATTGACTTGCATGACATATCCTCCGTTGTTCGCATCCATGTGACAGAAGGGAATTCATGAGGCCTAGGATGCCCGCCCCCGGTTGAGGGGGGCGGGTGTTGACCTATCTGGTCGGTGTGGTGCCTGAGCTCAGGGCACCACGGCACAGGCGGTGCTGGACTTGGCGCTTTCGCCACCCATGTTCTCGGCGGTCATCTGGAAGCAGTGATTTTGCCCGCCGGGCAGCGGTGAGACGAGGGCCTCGCGGCTGTTCTCCCCCCAGGGGCCGATCTTGGTCGGCGCCTGGGATCCCGTCCAGTAGTAGATGTAGTAGAAGACGCCGCCGCTGGGATAGGTGACCCCGTTCCAGGTCACCTTGACGGTGTTGGCTCCGGATCCGGTCGCCGTCACCCCGGTGGGGGCGGCGGGCTTGGTCACCCGAACGGCCTTACTCTCGATGTTGGACCTGTCGCCCTCGATCGAGCCCTTGGTGCTGGAGAAGGGCACGACGTACCACTCGAAGGTGTGGCCGTGGTTCCACGGTCCGCTGACGGGGTCAACGCGCGCTTCCGGCTTGTTGCTCCAAATCTCGTACTTCTTCCAGTCTTCCCCTACCGTGGCGTCGCGGTGCCAGATCCAGTACCACACTCCCTGCCCCACGTCGTCCCATCGGAGGTTGACGTGTCCCTGGGGTTGCACGGTCGCGGTGAGACCACTTGCCTTCCGATCCTGGAGCCTCGGGCATCCGCTGTTGCTCCGCTGTGGCTCGACCTCGTTGTCGTACCAGGAGTTGTCCGGCGCCAGAGTGGCGGTTTTCGCCGCCGCGCGGGTCTCCTCGGAGAGTGGCAGCTTGCCCTCGGGCGGCGAAGGCGGCGCGTTGGGCGGACGTCCGGTGTCGGTGAGGGCGGGCGGGTGCAGGCCACGCCCGACGGCGGCTCCCTCGGCCGGCGCGCTCCGGCTCGGCGTTGCCTGGGGCGGAGCCGCGAGGGCGAGGGGAGCCGCCTGTGGAGCGGTGGGTGAGAAGAACGCGGTCGCCGGCACGTCGATGAACCGTGGCCGGTAGGTGTCGGGATAGTAATCCGTTCTGGTGCGGCAGCCGATGTTCACCGCGCTGGTGTTCACGTTGTAGGAGATCACCACCCTGCTCGGATCTGACGACAGTCCCGGGTGGATGCGCGCCTCGTAGATCGCGTAGTAGTTCGGGTCGGTGTGGGCCTCCGGCGGGGTGTAAAGGTTCACCCGGGTGTTGGTGAACCCCCACGGGGTCCTCGACGGGTTGGCCGCGATCGTGCCCGGGGTGACGTGCGGATCGGCATGGTGGATCAGCCAGAACTGGCCGTTGATGTGAGCGACGCTGAACCCGCCCTCAGCTGCCGGCATCAGTGGCCGGGAGGAGGAGCAGGAACTTCCCCACTGTGGGTTTCCGCCGGAGTCGGTCCCGGTGAAGTAACGCCAGGAAGACTGGTCAGTCAGGTCAAACGTCACCGGGGTACGGGCAACGAAGATCCGTTTGCCGAAGGCGGCCTTGGACTCGAACCCGTAGATGTAGGTGTAGCCGCCCTGATCCACCAGCGCCGTTCCCCAGATGATCGGGTACGGTGCCGTGACGAAGCAGTCGGCCAGCGCTGTCGGAGTCTTCTTAATGACGGTGTTCTCCAACTCGCCCAAGGAGAACGTCGCGACCGCACCGCGCGTGTGCTCGTCCGCGATGCCCTTGTAGTAGAACTTCACTACCCGGTCACCGTCGACCTTGGCGTCCCCGGTCCAGTACTGCGTTCCCTGGCCGACCGGCGTATGGGCGTAGCGGGACCAGAAGTCGATCGAGGTGTCGGTCTCCTTGCAGGTATTGCCGCCGGTAATCGTGCGCAGGCTGGATCCGCTCTGGACGACGATCGAGTTGCGGATGAAGCTGGTCTCGAACCCGCCGGGGCGCTTGCTCGGATTGCCGAGGATGGTGTCGGAGAAGAACCAGGCCCGCTTACCAGGGGACAGGCTCACTGACTGGGTGGCGTCTCCCCCACTCCAGTCCGCGCATCCGGCGGCGTCACCATAGTTCTTGAACATGTTGGTCAGGGTGGTGTTGAGGCGCACTCCGGCCTCGGTGGCGATGGACGCCGACCACGTCACCTGCTGCCCCGCGGTTCCGCCTTGCGCGGCGCCACTGTCGGCATTGGTGTCCACTCGCGCCATGATCAATGTGGCCATCTCCGTGGAGGATATGGACAACGACGCCTCACCGTTGGCGTCGGCCCGGGCCCACCGGCTCGGACTCATCGTTGGCGCCCCGGAGCCTTTCGGCCAGACGATGAGGATCGGCCGGATGTCGCCGTACGGGATCCCCGGATTCGTCACCTGAACCGTGATCCGGCCCGATCCGGTGGACGGCGGGGTCAACTCCACATATGCCGTGCCGCCTGGATAGATGAGCGCTGAGCCGCTGGCGGACCCGCCCCAGTTCATTGACTTCTCGGCCGACCGCAGGGGTCTTTTGTCGCTGTCGCCAAGCCGGTTGCGCCAGGTGGTGGCGGCGTGCGGGTCGTTATAGCCGTCGGCGGCACTGAGGAACCCGCTCAGGTTCGTAGTCTTGCCCGTGAGCCGGTAATTGGCCACGGCGAAACCCTGTAGTTCGGTCTTCAGATCGAGGCCGTAGCCGGCCAGCACCTGGTCAATCGCCTCCAAGGGAAGCTTGTTGTACATCGCTTGCCAGGTCTGCAGGACGAAGTTGAACGTGGTCCGTTCGGTCAGGTAGTTCGCCAGGATGAATGCCCCGTACTGCCGTTTGGGACCGAAGCTCCACGGCTGCTGCGCCGCGTTGAGCGCCCCGCTGGGGTCACCCAGGAACAGATTGAGTTTCGAAGAGTAAGACTCGGACCCCGGCCCGGAGGGGTTGAGCTTCTTGTAGAGCTCGTGGGTGGCCCACTCGGCGGTGGCCTCCATCCACCAGTTGATCGAGGTCGTTTTGGCGAGCAGGTGCGCGATGGGCAAGTGCTGGTACTGCACCGCGTGGAACATCTCGTGGTAGGGCAGGTAGGTGTATTTCCAATCCCGCCGTGTTGTGGTGTCGGGCTCGGGGTCGGCAGGGTCGGAGGGCAGCAGGATGATCGGGCCGCCGACCGGATCACCGGGTCCGCCGGTGGGGAGAGTGACGCCTGGCTGGTTGGGGTTGACCCCGAAGAAGTCGAAGCCAAGGTAGACCTGGACGCCCTGGCCGGTGATGCCATAGCCCCAGGATCGGTACTGTGCCCAGGCCTGGGTGTGGTTGGTGGTCACGAGGTCGATGGCGTCGGGTACTCCGTTGGCCGGGCTGGTGTCCACCGCGGGGACACCATCCGTCGGATGAAAGATGCCGTCCGACTCGAAGTGTTGGGACGCTCCATCGATGTTGTAATAGACGTCGAATCGGGTGGTGGTGGTGACGCTGTGTACGCAGTCGAAGTAGCCGCCCGCGAAGCTCACGTTGCTTCGATGGTCGCCGCACTCGGTCCACGGTGATGGCGCCGCGGCTGGGGGCGCGAGGCTCTCGGCGCGTGTGGTCTCAGGGGCGGGGCGCTTGAGCGCCTCGGCCACCCAGGCCTTGGTCTCCGGTGAGGCCTGTCGCTCGGCCAATGACAACGCATAGGAGAGCGCCAGTCCGGCCTCGTGCGGTACTCCGTCCTTCGATCTCAGTTTCTCCGGAACGTTTTCCGGATTCGTGATGCGCTCGACTGAGTAGCGCACGTACTCATCGACGCTGATCTCGCCGCGTTTCCACGCCCGCGACAGCGGGTCCTCCTCGCCGAAGTCGGGCTTCTGCCCCTGCAGCTTCTTGTGCAGCTCACTTTCGGGACGCTCAACTGGCTGGTACGGCTTGGGCGCGTCGCTGGGCAGGTCCGGGATTTGCGGGGAGGTGGTCGTCGGGGCAGAGGTGGGGGGAGGTTCCGCGGTCGCGCTGGAGGCGGCGGACAGTTGCAGAACGCCCGCGAGCAGACCGACCACCGTCAAGGCCGCGATCCGCCGCCGGAAACGCCCCTCATGAAAAGATAACAAATGCTCCACCTGTAGGAAGAAGTGACAAGACAGATGAGTTTTGAACTACCAGCACTTCTGGCGCACCCGAATGCCTGACGGCTTCGCATACCTGGCAACCGATTCCCGGGCCAATCACGGCCGATGACCCGTCTGCCGAGACATCAGCCGTTGGCATAAAGATTCCCGGGGACTTGTCCTCTGGCCCGGGTCTTCATCCGCTCGCTATCCCTCATTGCCTGCTTCGAACAACCACGCCGCCCGCCAACTGGTTAGGCGAGTTGAGCGGCGGGCAGGAAAGCCGAACCCGCTCCCATGAGGATGGGGGACAAAGCTGTTGATCTTCTCATCTCCGACTCTCAGTCGTCTCGATGTCGATCCGCGATTGACGGCGCGGAATGAAGGTTCGCGACTGATGGATCATGACCGGGCCGCTGGACTACCCGCCCTTGACGCCATGGCCTGCTCGGCGCAGCGGTCGGTAGGGATCAGGGCGCCGTCCAGGATCGCGTATGACAGTCCCTCGACTTGTGCGCCGTCGAGAGCTCGGGCAGATCCGGAGCTTGTGTTTCTGGGTGCCGCACCGTCGGCGTGCTACCTGCGGAAGCCGGGCCAGGTACTGAACGAGTGTGCCAGGCGTGCCCCCAATTCCTTCCTCTCAGGAGCACCGATCTCGGCGAAGATGTTCAGAGCCTGCTGCCATGCTTCGGTGGCGGCGTCGATGTGCTTGCTGATGTACAGGGCATCTCCGATGCCGCGATGAGCGCAGCCCTGACCGTATGGATGGCTGATGGTGATTGCCAGTGCCAAAGCGTGACTGTGGTAGTCGAGGGCTTCGGTTGAATCGTCCATGGAGCATGCCGCCTGCCCGAGACCGTTCAGCGCGGTGATCTTCGTGACGGGGTCGCCGGACTCGTCTACCAGGCTCAAGGCCTGCCGGTGGCAGTCCTGGGCTTGGTCATGACGGTTCAACCGCAGATGGAGGTTGCCGAGTTCGACCAGCGTGCCTGCCTGGTTCGCATGGCTGTCCGCCTGGCGGCCGAGGGTGAGGGACCGGTGGTGATGGTCGAGGGCCTCTTGGTGGCGTCCCAGCATCCCAAAGGCGACGCCGAGATTCTGCAGCGCGATGGTCTCCATCGTCCGCTCACCGAGCCGGCGAGCGATGGAGAGCGCCAACTGGCAGTGGCTCGCACCAAGCTCGTAGCGTCCCATCCGGCAGTAGGTGAAGCCAAGGTTGTTCAGGGCGCGGCCCTCGCCCACCGGGTCACCGATCTCGCGCGCACATGAGAGGGCCTGCAGCAGGCAGTGGAGGGCACGAGGGTAGTCCCCCAGCCGCTCATGGTTGATGCCGAGGTTGGTCAGCACGCGGCTCTGACGTTGCCGGTCGTTCAGTTCGCGGGCCAGGGCGAGTGCCTGCTTGAAATGGTCGTTCGACTCCTCTGCCCGCCCCAGCTCCGCGCAGGTGATGCCCAGGTTCTTCAGAGCGCGGCTCTGCGCGGCGCGGTCGCCGAGGCGGCGGGAGATGTCGAGCGCGTGCTGCTGATGTCGCAGGGCCTGCTCGTACTGTGCCGTCCGCCAGCAGGTGATGCCAAAGTTGATCAGTACCTGGATCCGCGCGGCCTGGTCGCCGAGCCGCCGGGTGACGTCTGCGGCATGCTCATAGAGGGCCAGCGCGTTGCTGTGGTGCGCACCGGCGAAGAGATATCGCCATAAGAGCAAGGAGATATCGACCGTCCATGCCTCGTGGCAGGTGAGGGCAGCAGCCACGAGGTTGTCGCGCTCGGCCTCCAGCCAGGCGGCCGCTCGGTCACGAGTCATGACGGGCGCGCACCTCCACAAGCCGAGAGGGGCGGTGCGGGGCCGGTGAAGCGGGTCGCCATGTCCGAGGGATTCGGCGGCGAGAGCCGCAGTGGACAGGTAGTACTCGCGCAGGCGGTCTATGACATCGGCGCGGTCGGTGCCTGATTCGATGGCCTGACATGTCTGCTGGGCGTATTCGCGCAGCAGGTCGTGGAAGCGGTAGCGGCCCGCGGTGTGTTGCTGCAGAAGGTGGGAATCGAGAAGACCTTCCAGTAGCCGCTCGGCCTGATCGAGTGGTACGCCGGCGAGCGCGGCTGCCGCGTAGCGATCGAAATCGTTGCCTGGCACCATGCTGAGCAGCCGGAACATGCGCTGCTGGGCAGTGCTCAGCAGGTTGTAGGACAGGGTGAAAGCGATGCAGACTCCACGATCACCCACCTGTAACTCTTGGATTCTGCGGTCCTCGTCGCCTAACCGATCTGCGAGGTGTTCCATGGTCCAGGCCGGTCGATGAACCATGCGGGTAGCGGTGATCTGGATCGCCAGGGGCAGATACCCGCACAGCCGGAGGACATCGGCGACCGCTTCCCGGCTCGCTCCTGCGCGCTGTTCGCCAACGATGCTCAGGAACAGCGTCTTGGCCTCTTCCGGCTGCAGGATATCCAGCGAGAGCACCGAGGCGTCCTCAAGCTCGGTCAGGCGCCGTCGACTGGTGATCAAGATCTTGCTGTGCCCGACGCCCGCTAGCAGGGGGCGAACTTGGTCGGCGCTTGCGGCATTGTCCAGTACGACGAGCATGTGGCGTTCGGCCAACTTCGCTCGCCACAATGCGGCGGCCTGCTCGACGTCATCTGGGATGGACTCCGGCCGTATGCCGACCGCGGACAGCAGCCTCCGCAGGGCTGGGGCCGCGTCCAGCGGATGGCGACCAGGTGTGTGGCCATGCAGGTCGATGTAGAGCTGCCCGTCCGGATACCGGTTTGCCAGCCGATGGGCTGCATGCACGGCCAATGCCGTCTTTCCTACTCCCGCCATGCCGTCGATCGCCTCGATGACCAACGCCTTGGGGTCGTCATCCAGCAAATGAGCGACCTCAGCCGCTCGCCCGGTGAAGCGAGCGATATCAGCGGGCAGAAGACGCGGCGCCAGCTTGGACCGTACAGCGGCGACAGCCCTCGGGGGATCGTCGACCACTCGGCCGGCATCCTGCCCCAGGTCAGAGCCGGCCGAAAGAATCTCGGAGTGGATTCGGGTGAGATCCTGTCCCGGGTCGAGGCCGAGCTCGTCACGAAGATGCTGACGTGCCAGTCGATACTCCTCCAGCGCTTCCGCCGTACGTCCCGCGTAGTGAAGCGCGAGCATCAACTGGGCCCGCAGCCGCTCCTGCAAGGGGTTGTCGGCAACGAGCCGGCGCAGCTCGCTGATCAACTCCTGGTAGCGGCCCAATGCGAGATCAGCGTCGATTCGATCGGCGAGTGCCCCAATACGACGCTCTTCCAGCGCAGCACCCTCGGTCAGCTGTAACTCATCCCGCGTGCCGCCCAGAGCGGGTCCGCGCCACAGCGCCAGAGCCTTCCGTAAATGCTCCGAAGCCTGTTCCGCACTCCCCGCGGCCAAGGCAGTGCGGGCGGCGCTCGAATCGACGATGAACGCGTCCAGATCGGAGGCACCCGGCGCCATCCGCAGCGAATAGCCCACGGGTGTGCTCGTCAGCATGCTGGCGTGAGTGAGCATCCGGCGAACGGACCACACGTGATTGTGCAGCAGCCTTCGTCCCGAGCCCGGTATCTCCGACCCCCACAGCGCGGTGAGCAGCCGGTCATGGGGAACCACTTGGTTGGCGTGCAGTACGAGAACCGCCAGCAGGGTTCTCTGTTTCCGCCCAACAATGGGCACCGAGTGCCCATCCCGCCATAGGTCTACCGGCCCCAGGACCCGGAACTCCATATGCGCCCCTATCACATCGGTCGCGGCGCGGATAGACCGCGTAGCCCCGGCGCGTTTCCCTCGCGCTTCACATAATCCATCAATCACGATCTTCATTAGCCGGATTTTCGATAACGGATCGATCAAATGAACGATCAAGAGATGGCCAGGAGAAGATCAACAGCGGGCCGCACCATGCTGGGGCAGCGGGTGGGGACTCCACCTCTCGCGCGCCCCCGGAGACATGGCCTTCTTCCAGGCCCCGGCAACGTAGAGATTTGTCCGATTCGGCAGCTTGAGGTTGGGGCTGAGACCCGTGACGACCTGCGTCGAGTCCCCGGTCGAGCGACGGAGCGAAACGGACACTTCGGCATGTTCTTCTACTGTGCCGGCGGCCTGGTGTGATGCGCCGGAAATTGCTTACTTAAGTACGCTGCTGATTTTCGGTGGCTGGCGGGTTGATCTTGTTGAGGTGGTCGGCGAGGGTTTTGAGGATCTCGTCGGCGGTCTTTGTCCAGGTGAAGGGTCTCGGGTCGTCGTTCCAGG
>NZ_JBIUBJ010000014.1:0-235712 GCF_044547985.1 Nonomuraea sp. NPDC052265
TATGCATGTAATTCATGCACTGGCTTTTAACACACTGTTGAGTTCTCAAGAAACGGACGCGTACTTCCTCACCAGAACCCGTTCCCGGATCCCCGCTCGGAGGCGCTCATTTCGTCTTTTCCATCTTAGCAAGTCCGCCGATTTTGTGTCAAATCCGGAGACTTGAACAAACCGGGCCAAACCTGCGTAGGATTGGATGCCTCGCTTCCGAGGCAACCCTCGTAACTTACCGTGTCATCCGGCACCTGTCGAATCAACCGATTATTCGGCGTGCTTCGGGCGCCTGAAGACAACCCATGCCAAAGCGCGTTGAAGCGCCTCGACCGAGGTGGCTTGTCATCTCAAGGGGCTTGTCCTGGAGCCCGTCCGCCTGTCGGCGTCCGGCTCGCTCCGGGGACGAAGTGAAAGATTAGGTCGCGATCCGCGACACGTCAAATCGCCGGACGGGGACACGGCGGAATGTGGGGCGGATCGGGGGGTGACGGTGTTCGTGGCGGGCCGGCGATGCACGAGTGAAGAGTGCGGTGGGGCGTCGGTAGAGGGTGGGCGGGGTCGGCTCGGATGTGGTCGGCATCAGCAAAGTTGGGACGGTTCGTCGAGGGCCTTCTGCGGGGGAGCACGAGGATGCGTAGCGCACGGCGTCCTGATATGTGGTGTTCGTCGGGTTGCACAGCAGGGGGTCGGTGCCAGGCCGGCGCGCCCGGCGTCGGACGGGCTCTTGCTTGAGGTGGTGACAGGCGACGGCGCCCTCGCGGACACGGGCCGTCAGTGGCGCGGACGGGCGTTCGTAGGGGCGCGTATTCTGCCCCGGTGACCACTGCCGCCACAATCGTTCCCTCTGCCCCGCCGGCGATCCGCTCCCGCTCCTCCGCCCCTTGGTGGATGGCTTTGGTCGCGGGGGCGGTGGCGTTCTCGGGGTCGGGGGCGGCCACCTTGAACGGTGACGAGCTGGCGACCATCAGTGCGGCTTCCCGGTCGCTGCCGGGGTTGTGGGAGTTGGGCCAGAACATCGACGGGCACTTCCTGCCGTACTACCTGTTCATGCACTTCTGGGTGAAGGCGGGCACGGCTGAGCTGTGGTTGCGGTTGCCGTCGGCGGTGGCGATCGGCGTGGCGGCCTGGTTTCTCGCTGACCTCGGGCGGCGGCTGCACAGTGTGCGGGCGGGGGTGATCGGGGCGGCGCTGTTCGCGATCCTGCCGTCCGTTTCCTATTACGGGGCTTTCGCCAGGTCGTATGCGTTCGCGGCGGCCGCGGTGGTGTTCTCGTTCTGGGCGCTGCATCGGGCGGTGGAGCGTCCGGGTGGGCGGCGGTGGGTAGCGTACGGGGTGGCGGTGGCGCTGGTGTGCTGCACGCATCTGTTCGCGGTGCTCGCGCTGCCCGCGCATCTGGCGCCTGCCCGGCGTGGGCAGCTGGTGCGGATGGCGGTGGCGCTGGGGGTCGGAGGGCTGCCCGCGGTCGTGCTGGGGCTGGTCGGGTTCGGGGAGCGGCATGCGATCAGCTGGATCCCGCAGCGGGGGCCGGAGGTGTGGCTCAAGTTCCCCAAGATGGCGGCGGGCTCGGCCGGGCTCGGGGTGCTGCTGTTCGCGGTCGCGATGGCCGGGGCGGTGGTGATGTGGAGGTCGACGGCGGGCCGGGATCCGGTGCGGGGGGACGAGGAGCATTCGTCGGAGCACGGACGGGTGCGACAGGACGAGGGGCGTTCGCGGGGTCGGGGGTTCGGAGAGGGGGGCCGGTGGGCTGTCGCGGGGGTGGGGTGGCTGGTGTTGCCGCCGCTGTTGCTGCTCGCGGTCTCGCAGTTGGTGACGCCCGCGTACGTGGACCGGTATCTGTTCGTGACGGCGCCGGCGCTGGCGCTGCTGGCGGGGGTGGCCGTGGCGGCGGTGCCGCGTTTCCCGGTGCCGGCGGGGGTGGCGATCGTGCTGGTGGGGGGCCTGCTCGCGGTCCCGGACCACCTGACGGTACGCGAGGAGAACGGGCGGTTCGAGAACATCCCGTGGGCGTTGCGGGTGGTCAGGGCCGAGCCCGGGGACGCGATCGTGTACGGGCAGAGCCAGCTGCGGGCCGGATTCGGCTACTACGCGGACTCCGCGATGCCCGACGACGTGCTGAAGACGGGTGAAGCGCCCGAGCCCGACGGCTTCGGCTTTCCGGAAAGGTCGGAGGTCGCGGCGGCGTTGGAGGGGCGCGAGCGGGTGTGGGTGGTGTGGCGCGGCACCAAGCAGGCGGGGTTGCAGGGCGACTCCGTGCCGCGGGTGGCGCAGGTGCGGCGGGCGGGGTTCGAGGCCGTGTCGGTCAAGCACTCGGCGGACCTGCCGGGGCTGACGGTGGCCCTGTTCGAGCGGAAATGACGGAGGCGGGCCCCGAAGGACCCGCCTCGCCGTTACGGGGTCAGGCGACCTCGACGCCACCGATCGACTTCTTGCCGCGGCGCAGCACCATGAACCGGCCCGCCAGCAGGTCGGACGCCCCCGGCACGTACGCCTCGTCGGTGATCTTGACGTTGTTCAAGTACGCGCCGCCCTCCTTGACCGCGCGCCTGGCCGCCGACTTCGACTCGACCAGGCCGCTGTCGGCCAGCAGGTCGACGAAGGTCGCGCCGAGCTCGGTGACGGTGGCCTTGGGGACCTCCGCCAGGGCGGCCTCCAGGGTGGCGGCGGGCAGCTCGTCCAGCGAGCCCTGACCGAACAGCGCCTTCGACGCGGCCACGACCGCCTCCAGCTCGGCGCGGCCGTGGAGCAGCTCGGTCAGGTCTTCGGCCAGCGTGCGCTGGGCCTCGCGCGCGAAGGGACGCTCGGCGACCGCCTTCTCCAGCTCTTCGATCTCCTCACGGCCGCGGAACGTGAACACCTTCAGGTAGTGGATCACGTCGCGGTCGTCGGAGTTGAGGAAGTACTGGTAGAAGGCGTACGGGGAGGTCATCTCGGGGTCGAGCCACAGGGCGCCGCCGGCGGTCTTGCCGAACTTGGTGCCGTCGGCCTTGGTGATCAGCGGCTGGGTGAGGACGTGCACGTGGCCGCCCTCGACGCGGCGGATCAGGTCGGCGCCCGCCGTGATGTTGCCCCACTGGTCGCTGCCGCCGAGCTGCAGCGTGCAGTTGTAGCGGCGGAACAGCTCAAGGAAGTCGTTGGACTGCAGGATCTGGTAGCTGAACTCGGTGTAGCTGAGCCCCTCCCCCGCCAGCCGGGCCGAGACCGACTCCCTGGCCAGCATGCGGTTGACCGGGAAGTGCTTGCCGATGTCGCGCAGGAAGTCGATGGCGCTCAGCTCGCCGGTCCAGTCGAGGTTGCTGACCAGGCGCGCCGGGTTGGCCGCCGCGTCGAAGTCGAGGAACTTGCCGACCTGGCCGCGCAGGCGCTCGACCCACTCGGCGACGATCTCGCTGGAGTTGAGCGAGCGCTCGGTGTTGCGTCCGCTGGGGTCGCCGATCAGGCCGGTGGCTCCGCCGACCAGGCCGATCACGTTGTGCCCGGCGAGCTGGAGGCGGCTCAGCGTGAGCAGCGGCACGAAGTGACCGACGTGCAGGGACGGCGCGGTGGGGTCGAAACCGCAATAGGCCGTGATCGGCGCCTTGGCCATGGACGCCCGCAGGGCGTCGATGTCGGTGGACTGGGCGATCAATCCTCGCCACGCGAGGTCGTCGATGATGTCGGTCACGGTGATGTGGCTTCCCTGAGTCGGATGTCGGTGCCTTTAGCCTGCCCGATCAGTGCGCCTGCGCGCCACTTGGATACGCTCGGTGTCCATGTGGAGGGTCCGTCGGGAGCTGGCCGTTTTCAAGATCTTAGGGGCTCTGGCGTGCGCCGGGCTCGCCGTCTTCTGGTGGGTGGCCGGGGACGTGCGCGGGGTGATCCTGGCGGTGCCGGCGGCCGTTCTGGTGGGCGGGATGGGGCTGCGCGACCTGCTGGTGCCGGTGCGGCTGGCCGCCGACGCGGACGGGATCACGGTGGTGCACGGGTTCGCCGGGCGGCGGCACGTGCCGTGGGAGGCGGTCGAGGACGTCAAGGTGGACGTGCGCAGGCGGTTCGGGTTGCGCAGCGAGATGCTGGAGATCGACACCGGCGACCACCTGCACGTCTTCAGCGCTCACGAGCTGGGGGTCTCCCCCACCGAGGTGGCCGCGGAGCTGCGCCGGCGCGGCACGTGAACCCGGTACGGCGAGACGGTCGGGTCGCCGTCGATCCAGAACCGCCACGGGGTCTCCTTGGCGGTCGAGACGCCGGTGCGCGGGCCTGACCTGATCGTGCCGGGGTCGGCGGGCCGGCCTTCGAGGACGGCGGCCGAGCCGTGGGGCAGGCCGGTGAGCCAGGTGGCGTGCTCCGGTCCGGGGCCGGGATGCCCGGCAATCCCAGGGTTCTCGGGGTTTCCGGCGTTCCCGGGGGTCCCGGTGAGGGGCGGCAGGGCGGTGGGTGAGCCTTCCCAGATCGCGTCGAGGCCGTTGTGCTCGCGCAGCAGGCCCAGCGCGACGGCCAGCCTGGCGGGGCCGCGGGCCAGGTCGCGGTCCGGCACGCCCCTGGCACGTCCGGCCGCGGTGGCCCGTCCCGCGTCGGAGGCCGGGGCGGGGGTGCGGCGGGTGCGGGCCTCGTCGAGGCCGGCGACGATCTCGCCGGCGCGGACCAGCACGGCCGAGCCGTGGCCCTCGGGCAGGCAGACGAGGTTCGCGCAGAAGTGCATGCCGTAGGTGAAGTACACGTACAGGTGGCCGGGCGGGCCGAACATGACGGCGTTGCGGGGGGTCCTGCCGCGGTAGGTGTGGGCCGCCGGGTCCTCGCCGGGGCCGCCGTACGCCTCGACCTCGGTGAGGCGGACGGCGACCGGGCCGTGCACGAGGACGCGCCCGAGCAGGTCGGGCGCGACCTCGTGCGAGGGCCGGTCGAAGAAACTCCGCGGCAGCGGCGCGGCGCTCAGCTTCCCGAGGCCCATGCCGCCTGCGCGTCGACCGCCTCGCGCAGGGCGACGAGCTGGTCGCGTACGCGGTCGGGCGCGGTGCCGCCGTGGGCCTTGCGGGCCGCCAGCGCGCCGGGCACGTTGAGCACGTCGCGGACGTCGGGCGTCAGGTGCGGCGAGACCTTGGCCAGCTCGTCGTCGCTCAGGTCGCCGAGGTCCTTGTCGTTGACCTGGCACCAGACCACCAGGTGGCCGACGGCCTCGTGCGCGTCGCGGAACGGCACGCCGCGCCGCACCAGCAGCTCGGCCAGGTCGGTGGCCAGGGCGAACCCGTCGGGCGCCGAGGCCTCCATGCGGGCGGTGTTGACGCGCATGGTCGCGACCAGGCCGGCCATCGCGGGCAGGACGAGCAGCAGCGTGTCGACCGAGTCGAACACCGGCTCCTTGTCCTCCTGAAGGTCGCGGTTGTAGGTCAGCGGCAGGCCCTTGAGCGTGGTCAGCATCGACATCAGGTTGCCGATCAGGCGTCCGGACTTGCCGCGGGCCAGCTCGGCGACGTCGGGGTTCTTCTTCTGGGGCATGATCGACGAGCCGGTGGAGTAGGCGTCGTCCATCTCGATCCAGCGGAACTCCTGCGAGGCCCACAGGACGATCTCCTCGCCCAGCCGCGACAGGTGCACGCCGATCATCGCCGCGTCGAACAGGAACTCGGCGGCGAAGTCGCGGTCGGCGACGGCGTCCATCGAGTTGGGCGCGGCGGCGGAGAAGCCCAGCTCCTCGGCCACGGCCTGCGGGTCGAGCGGCAGCGAGGAGCCCGCCAGGGCGCCGGAGCCGAGCGGGGAGACCGCGGCGCGCTTGTCCCAGTCGGTGAGACGGTCGATGTCGCGGGTGAAGGCGTGGACGTGGGCCAGGAGCTGGTGGCCGAAGGAGACGGGCTGGGCGTGCTGCAGGTGCGTCATGCCCGGCGCGGCGGTCTCGGCGTGCTGCTCGGCCTGGGCCATCAGCGCGGTCTCCAGCTCGACCAGGCGGGAGACGATGCTGCGCACGTGGTCGCGGAGGTAGAGGCGCAGGTCGGTGGCGATCTGGTCGTTGCGGCTTCGGCCCGCGCGCAGCTTGCCGCCGAGCGAGCCGAGCCGCTCCAGCAGGCCGCGTTCCAGCGCGGTGTGCACGTCCTCGTCGGCCACGGTCGGGCGGAACTCGCCCGCCTTGCAGGCGGCCTCCAGGTCGTCGAGCGCGCCGATCATGCGCTCGAGCTCGTCGTCGCTGAGCAGCCCCGCCCTGTGCAGCACGCGGGCGTGCGCCCTGGACGCCGCCAGGTCGTACGGCACCAGCCGCCAGTCGAAGTGCACGCTCACCGACAGCCGGGCCAGCGCGTCGGACGGACCGCTCTCGAAGCGTCCGCCCCACAGCCGCATCGGCTTGCCATCACTCACCGTCATCTCCTCCATTTCCCACGCGACCATAGTGCAACTCAACCCTTCTTGGCGTCAGGGGCGACCGCGATCCCGGCGACCGGGCTAACCACGCCGGTCCGCCACGCGCAGCAGCGCCTCCGCGACGGCCTGGCCGCCCGTCGGATCGCGGCTGATGACGAGGATCGTGTCGTCGCCCGCGACCGTGCCGAGGATGGACTCCCAGTCGGCGTGGTCGATGGCGGAGGCGAGGAACTGGGCGGCGCCCGGCGGGGTCCTGACCATGACCAGGTTGGCCGAGGCGTCGGCGGCCACGAGCAGTTCCTCGGCGATGCGGTGCAGTCGCGCCGCCGGGGTCTCGCCGCCGCCGGTCCTGGTGAGCGGGATGCGGTCGCCGCCCTCGCCGGGCAGCGCGTACACCAGGGAGCCGTCGTCGGCGCGCAGCTTGAGCGCGCCGAGCTCGTCGAGGTCGCGGGAGAGGGTGGCCTGGGTGACCTCGACGCCGCTCTCGGCCAGCAGCTTGGCCAGCTCGGGCTGGGAGCGCACGGCCTTGCGTTGCAGCAGGTCGGTGATCTTCGCCTGCCGCGCGGCCTTGGTCATCGGGATGGTCATCCGCGCGCCACCAGCCAGTGGAGCAGGGCCTTCTGCGCGTGCAGCCGGTTCTCCGCCTGGTCCCACACGACGCTGGCCGGGCCGTCGAGGACGTCGGCGGTGATCTCCTTGCCGCGGTAGGCGGGCAGGCAGTGCAGGACGATCGCCTCGGGCGCGGCGTGCGCCAGCAGCTCGGCGTTCACCTGGTACGGCGAGAACGCGGCCGCCCGCTCCTCCTTGCCGCTCTGCCCCATCGACACCCAGGTGTCGGTGGCGATCACGTGCGCCCCCTGGACGGCCTCGGCCGGGTCGGTCGTCGCGGCCACCGATCCGCCGGTCCTGGCCGCGACGTCGGCGGCCTGGCCGAGGATCACGGCGTCGGGCTGGTAGCCGGCCGGGGCGGCGATCCGTACGTGCATGCCGGCCGTGGCGCCGCCGAGCAGGTAGGAGTGGGCCATGTTGTTGGCGCCGTCGCCGACGTACGTCAGCCTCAGCCCGGCCGTGCCGCCCAGCCGCTCGCGGACGGTCTGCAGGTCGGCGAGGATCTGGCAGGGGTGGAAGTCGTCGGTGAGCGCGTTGACGACCGGGACCGCGGAGGCGGCGGCCATCTCCTCGACGAGCCGCTGCCCGGTGGTGCGCCACACGATCGCGGCCACCTGTCGGTCGAGCACGCGGGCGATGTCGGCGGTGGGCTCGCCCCTGCCCATCAGCACCGCGACGTTGTCCACGACGAGCGGCAGGCCGCCGAGCTCGCCGATGCCGGTGTGGAAGGAGACGCGGGTGCGGGCCGAGGGCTTGTCGAACAGGACGGCGACGGTCTTGGGGCCCTCGAACGGCCGGTAGCCGAACCGGTCCTTCTTCATCGCGGCGGCCAGGTCGAGGACCTCCGCCTGCTCCTCCGGCGTCAGGTCGTCATCCCGCAAGAAGTGTCTGACCTGCGCCGGGTCCGCGCGGTGCCGGGTCACGCCGACGCCTCCTCGAGGATCGCGGGGAACGCCTCGACGAAGGCGTTCACCTCCTCGTGGGTGACCACCAGCGGCGGCGCGAGGCGTACGGCGTCCGGCTGGAGGGCGTTGACCAGGAAGCCCGCCTCGGCGGCGGCCTGCTGCACGCGCGCCGAACGCTCCTCCTTCAGGACGACGCCCAGCCACAGGCCGCGCCCGCGCACGCCCTTCAGCAGCGGGTGGCGGATCGCCTCCAGGCCGCCGCGCAGCCCGGCGGCCACCGACTTGACGTGGTCGAGGTCGAGGTTGTCCAGCACGGCCAGCGCCGCCGCGCACGAGACCGGGTTGCCGCCGAACGTCGAGCCGTGGTCGCCCTTGTCGAACAGCCGGCCCACCTCGCCGAACCCGACGCACGCGCCGATCGGCAGGCCGCCGCCGAGCCCCTTGGCCAGGGTCAGGATGTCGGGCGTGACGCCGTCGGCCTGGTGGGCGAACCAGTGGCCGGTACGGCCGATCGCCGACTGGATCTCGTCGGCGACCAGCAGCGCGCCGGTGGCGTCGCAGATCTCGCGGGCGGCCTCGAAGTAGCCCTCGGGCGGCGGGACCACGCCGGCCTCGCCCTGCGTCGGCTCCAGGAACACCGCGATGCAGTCGCCGGTCACGGCCTCCTTGAGCGCGTCGGCGTCGCCGTACGGGACGAAGCGCACGTCCACGGGGAACGGGCCGAACTGGTCGCGGATGGCCTTCTTGCCGGTCAGCGACAGGGCGCCGATCGTCCGGCCGTGGAAGCCGTTCTCGGCGGCGACGAAGTAGGAGCGGCCCTCGCGCCTGCCGTACTTGACGGCGAGCTTGTAGGCGGCCTCGTTGGCCTCGGTGCCGGAGTTGGCGAAGAAGATCCGGGCGGGGGCGTTGAGCAGGTCGAGCAGCCGCTCGGCGAGCAGCACCTCGGGCTCGTGCAGGAACAGGTTGCTGGTGTGGGCGAGCGTGGCGACCTGCTTGGAGACCGCCTCGACCAGGGCGGGGTGGGCGTGGCCGAGCGAGCTGACCGCGATGCCGCCGATGAAGTCGAGGTACTCCTTGCCGTCGACGTCCCAGACGCGGGTGCCCTCGCCGCGGGCCAGGGCGATCGGGGGGACGCCGTAGTTGGGCATGAACGCCTGCTCGAACCGCTCGTGGAGGCTCATGAGGGCATCACCATGGTTCCGATTCCTTCGTTGGTGAAGATTTCCAGCAGCATCGAGTGGGGCACGCGGCCGTCGAGGACGTGCGCCTGGGGCACTCCCCCGCGCACGGCGGTCAGGCACGCCTCCATCTTGGGCACCATGCCGCTGGACAGGGTGGGCAGCAGCTTCTCCAGCTCGTCGGCGTCGAGCTGGTCGATCACGTCGGTGTCGTCGGGCCAGTTGGCGTACAGGCCCTCGACGTCGGTGAGGACGATCAGCTTCTGCGCCCCCAGCGCCACGGCCAGCGCGGCGGCCGCGGTGTCCGCATTTACATTGTAGATTTCTCCGTCGGTGCCGGTGGCGACGCTGGAGACGACCGGGATGCGGCCGTCGTCGATCAGCGCGCGCACGGCGCCCGGGTCGACCTTGACGATCTCGCCGACCTGGCCGATGTCCACCGGCTCGCCGTCGACGATGGCGGGCTTGCGCTCGGCGGTGAACAGGCCCGCGTCCTCGCCGGACATGCCGACCGCGAACGGGCCGTGCCGGTTGACCAGGCCGACGATGTCGCGGCCCACCTGGCCGACCAGGACCATCCTGACGACCTGCATGGCCTCGGGCGTGGTGACGCGCAGGCCGGCGGTGAAGGTGGACTCGATGCCGAGCCGGTCGAGGGCGCTGCTGATCTGCGGGCCGCCGCCGTGGACGACCACCGGGCGCAGGCCGGCGTGGTGCAGGAACACGACGTCCTCGGCGAAGCCCTCCTTGAGGGACTCGTCGGTCATGGCGTTGCCGCCGTACTTGACGACGACGGTCGCGCCGTGGAAGCGGGTCAGCCAGGGCAGCGCCTCGATCAGCGCCTCGGCCTTGGTCGCCGCGGTGACGGCCCTCATGAGGAGTACGCCGAGTTCTCGTGGACGTACTCGGCGGTCAGGTCCGTGGTGTGGATCGTGGCGCTGTGGCGGCCGGCCGACAGGTCGATGGTGATCGTCACGTCGCGAGGGCGCATGTCCACCTTGGACCGGTCGTCGCCGACGGAGCCGTCGCGGCAGATCCAGATGCCGTTGATGGCGACGTTGACGCGGTCGGGCTCGAAGGCGGCCTTCGTCGTGCCGACGGCGGCCAGGACGCGGCCCCAGTTGGGGTCCTCGCCATGGATGGCGCATTTGAGCAGGTTGGAACGGGCGACCGTGCGGCCCACCTCGACGGCGTCGTCCTCGGTGGCGGCGCCGACGACCTCGACGGCGATCGCCTTGGAGGCGCCCTCGGCGTCCACGAGGAGCTGCCTGGCCAGGTCGGCGCAGACCTCCTGCACCTTCTGCCCGAACTCGGCCAGGTCGGGCCTGACCCCGGCGGCGCCGCTGGCCAGCAGCAGCACGGTGTCGTTGGTGGACATGCAGCCGTCGGAGTCGAGTCGGTCGAAGGTCGTGGCCGTGGCGGCGCGCAGCGCGGTGTCGAGCTCCTCGCTGGTCAGGTCGGCGTCGGTGGTGATCACGCAGAGCATGGTGGCCAGGGCGGGGGCGAGCATGCCGGCGCCCTTGGCCATGCCGCCGACCATGTAGCCGTCGGCCCGCTTGAAGGAGATCTTGGAGACGGTGTCGGTGGTGCGGATGGCGTCGGCCGCGGCCAGCCCGCCGTCGCGGGAGAGCTGGCCGGCGGCGGTCTGGACGCCGGTCAGCAGGGCCTCCATCGGCAGCCGCTCGCCGATCAGCCCGGTGGAGCAGACCGCGATCTCGCCCGCGCTGTCGCCGATGACCTCGGCGACCTTCTCGGCGGTGGCGTGGGTGTCCTGGAAGCCCTCGGGCCCGGTGCAGGCGTTGGCGCCGCCGGAGTTGAGCACCACCGCGCGCAGCCGCCCGCCCGCCAGGACCTGCTGCGACCACAGCACGGGGGCGGCCTTGACGCGGTTGGCGGTGAAGACGCCCGCGGCGGCGCGGCTGGGGCCGTCGTTGACGACGAGGGCCAGATCACGGGCGTCGCCGGACTTGATGCCCGCGGCGACGCCCGCGGCCCGGAAGCCCAAGGGGGCGGTGACACTCATGGTGCTACTCCTGTCAGGGGAAGGCCGAGCTCTTCCGGCAGGCCGAGGGCGAGGTTGACGCTCTGGATCGCGCCTCCGGCCGTGCCCTTGGCGAGGTTGTCGATGGCGATGACGGCGACCACGCGGCCGGCGCGCTCGTCGAGCGTCACCTGAAGGGCGGCGGTGTTGGCGCCGTACGTCATGGAGGTGGCCGGCCAGACGCCCTCGGGCAGGAGCCGGACGAACGGCTCGGCCTTCAGCGCGACCTCGTAGGCGGTGCGCAGCGACTCGCGGGTGAGGCCGGGGGCGGCGGGTGCGGTGCAGGTGGCCAGGATGCCGCGGCTCATGGGGGCCAGGGTGGGGGTGAAGGAGACGCGTACGGGGGCGCCGGCGACGGCGGACAGCCCCTGTTCCATCTCGGGCGTGTGGCGGTGGACGCCGCCCACGCCGTACGCGCCGACCGAGCCCATGACCTCGCTGCCCAGCAGATTGGGCTTGAGCGCCTTGCCCGCGCCGCTGGTGCCGCTGGCGGCCACCACGACCACGTCGGGACCGGCCAGGCCCGCGGCGAAGGCCGGCCACAGGGCCAGCAGGACCGAGGTCGGGTAGCAGCCGGGGACGGCGATGCGCCGGGCCCGCTTGAGCACCTCGCGCTGGCCGGGCAGCTCGGGCAGGCCGTAGGGCCAGGTGCCGGCGTGGTCGCCGCCGTAGAACTCGCGCCAGGCCGCGGGGTCGGCGAGCCGGTGGTCGGCGCCGCAGTCGACCACGATCGTGTCCTCGCCGAGCCCGGCGGCGACGGCGGCCGAGTGGCCGTGCGGCAGCGCGAGGAAGACCACGTCGTGCCCGGCGAGCACGCCGGGCGTGGTCTCCTCCAGGACGCGGTCGGCCAGCTGCGGCAGGTGCGGCTGGTGGGCGCCGAGGAGGCTGCCCGCGCTGGAGGCCGCGGTGAGCGCGCCGATCTCGAACCCGGGGTGGCCGAGCAGGAGGCGGAGCAGCTCACCTCCGGCATAGCCGCTGGCTCCCGCGATCGCTGCTCTCATCCGGCTCTCCTGCATATTCATGCACCCTATCTCATGACCTTGCTTGTGAAGATGATGCACTCAAGAGGATGATTATGCAAGCTGAGACGGCCCGCGCCGGTGACAGGGGCATGTCCCAGCCCTTTCCAGGCCAATCCCAAGTGGCGGGCGGGATGCTGCCGGGCATGAGCGATTTCCTGTCCGATCTCACCTTCGTCACCCCGTCGCGCGGGCGCGGTCCCGGGCCGTTCGGGCGCGCCGTCCTCGTGCTGCTCTGGGTGGGGATCTGCGTGCTGCCGGCGGTGCTCTCCGTCCCGGACTTCCGGCTGGCGACCGGCCGGACTGGCACGCCGGGGACGCTGACCGTGCTCTCCTGCGCCGACCTGGGCCAGGGGCGTTACGACTGCAAGGGACGCTTCACGCCCGACTCCGGTGGCCCGGCCGTCCCGGTGGACGCCTCCCCCGACTCCGAGGCGGGCGACGTGACGCGGGCGCAGCTCACGCCCGAGGGCGACCGGGCGGCGCCGGCGGGGACCAGGGGTGTGCTGGCCGCGGCGGCCCTGCCCGGGGTGGGGCTGGGCGGGATCGGGTTCCTGCCCTACGTGCTCCTCTACTGGGCCGGGGCGGGACGGCGGGCCAGGCGGGCAGCCGTGGCGGCGGGCTGCGTGATCACCGCCGCCGGGCTGGTGCTGACGATCGCGGGAATGGCCGCGGCCTACTCGTGAGGACGCCGCCACGGGCCCGTGACGGCGAAGAGGCGGTCGGCGGGCCGCCGGAGGGCGGCCCGCCTACGGGTCATCTCAGGAAGGCGGCGGCGACGCCCGCGTCCACCGGGACGTGCAGGCCCGTGGTGTGGGTCAGGTCGGACCCGGCGAGCGCGTAGACCGCGGCGGCCACGTGCTCGGGCAGGACCTCGCGCTTGAGCAGGGTGCGCCGGGCGTAGAACTCGCCCAGGCGCTCCTCCTCCACGCCGTACACCGCCGCGCGGTTGGCGCCCCAGCCGGAGGCGAAGATGCCCGAGCCGCGCACCACGCCGTCGGGGTTGACGCCGTTGACGCGGACGCCGTGCTCGCCCAGCTCGGCGGCCAGCAGGCGGACCTGGTGGGCCTGGTCGGCCTTGGCCGCGCCGTAGGCGACGTTGTTCGGCCCGGCGAAGACGGCGTTCTTGGAGGAGATGTAGACGATGTCCCCGCCCATCGCCTGGCCGATCAGCACCCGGGCGCATTCGCGGGAGACCAGGAACGAGCCCCGGGCCATCACGTCGTGCTGCAGGTCCCAGTCGTCCAGGCTGGTCTCCAGCAGGGAGCGCGACAGCGACAGACCGGCGTTGTTCACCACCAGGTCCACGCCGCCGAAGGCGAGCACGGCGGCCCGTACGGCGGCCACCACCTGCTCCTCGGACGTGACGTCCACCCCCACGGCCACGGCGGCGTCGGACGTCCGGTACGCCCCGGCGCCGATCTCGGCGGCGACCTTCTCCGCGGCGGCCAGGTCGCGGTCGGCGAGCACCACGCACGCCCCTTCGGCCGCCAGCCGCCGCGCGGTCGCCGCGCCGATGCCCGAGCCCGCGCCGGTGACCAGCGCCACCCGCCCGGCCAGCGGCTTCGGCTTCGGCATCCGGCGCAGCTTGGCCTCCTCCAGCTCCCAGTACTCGATCCGGAACTTCTCCGACTCAGGGATGGGCGCGTAGGCCGAGACGGACTCGGCGCCGCGCATGACGTTGACCGCGTTGACGTAGAACTCGCCGGCCACGCGGGCGGTCTGCTTGTCCTTGCCGAAGGAGAACATGCCGACGCCGGGCACCAGCACGATCGCCGGGTCCGCGCCGCGCATCGGCGGCGAGTCCGGGGTGGCGTGGCGCTCGTAGTAGGCGGTGTAGTCGGCGCGGTAGGCGGCGTGCAGCTCGCGCAGCCGGGCGACCGCCTGGTCCAGGGGCGCGTCCGGCGGCAGGTCCAGGACCAGCGGGGCGACCTTGGTGCGCAGGAAGTGGTCGGGGCAGGACGTGCCGAGCGCGGCCAGGCGCGGATGCTCGGCCCGCGAGAGGAAGTCCAGCACCTCGGGGCTGTCGGTGTAGTGGCCGACCTGCCGCGCGTCGGAGGAGGCCAGCCCCCGCACGACCGGGAACAGCGCGGCGGCCCGCGCGTGCCGTTCGCCCTCGGGCAGCGGCTCGTGGATCACCGGCCCGAACGGGTCGGGGCGGCCGTTGGCGGCCAGGTACTCCTCGGCGGTGCGGATGATCTCCAGGGAGCGGGCCTCGCACTCCTGCGAGGTGGCGCCCCAGGCGGTGATGCCGTGGCCGCCGAGCACGCACCCGATGGCCCGCGGGTTGGCCTCCTTGACGGCGGCGATGTCCAGGCCGAGCTGGAAGCCGGGCCGCCGCCAGGGCACCCACACCACGCGGTCGCCGAAGACGCGCCGGGTCAGCTCCTCGCCGTCGCGGGCGGTGGCCAGGGCGATCCCGGCGTCGGGGTGCAGGTGGTCCACGTGGGCGGCCTCGACCAGGCCGTGCATGGCGGTGTCGATCGAGGGGGCGGCGCCGCCCCGGCCGTGCAGGCAGTAGTCGAAGGCGGCGACCATCTCGTCCTCGCGTTCGACGCCGGGGTAGACGGCGGCGAGCGCGCGCAGGCGGTCCAGGCGCAGGACGGCCAGGCCGTCCTCCTTGAGCGTGCCGAGGTCGCCGCCCGAGCCCTTGACCCAGAGCAGCTCGACGTCCTGGCCGGTCACCGGGTCGGGGGCGTGGCCCTTGGCGGAGGTGTTGCCGCCGGCGAAGTTGGTGTTGCGCGGGTCGGCGCCCAGGCGGTGGGAGCGGCCCAGCAGTTCGTTGATGACGTGCATGGTGGTCAGGCCCCCCAGCCGGCCTGCGTGCCGCCGACGCGCTCGGCAGCGATTTTCTCGAAATATCCGGACTTGGCGTACGCGGCCATCGGGTCGGGCGCGAGGCCCGTCTCCTCCCGCAGCTCGGCGAGCAGCGGCCGCACGTCGGTGTTGTAGGCGTCCATGAGCACGGCGTTCGCGCCCAGCACGTCTCCCCCGGTCTGGGCGGCGGCCAGCGCGTCCCGGTCCACCAGCAGCGCCTTGGCCGTGGCCTCCTGGACGTTCATGACCGAGCGGATCTGGCCGGGGATCTTGGGCTCGATGTTGTGGCACTGGTCGAGCATGAACGCCACGCCCGCCTCCAGGCCGCCCCCGCGCACGACCTCGTACATGATGCGGAAGAGCTGGAACGGGTCGGCCGCGCCCACCATGAGGTCGTCGTCGGCGTAGAAGCGGGAGTTGAAGTCGAAGCCGCCGAGCTTCCCCTCGCGCAGCAGGAACGCCACGATGAACTCGATGTTGACGCCCGGCGCGTGGTGGCCGGTGTCCACGACGACCTGCGCCTTGGGGCCGAGCTTCAGGCAGTGGGCGTATGCGGTGCCCCAGTCGGGCACGTCGGTGGTGTAGAAGGCGGGCTCGAACAGCTTGTACTCCAGCAGGAAGCGCTGGTCCTCGCCGAGCCGGGCGTACACCGCGGCCAGGGCCTCGGACAGGCGGTCCTGGCGGGCGCGGATGTCGTCCTGGCCGGGGTAGTTGGTGCCGTCGGAGAACCACAGCTTGAGCGTGGCCGAGCCGGTGGCGTCCATGATGTCGACGCACTCCAGCAGGTGCGCCAGCGCCTTGCGGCGGACCGCGGGGTCGGGGTTGGTGACGCTGCCGAGCATGTAGGCGTCGTCCTGGAAGACGTTGGAGTTGATCGCCCCGATGCCGACGCCCAGCTCGCGGGCGTGGGCGGCCAGGTGGCCGTAGTCGGCCACCTTGTCCCAGGGGATGTGCAGGGCGACCGTGGGGGCGACGCCGGTGTGGGCGTGCACCTGGGCGGCGTCGGCCAGCTTCTCGTACGGGTCGCGCGGCACGCCCTGCTGCGCGAACACCTTGAACCGGGTGCCGCTGTTGCCGTACGCCCACGACGGCGTCTCGATGTGCAGCGCGCGCAGGGCGGCCTTGATGTCAGTGGTCATGACTCCCCGATCAGTCCAGGTGGAACACTTCGTCCAGCGGCCGCATGCCCTCGTCGGGACGGCCGTCGAGATCTTCGAAGAAGGGCGCCATCTCGGCCTGCCAGCGGGCGTTGACCTCGGTGGCGGCCATCGCCGTCCTGGCCGCCTCGAAGTCGGCGGTCTCCAGGTAGCCCACGAGCAGGCCGTCGTCGCGCAGGAAGAGCGAGTAGTTGTGCCAGCCGGCGCGGCGCAGCGCGTCGAGCATGTCCGGCCAGACGGCCGAGTGGCGTTCGCGGTACTCCGCCAGCCGGTCGGGACGGACCTTGAGCCAGAAGCAGACGCGTCGCACGGTCACCCTCTTCAAAACGTTTTAATACGTCGCGGAGGAAACTACGATCAGATTCGTCGGCTGTCAATGCGTCCTGGGCTCTCAGATGGGCGGTACTGGCGAACATCGCGTTGGTACGTTTTAATGTGGCGCCATGGCCATGGTCAGCATCAAGGACGTCGCCGCCCGCGCCGGCGTCTCCCCCGGCACGGTCTCCAACGTGCTGAACAAACCGGCGAAGGTCGCCACGGCGACCCGCGAACGGGTGGAGGCCGCGATCCGGGAGCTGGGGTTCGTCCGGCACGGTTCGGCCTCGACCCTGCGCGCCGGCCACAGCAGGACGATCGGCCTGAGCGTCATCGACATCGGCAACCCGTTCTTCACCGAGGTCGCCGCCGGGGTCGAGGACGTCGCCAGCGAGCTGGGCTACGCGGTGATCCTCGGCAACTCGGCGGGCTCCCCCGGCAAGGAGGAGCGCAACCTGGGCGTGCTGGCCGAGCAGCGGGTGCGCGGCGTGCTGATCACCCCCTCGGGCGAGGACCCGGCCCGGCTGGACCGGCTGCGCGAGCGCGGCATCAGCGTCGTGCTCGTCGACCATCCGGCCCACCGGCCCGACCAGTGCGCGGTCGCGGTGGACGACGTCGCGGGCGGCCGGGCCGCGGTGGCGCACCTGCTCGCCAGGGGTGGGCACGGCGGCGGGCCCAGCGGTGGGCACGGCGGTGGGCACAGTGTCGCGTACGTGACCGGGCCGCTGACCATCCGGCAGTGCGCCGAGCGGCGGCGGGGCGCGGCGGAGGCGCTGGTGGCGGCCGGGCTGGATCCGGGTTCGCTGCGGGTGGCCGAGGCGGCCGCGATGACCGCCCGCGCGGGTGAGCAGGCCGCGGCCGAGCTGATGGCGGACGGCCTGCCCGAGGCCGTGTTCTGCGCCAACGACCTGCTCGCGCTGGGCGTGCTGCGGGCCCTGTTGCGCGCCGGGGTACGGGTGCCCGACGACGTGGCCCTGATGGGCTACGACGACATCGACTTCGCCGCCGCCTCCGCCGTGTCGCTCAGCTCGATGCGGCAGCCGACGTACCAGCTCGGCCGCATCGCCACCGAGCTGCTGCTGGACGAGTGCGACAACCCGGACGAGCACGCCCACCAGCACATCATGTTCCAGCCCGAACTGGTCGCGAGGGAGTCCACCCAATGAGCCGATTCGCCGCCGTGGACCTGGGCGCCTCCAGCGGCCGGGTGATGGTCGCCGACCTGTCGGACGGGCTCGCCACGTCCGAGGTCCACCGCTTCCCCAACGGCCCGGTCCGCCTGGCCGGCCGCCTCCACTGGGACGTCCTGGGCCTCTACCGGGAGATTCTGACCGGCCTGCGCGCGGCCGGCCCGGTCGGCTCGATCGGGGTCGACTCGTGGGCCGTCGACTACGGCCTGCTCGACGAGGCCGGCGCGCTGCTCGGCAACCCGGTCCACTACCGCGACGACCGTACGCGGGGGGTGGCCGGGCAGGTGGCCGAGACGATCGGGGCCGAGGCGCTGTACGCGGTGTCCGGGCTCCAGGTGCTCCCGTTCAACACCGTCTACCAGCTCCTGGCCGACGACCGGCTGGACGGGGCCGCGACGATGCTGCTCGTGCCCGACCTGATCGGCTACTGGCTGACCGGCGAGCTCGGCGCCGAGGTGACCAACGCCTCGACCACGGGCCTGCTCGACGTGCGCAGCCGGTCGTGGGCGGCGCCGCTGATCGACCGGCTGGGCCTGCCCGGGGGGATCTTCCCGCGGCTGCGGCAGCCCGGCGAGCCGGTCGGCGGGCTGCGCCGCGACGTCGCGGCGGAGATCGGCTTCTCCGCGCCGGTGCGGGCGGTGGCCTCGCACGACACCGCCTCGGCCGTGGCCGCCGTACCGGCCGCCGGGCCCGCCTTCGCCTACATCTCGTGCGGCACCTGGTCGCTGGCCGGGGTGGAGCTGGACGCCCCCGTGCTCACCGAGGCGGGCCGGGCGGCCAACTTCACCAACGAGGCGGGGATCGACGGCACCGTCCGCTACCTGCGCAACGTCATGGGGCTGTGGCTGTTGCAGGAGTGCCTGCGGGCCTGGCCCGGTTCCTCGCTCGACGATCTGCTGGCGGCGGCGGCCCGCGAGCGTCCCTTCGCCGCCGTGGTGGACCCCGACCTGCCCGCGTTCCTGCCGCCGGGCGACATGCCCGCGCGGATCGCGGCCGAGTGCCGCCGCACCGGGCAGCGGCCGCCCTCGACGCCCGGGGGCTTCGTGCGCTGCGTGCTGGAGAGCCTGGCGCTGGGGCACCGGCACGCGATCCGGCAGGCGATGGAGTTGTCGGGCCGCGAGGTCGAGGTGGTGCACCTGGTGGGCGGCGGGTCGCGCAACGAGCTGCTGTGCCGGTTCACGGCCGACGCCTGCGGCCTGCCGGTCGTGGCCGGGCCCGCCGAGGCGACCGCGCTCGGCAACGTCCTGGTGCAGGCGCGGGCGGCCGGGCTGGTCGACGACCTGGCCGGGATGCGCGCCCTGGTGGCCTCCTCGCAGGAGTTGCGCCGGTACGAGCCCTCCGGCGACACCGGCGCCTGGGCGGAGGCCGCCGCCCGCCTGGCCTGACCCCACCTGTCCCCAAAATATGCCTTTGACCTGGCACTTCGGTTTCCTCCTTCCGGCGAGGGGGAGGACGGAGACCAGGGGCACGGGCGCCGGGGGGAACACGATGCCGAGCAAGGAGCGGGTGCTGCGGCTGCTGTCGCAGGGGCTGGACTACGCCGAGATCGCCAGGTTGCTGGGCGTGCCCGCGGGGCGGGCGTACCTGATCGCGACGGGCGTGCCGGCCGACGGGAGCGACGCCGTGGCGCGCCGGCGGGGACGGCCGGGCCTGCTGGCCGGGCGCACCCAGCACCTGGTCAACCCGCGCGAGGTCGGGCCGGTCGAACGCGGCGACGTGCACGCCTGGATGCGTGAGCGGGCCTGGAGCGACCGGCGCATGCGCCAGACGGGCGCGTGAGCGGCATGGGGTTCTCCTGGCCGCTGCTGCGGCAGCTCACCGGCAAGGACAGGCTCGGCCGGGCGGCGGCGGTGAAGTCGCCGCGTACGGGCGAGCACCCGGCCCGTACGGCCGCCGCCGACCGCGTGGTCAAGTCGGTGTGCCCGTACTGCGCGGTGGGCTGCGCCCAGAACGTCTACGTCCGCGACGAGAAGGTCGTGCACATCGAGGGCGACCCCGATTCCCCGATCAGCAGGGGACGGCTGTGCCCGAAGGGGGCCTCCAGCCTCCAGCTCACCACCGGATCGGGCCGGCTGCGCAAGGTGCTCCACCGCCCGCCGGGCGCCGCCGACTGGCGGGAGCTCGACCTGGAGACCGCCATGGACATGGTGGCCGACCGGATCATCGCCACCCGCCGGGCGACCTGGGAGTGGGAGAACAAGGGCCGCCGGGTGGCCCGCACGATGGGCATCGCCAGCCTGGGCGGCGCGACGCTGGACAACGAGGAGAACTACCTCATCAAGAAGCTGCTCACCGCGCTCGGCGTGGTGCAGATCGAGAACCAGGCGCGGGTGTGCCACAGCTCGACCGTGGTGGGGCTCGGCACGTCGTTCGGGCGCGGCGGGGCCACGACGTTCCTGCAGGATCTCCAGCACTCCGACTGCGTGCTGATCCAGGGGTCGAACTTCGCCGAGGCGCACCCGGTCGGGTTCCAGTGGGTGATGGAGGCCAAGGCGCGCGGCGCGGTGGTCATCCACGTGGACCCGCGGTTCACCCGTACCAGCGCGCTGGCCGACCTGCACGTGCCGATCAGGGCGGGCTCGGACGTGGCCTTCCTCGGCGCGATCGTCAACCATGTGCTGGAGAACGAGCTGTTCTTCCGCGACTACGTCCTGCACTACACCAACGCGGCGACCATCCTGCGCGAGGACTACCGCGACGCCGAGGACCTCGACGGCCTGTTCTCCGGCTTCGACGCCGAGAACCGCTGCTACGAGGACGACACCTGGCAGTACGAGGGCATGCACACCATCGCGGCCTCCGGCGAGCGCGACGAGGGCTACGACCGCCCGGCGGGCAGCATGCCGGCCGGCCGCCCCGAGGTGCAGGGAGGCACCGGCGTCCCGCTCGGCGGCGAGCCGCGGCGGGACGAGACGCTGCGGCACCCGCGCTGCGTGCTGCAGGTCCTGCGCCGCCATTTCGCCCGCTACACGCCGGAGATGGTGCAGCGGGTGTGCGGGGTGCCGCCGGAGCTGTTCGCCCAGGTCTGCCGGCACCTGACGGAGAACTCCGGCCCCGAGAAGACCGCCGAGTTCGTCTACGCCGTGGGCTGGACGCAGCACAGCGACGGCGCGCAGTTCATCCGCACGGCCAGCATCCTGCAGCTCCTGCTCGGCAACATCGGCCGCCCCGGCGGCGGCATCCAGTCGCTGCGCGGGCACGCCAGCATCCAGGGCTCCAGCGACATCCCGACGCTGTTCAACCTGCTGCCCGGCTACATCCCGATGCCGCACGCCCACGAGCACGAGAAGCTGCGCGACTTCCTGCGCGCCGACGCGTCCTGCCGCGGCCTCTGGGCGAACATGCCCGCCTACCTGGTGAGCCTGCTCAAGGCGTGGTGGGGGCCGGCCGCGACGCGCGACAACGACTTCCGCTTCGACCACCTGCCACGCCTGACGGGCTCGCACAGCACGTACGACACGGTGCTGGCGCAGCTCGACGGCACCTGCAAGGGCTACCTGCTGCTCGGCGAGAACCCGGCCGTGGGCTCGGCCAACTCCCGGATGCAGCGCCTCGGCATGGCCCAGCTCGACTGGCTGGTGGTGCGCGACCTCAACCTGATCGAGAGCGCCACCTGGTGGAAGGACGGCCCCGAGATCGAGACCGGCGAGCTGACCACGTCCGAGATCGGCACCGAGGTGTTCTTCTTCCCCGCCGCGGCCCACACCGAGAAGAGCGGCAGCTTCACCAACACCAACCGCTGGCTGCAGTGGCACCACCGGGCCGTCGAGCCGGACGGCGACGCGCGCAGCGACCTGTGGTTCATGTACCACCTCGGGCGGATCATCCGGCAGAAGCTGGCCGGTTCCGCCGACCCGATGGACCGGCCCCTGCTCGACCTCACCTGGGACTACCCGGTCGAGGGCGAGACGGCCGAACCGGTCGCCGAGGCGGTGCTCGCCGAGATCAACGGCTGGGACGCCGAGGGCCGCCCGCTCGACGCCTACACCCAGCTCAAGGACGACGGCTCGACGGTGTGCGGCTGCTGGATCTACTGCGGCGTGTACGCCGGCGGCGTCAACCGGGCCGCCCTCCGTAAACCGGCCGCCGAGCAGGACTGGGTGGCCGCCGGGTGGGCGTGGGCGTGGCCGGCCAACCGGCGGGTGCTCTACAACCGGGCCTCGGCCGCGCCCGACGGGCGTCCGTGGAGCGAGCGCAAGAAGCTCGTCTGGTGGGACGAGGGGGCCGGCCGCTGGACCGGGCTCGACGTGCCGGACTTCGAGGTGGACAAGCCGCCGTCCTACCGGCCCGAGCCGGGGGCGCAGGGCCCGGCGGCGTTGTCGGGCACCGACCCGTTCATCATGCAGGCCGACGGCAAGGGCTGGCTGTTCGCGCCCTCGGGCGTGGTGGACGGCCCGCTGCCCAGCCACTACGAGCCCCAGGACTCGCCGGTCGCGAACCCGCTGTACGGGCGGCAGCGCAACCCGGCCCGCAAGCTCTACCGGCACGAGGCCAACCGTTACCAGCCGAGCGGGGAGGAGCCGGGGGCGTCGGTCTACCCGTACGTGGTGACCACGTACCGGCTGACCGAGCACTTCACGGCGGGCGGCATGAGCCGGCACACGCCGTACCTGGCCGAGCTGCAGCCGGAGATGTTCTGCGAGGTCTCGCCCGAGCTGGCCGCCGAGCGCGGGCTCGTGCACGGCGAGTGGGCCACGATCATCACCGCGCGCGGCGCCATCGAGGGCCGCGTGCTGGTCACCGACCGGATGGCCCCGCTGCATCTGGACGGCAGGGTCCTGCACCAGATCGGGCTGCCGTTCCACTTCGGCCCCAACGGGCTGGCCACGGGCGACGCGGCCAACGAGCTGGCGGCCATCTCGCTCGACCCCAACTCCCACATCCAGGAGGTCAAGGCCCTGTCGGCCGACATCCGCCCGGGTCGCAGGCCGCGCGGCCCGGCCCTGCCGGAGCTGGTGCTGGCCTACCGGCGGCGGGCGGGCGTGACCGAGGACACCGGAACGGAGGTGTGAGCCGTGGCCTTCGACCTCGACCGGGCGCCGCTCGACGCCGGGTACGACGACCCGCCCGGGCGCATGGGTTTCTTCACCGACACCAGCATCTGCATCGGGTGCAAGGCGTGCGAGGTGGCCTGCAAGGAGTGGAACGAGGTGCCCGAGGACGGCCTGATGTTCACCGGTATGTCCTACGACAACTCCGTCGGGCTCGGCGCCGACACCTGGCGGCACGTCGCGTTCGTCGAGCAGCGCAAGCCGCTCGGCCATCAGGAGACCGGCGCCCGCGACCTGGACTTCCGCTGGCTGATGGCCTCCGACGTGTGCAAGCACTGCACGCACGCGGCCTGCCTCGACGTCTGCCCGACCGGGTCGTTGTTCCGCACCGAGTACGGCACGGTCGTCGTCCAGGAGGACGTCTGCAACGGCTGCGGCTACTGCGTGCCCGCCTGCCCGTTCGGGGTGATCGGCAGGCGCGAGGAGAGCGGCACGGCCGCCAAGTGCACGATGTGCTACGACCGGCTGGAGGTCGGCCAGGAGCCGGCCTGCGCCAAGACGTGCCCGACGGACTCCATCCAGTTCGGCGAGCTGGACGAGCTGCGCGAGCGCGCCGCCCGCCGCCTGGAGCAGGTGCGCGCGGCGGGCGCGTCCTCGGCCCGCCTGTACGGCCACGACCCCGCCGACGGCGTGGGCGGCACCGGCGCCTTCTTCCTGCTGCTGGACGAGCCGCAGGTGTACGGCCTGCCGCCGGACCCCGTGGTGACCACCGCGGATCTGCCGTCGATGTGGCGGCACGCCGGCGCGGCGGCGCTGGTCCTGCTGGCCGGGATGGCCGCGGCGGCCTGGAGGAGAGGCAGATGAGCAACCGGACCGACGTCCGCCTGGAGGAGGGGCGGATGGGCAACCAGACCGACGTGCGCCTGGACGAGGCGCCCGGCCTGCGCACCGAGCGCGAGGCCACGCCCGGCTCGGCGGGCCGCGGCAGCCGCTCCCTGCGCCCGCCCGAGCCGGACGCGGGAAGCTACTACGGCCTGCCGGTCCTGAACGCCACGCCCTGGAGCGACCGCGACATCGCCGGTTACCTGTTCCTCGGCGGCCTGGCCGGGGCCTCCTCCACGCTGGCCGCCGCTGCCGAGCTGACCGGACGGCCGGCGCTGGCCCGCGCCGCGAAGGTCGCCGCCCTGGGCGCGGTCGGCGGCTCGCTGTACGTGCTGATCCACGACCTGGGCAAGCCGTCGCGCTTCCTCAACATGTTGCGGGTGTTCAAGGTGACCTCGCCGATGAGCGTCGGCACCTGGATCCTGACCGCGTACGGGCCGCAGGCCGGGCTCGCCGCGGCCACCGAGCTGACCGGGCTGTTCCCCCGGCTGGGCCGGGTGGCGACGGTGGGCGCGGGGCTGGCCGGGCCGGCGCTGGCGACCTACACCGCCGCGCTGATCTGCGACACCGCGGTCCCGGCCTGGCACGACGGGTTCAGGGAGATGCCGTTCCTGTTCGCGGGCTCGGCCGCCGCGTCGGCGGGCGGGCTCGGCATGCTGGCCGCGCCGGTCGCGCAGGCGGCCCCGGCCCGGCGGGTGGCGCTGCTGGGCGCGGCTCTGGAGTTCGCCGCGGCCACCCGCATGGAACGCCGCATGGGCCTGACCGCCGAGCCGTTGCGGCGCAGCCGCCTGCTCAAGGCGGGCCAGGCGCTGTCGGTCGCGGGCGCCCTGCTCGGGCAGGGCCTCGGCCGCCGCAGCAGGGTCGCGGCGGCGGCCGCGGGGGCGGCCCTGCTGGCCGGGTCGGTCTGCACCCGGTTCGGGGTCTTCCACGCCGGGACGGCCTCGGCGCGCGACCCCCGGTACACCGTCGAGCCGCAACGACAGCGGCTCGCCAAGTCGAGAGCGGAGCGTGATCTCACATGAGAAGAGTCGCCGAGTACCTGCCGTTCATGGGCATCGTGCTGGTGGTCTGCACGGCGTCCTGGATCGCGGGCAGGAGCAGGCCGGCCAGGCGCGCCTGAGCCGGATGCGGCGGTCCCCTGCGGGGATCGGTCGGTGGGGCTTACGCTGTCAGCGGCGGCTCGGGGCATACGATCGGCAGATGACCGAAAAGACCGAAACCGTGCCTGGATGGCTGGCCCCCGAAGAGCTCGAATCGGTGCGCGGCCAGTTGCCGATCCTCTACATCGACGCCGTGCCGGTGCGGGTGGACGAGACCGGCGTGGTGACCCGCGTGGGCCTGCTGCTGCGGATCGCGGCGGACGGGACGGTCAGCCGGGCGCTGGTGTCGGGGCGGGTGCTGCACCACGAGCGCGTCCGCGACGCGCTGATGCGCCACCTGGAGAAGGACCTCGGGCCCGTGGCCCTTCCCCGCATCCCCATCTCGCCGCAGCCCTTCACCGTCGCGGAGTACTTCCCGACGCCGGGCGTCACGCCGTACCACGATCCGCGCCAGCACGCGGTGTCCCTGGCCTACATCGTGCCCGTGGCCGGTGACTGCCGGCCCCGGCAGGACGCCCTGGACCTGGTCTGGTTCACCCCCGAGGAGGCGGCCTCGCCGGCCGTGCAGCAGGAGATGACCGGCGGCCAGGGAGTGCTGCTCAAGCAGGCGCTGGCCCACGTGGGCCGGCTGGTCTAGGGGCGTTCCGCGCCTCCTTGCACCCAGCGGTAGAGGGGGTCGCCGGGGCAGTCGGTGTCGTAGCCGTCCCGGTGGCCCTTGACCTCCTGGCCCGCGTCGCCGTGCTCGCGCAGGTACTCGATGGCGTCGACGAGGGCGTTGAGCAGGTCGTCGTTCGGCTCGGTGAGGCCGGTGTTGCCGATCAGGGCGAGCACGGCGTAGTGGCCGGAGTTGAGCCCGGGGCCGTTGGCGGCGGGCAGGACGTGCGGACCGCGGCCCATGAAGGTGCGCCGGTGCGGGCAGCACACCATGTTGTAGCCGAGGTCGATGTAGGTCTCGCCGCGCCCGCCGGACATGTGCATGCGCTGGATGTCCCTGACCAGGTCGACGCATTTGTCGTGGTTGTCGGCGTCCGGCAGGTCGGTGGGCACCTTGCCGCCGGTGTAGTGGATCTTGACGCCCTTGGTGGAGGCCAGCCGGGTGTAACTGGTGGTGGGCTTCTTCGCGTGCCAGTCGGCACGGGTGATCAGCTGCATGTGGTGTCTCTCCTGGTAGACGATGCCTCGCCACCAGAATGTCAACTTAAAGTAGCCGTGTCATCACTTTTTGTCACTAGATTCACGTGCCGCCAAAGAAAGACTTCCATGCTGGTCAGGCCCCCCGCACCGGTTCACCCCCGCTTGTGCACCGTACGCTCGTGGACGACCGCGTACGTGTTGCGCAGGGCCGCCATCGACTCGTCGTAACTGGCCGCTGCGACGCCGGTGAACAGGCAGTCGACGACCATGAGCTGGGCGATGCGGCTGCCCAGGGCGCCCGAGCGGAACTGGGTCTCACGGGCGGCCGTCGTCAGCGTCACGTCGGCGGCGGCGGCCAGCGGCGAGTCGCGGAAGTTGGTGATCGCCACCGTGGCCGCGCCCGACCGGCGGGCGATGGCCAGGAACTCGACGGTGTCCACGGTCGCGCCGGTGTGCGAGACCGCGACGGCCACGCAGGTGGCGTCGAGCGTGGCCGCCGACGTCCAGGCCGAGTGGGCGTCGTGCCAGTTGATCGCGGTACGCCCGATGCGTGCGAGCTTCTGCTGCAGGTCCAGGCCGACCAGCGCGCTCGCGCCCACGCCGAAGGTGTCGATCCGGCGCGCGGCCAGCAGCAGCGACACCGACCGGGCCAGGGCGCCCATGTCGAGGGAGCGGGCCGTGTCGGCGATGGACAGCGTCTCGTTGGTCGCGACCTTGGAGACGATGCCCTCCAGGCTGTCGTGGCGGTCGATGTCGCCCGACACCTCCGGCAGGCTCGACGTGGTCAGCTCCTCCCGGGCGGCGGCCCGGGTCAGGTCGATCCTGAAGTCCTTGAAGTGCGCGTATCCCATGCGCTGGTAGAAGCGCACGACCGAGGTGGTGGAGGTCGCGCAGCGGGCGGCCAGCTCGGCGATGGACAGGTTCGCGGCGGCGGCCGGATCGCCGGTGAACATCTCGGCGATGCGCCGCTCCGACGGCCGTAATGCGGGCATGGCGGCACGGATGCGGATCAGCAGGCTTCCGTCGTCCTCGACCATTCGTCATCCATCCGTGTTGAGGAAAATTAGTACACCAGTGGTAGGGTCTGCGTAATTTTATGACCTACTGCTCCTGAGGAGACCACATGCCCCGTGGCGCGCTCTCCGCGATCGGCGCCGCCGCAGTGCTGTCCATCGCCCTGACCTCCTGTTCATCATCTTCCGGGCCCGCGACCAGCACCGGGGCCACGGGCAAGTCCGGCGGCGCCCTGGTCGTCGGCGTGACCTCCGACCCCGACACGCTCTTCCCCTGGAAGGCCACCCAGTTCACGGCCGTGAACGTGTTGCAGAACATCTACGGCACCCTCACCGAGTTCGACAAGGACCTGAACGTGGTGCCGGGCCTGGCCGAGTCGTGGCAGACCTCCGAGGACGGCAAGAAGCTGACCCTCACCCTGCGCAAGGGCGTGACGTTCGGCGACGGCAGCGCGTTCGACTCCAAGGACGTCAAGGCGTCCCTGGACAAGATCATGGACGAGAAGACGGCGGCCGTGGCGCGGGCGTCGCTGGCGTCGGTGAAGTCCGTCGAGGCCCCCGACGAAGGCACGGTGGTGCTGGAGCTGACCGGCCCCGACGCCGCCCTCCCGGCGAACCTGGCCACCGTCAACATGGCGATGCTCTCCTCCGACGACACCGAGGAGAAGCTCAACGCCACCCCCAACGGCACCGGCCCGTTCACGCTGGGCAAGCGCGTCCCGAGCCAGTCGCTGACGCTGGCCAGGAACGACAAGTACTGGGGCGCCGAGAAGCCCAAGGTGGGCAGCGTCGAGTTCCGCGTGATCCCCGACGAGTCGTCCATCGTCTCGGCCATGCAGTCGGGCAACGTGCAGCTCGCGGTCTTCAACGACCCGCTGGTCGCCCAGACCGCCCAGGGCGGCGGGACGATCACCGTCACCAAGACGCCGCAGCTCAGCTACCACACCCTCCAGCTCAACGCGCAGCGCGGCGACCTCAAGGACGTCAACGTGCGCCTGGCGATCCAGTGCGCGATCGACCGCAAGCAGGTGCTCGACACCGCCGCGCTCGGCGAGGGCGAGGTGACCGGGCCGATCACCGCCCCGGCCTTCAAGTCCGACCCGGCCAAGCGCCCCTGCCCGAGCCGCGACCTGGCCAAGGCCGCCGAGTACCTGGGCAAGGCGGGCAAGTCCGGCGGCGTGACGGTCAAGGCCATCGTCTCCCAGGGCGAGTACGCCACCTCCGTCAACGAGGCCCAGAACCTCAAGGCGCAGCTCGCCGAGGCGAAGATCACCCTGGACCTGGAGGTGCTGGAGTCGGGCGCGTTCGTGGACCGCTGGGTGGCGGCCGACTTCGACGCGGCCGTCGCGCTCAACGGCGGGCGTCCCGACCCCGACGGCTCCTACGCCCGCTACTTCACCAGCAAGGGCAACCTGAACAAGGTCGCCGGGTACAGCTCGCCCGAGCTGGACAAGCTGTTCGCCGAGGGCAAGGCCACGACCGACCAGGCCGCCCGCAAGGCGATCTACGAGAAGGTCTCGGCCGAGCTGGAGGCCGACGCGCCCTGGATCTGGCTGTTCACCAGCTACACCTACACCGGCACCACCTCCAACGTGTCCGGGTTCGTACCGATGGTCAGCGGGTCGCTGCAGTACCTGCGCACGACGTCCGTCGCCTGATGCGACGGATCCTCGCCAACCGGGCCGTCCGGCGCGTGGCCTCGACGATCGGCACCCTGTTCGGGGTGGCCGTGTTCGTCTTCGTCATGCTCCGGGCGATCCCCGGCGACCAGATCACCGCGGGGCTCGGCACGGAGGCGGCGGCGCTCACCCCGGCCCAGCGGGCGGCCCTGGAGCAGTACTACGGGCTGGACCAGTCGCCGGTCACGCAGTTCTTCTCCTGGCTGGGCAACATGCTCACCGGCAACTTCGGCTACTCGGCCCGCTCGCAGCAGGGCGTGCTGGAGATGACGCTGCACTCGCTGCCGGTGACGTTCGAGCTGGCGGTGTTCTCGATCGTGCTGGCGCTGCTGGTGGGCGTGCCGCTCGGCATGTTGTCGGCGTCCAGGACGAACTCGCCGCGTGACGCCTTCGGCCAGGTCGTGAGCCTGGCCGGGCTGTCGGTCCCGGCGTTCCTGCTGGCCACGACGCTGCTGTCGATCTTCGCGGCGTCGTTCGGCTTCAACCCCAACGGCCAGGGCTTCGCCACGCTCGCCGACAACCCGCTGCTCAACCTGCAGCAGATGTTCCTGCCCGCGCTCGTGCTCGGGTTCGGCATCGCCGCGCCGATCCTGCGCACCACCCGTACGGCGGTGCTGGAGGTGCGCTCGGAGGACTTCGTGCGCACCGCCCGCGCCAAGGGCGTGCCGCCGCGCCGCCTTCAGGTCAGGCACGTGCTGGGCAACGCGCTGGTGCCGATCGTGACGATGACCGGGCTGCAGTTCGGCTACCTGCTCGGCGGCGCGGTCGTGGTCGAGCAGATCTTCTCCGTGCCCGGCGTGGGCCGGCAGGTGCTGCTCGGCATCCAGCAGAAGGAGTACGCGGTCGTGCAGAGCACGGTCCTGGTCATCGCGCTGGCGTTCGTGCTGGTCAACCTGCTGACCGACATGCTGTACCGGATCATCGACCCGCGGGTGAGGGCGTCGTGACCGCGTTGCGCAGGAGCCCCGCCATGCTGGCGGGCACGATCGTGCTGCTGGTGCTGGCCGTGGTGGCGGCGCTGTCGTACGCCGGGCTGCTCCCCTACGACCCGATCGCCCAGAACCCGCCCGAACGGTTCCTGCCGCCGTCCGGCGCGCACCTGTTCGGCACCGACCAGTTCGGCCGGGACGTCTTCTCCCGGGTGGCGTCCGGCGTCGGCAACTCGGCGCTCATCGCGGTGGTCGCGGTGGCCTTCGCCACCGTGGTCGGCACGCTGGGCGGGCTGGTGTCCGGCTTCTACCGCGGCTTCGCCGACGGCGCCATCGGCGGCGTGACGAACGTGCTGTTCGCCTTCCCGCCGCTGCTGCTCGCGCTCTCGCTGGCCTCGGTGCTGGACCGCAACTGGTTCACGGTCGCCGTCGCCATCGCGATCGTGTACGTCCCCATCTTCATCCGTGTCACGCGCGGCCCCGTGCTCTCCCTCAGGGAGATCGAGTACGTCAAGGCCGCGGTCTCCACCGGCCAGAGCCGCTGGCAGATCATGCTCAGGCACGTGCTGCCCAACATCACCTCGATCATCGTCATCCAGGTGGCTCTGTCGCTGTCGTGGGCGGTGCTGACCGAGGCGTCGCTGAGCTTCCTCGGCCTGGGCACGCCGCCGCCCGCCCCCTCGCTGGGCTCGATGATCTTCGAGGCGCGCAGCCTGGTGTTCATCGCCCCCTGGACGCTGATCGCGCCGGGCGCGGTCGTCGTCCTGCTGGTGGTGGGCCTGAACCTGCTCGGCGACGGCCTGCGTGACACTCTCGACCCCAGAACCCGAGGCAAGCGGTGAACCTCTCAGAACTGACCACGGAATCGGCCGACCCGCGTTTCGCGGGCATCGACACCATGAGCGTGGCCGAGCTCGCCGCGACCATGAACGCGGCCGACGCCACCGTCCCCGGCGCCGTCGCCGCGGCGCTGCCGCAGATCACCGGGGCCATCGAGGCCGCCGCCGAGCTGGTACGGGTGGGCGGCCGGCTGGTCTACGTGGGCGCGGGCACGCCGGGCCGGCTCGGCGTGCTGGACGCCTCCGAATGCCCGCCCACCTTCAGCACGCCGCCCGAGCAGGTGTTCGCCGTCATCGCCGGCGGCGAGCGGGCGATCGTGCACCCGTGCGAGGGCGCCGAGGACGACGCGCCGGCCGGTGCGGCGGCGATCGACGCGGCCGGCATCGGGCCCCTGGACACGGTGGTGGGCATCGCCTCCAGCGGGCGCACGCCGTACGTGCTGGGCGCGGTACGGCGGGCGCGCGAGCGCGGCGCGCTGACCGTGGGCCTGTCCTGCAACCCGGGCACGCCGCTCAGCGGGACCGCCGAGCACGCGATCGAGGTGCTGGTCGGGCCCGAGGTGGTCAGCGGCTCGACCAGGCTCAAGGCGGGCACGGCGCAGAAGCTCGTGCTCAACATGTTCTCGACCATCGTCATGGTCCGGCTCGGCAAGACGTACGGGAACCTGATGGTCGACGTCAAGGCCAGCAACGGCAAGCTCAGGGAACGGGCGATCAGGATCGTGCGGACGATCGCCGGTGTGGACCGCGAGGAGGCGGAACGGGTGCTCGACCAGCACGGTTTCAACGTCAAGCAGGCGGTGCTCGGCGCCCGGCTCGGGCTCGGGCCGCAGGAGGCCGCGGCGCTGCTGGCACGCAGCGAAGGCCGGCTCCGGGTGGCGCTGGGAGAGCCGGCATGAAAGTCCTCGGCATGATCTCCGGCACCTCGCACGACGGCATCGACGTGGCCCTGGTCGACTTCGGCCTCGACGGCGACGTGCTGACCGGCCGCGTGCTGCACACCGCGAGCACCCCCTACCCCGCCGAGCTGCGCGCCCGGCTGGTGGCCGCGCTGCCGCCCGCCCCGGCCACGCTGGCCGAGGTGTGCGTGCTGGACACGCTCATCGGCCAGTGCTTCGCCGAGGCTGCCGCGACGGCGGCCGAGCAGGCGGGCCCGGCCGACCTGATCGTCTCCCACGGCCAGACGGTCTTCCACTGGGTGGAGGGCGCGCACGCGCGCGGCACCCTGCAGATCGGCCAGCCCGCGTGGATCGCCGAGCGCACCGGCTCGCCCGTGCTGTCGGACGTGCGCATCCGCGACATCACCGCGGGCGGGCACGGCGCCCCGCTGGTCTCGGTGCTCGACGACCTGCTGCTGGGCGGCCTGCTGCCGGACGGGCGCGAGGGCGGCGCGGCGGCGCTCAACCTGGGCGGCATCGCCAACATGACCGTCGTCCGCGGCACGGACCTGAGCGCCTACGACATCGGCCCGGCCAACGCCCTCATCGACGCCGTGGTGGCCGGCAGGGGCCTGAACCCGCGCGGCTTCGACGAGGACGGCCGGATCGCGGCCTCGGGGCAGGTGGACGAGCGCCTGCTCGCCGTGCTGCTCGACGAGCCGTACTACCGGCTGGCCGCGCCCAAGAGCACCGGCAAGGAGCTGTTCCACCTGGCCTACGTCGAGGCGGCGACGGCCAGGGCGGGTCGCGAGCCGTCCGGCCCTGACCTGGTGGCGACGCTGACCGAGCTGACGGTCCGCACGGTGGCCGCCGACGTCGCCGCGGCGGGCGTGGACGCGCTCGTCGTCTCCGGCGGCGGCTGCCGCAACCCGGTCATCATGGACGGCCTGCGCGCCGCGCTGCCCGGCGTGCGGGTGTCGCTGTCCGACGAGCTCGGCGCCCCGGCCGACGACAAGGAGGCCATCGCCTTCGCGCTCATCGGCTGGCTGACCGCCCACGGCCTGCCGGGCACGGTCCCCGGCGGCACCGGCGCGCGGGCCGCCCGGGTGCTCGGCACGCTGACGCCGGGCGCGGGCCCGCTCGTCCTGCCCGCCCCGCTGCCCACGCCCCCGCGTTCCCTGGTGCTGCGCCGATGAGCGCCGCCCCCGCCCCCGAACCCGTCCCCGCCGCGCCTCCGGGCGTGGTGCGGGCGGCGCGCACGCCGTGGTTCGACCTGACCGAGTGCACCGGCCACCGCACCGTGCGCCGCACGGACGACGGCGCGCTCGCCGGCCAGGCGCCCATGACCCTGGGCACGTACCACGACCTGGCCTCGGTCACGAAGGTCGTCGCCACCACGACGGCCCTCATCCGCCTGGTCTCCGACCGCCTGGTGGACCTGGACGAGCGGGCGGGGGCGTACCTGCCGGGGGGCTGCCCCGAACAGGTCAGCGTGCGGGACCTGCTGCTGCACCGGGCGGGGTTGTGGGAGTGGTGGCCGATGTACCTGGACGCGCGGGTGCCCGCCCCGCGCTACCCGCCCGGCCGCGAACGGCACTACTCCGACCTGGGCTTCATCCTGCTCGGCCGGGTGGTCGAGACCGTCACCGGCACGTCCCTGGACCGGGCGGTGGCCGAACTGGTCACCGGCCCGCTCGGGCTGGCCCACACCACGTACGCGCGGCCGGCGGGCCCCGAGGTGGCCATGAGCGCCCTGGACGACCGGGTCGAGATGCGCATGCTCGACACCTCCGAGCCGTACCCGGTGCCCTTCCGCAGCGCCGACTTCGCCGGCTGGCGGCGCGAACCCGTGCTCGGGCAGGTCGCCGACGGCAACGCCTACCACGCCTTCGGCGGCGTGTCGGGCCACGCCGGGCTGTTCTCCACCGTCCCGGACCTGCTGCGCCACGCCACCGCGCTGTCCCGCTACGAGGAGCACGACCGGTTGTGGCGGCCCGAGGTGGCCCGCGAGTTCTTCCGGCCCGGCCCCGACCCCGGCCAGGCGCTCGGCTTCCGCACCTACGAGCTCGCCCTGCGCGACGAGACCGTCACCGTGCTCGGGCACCCCGGCTACGTCGGCTGCGCCGTCGGGTTCGTCCCCGGCCGGGACGTCGCGATCGCGCTGGCGAGCAACCGCCTGCTGACGCCGGCCGCGCCGACGCCCACCGACGCCCTCTGGACCGGCCTGCTGCAGGCCATCACCCACCGATCGAGGACCGCATGACCCCGCTCCTGGAGATCCGCGACCTCTCCGTCGCCTTCCGCACCCGCAAGCAGGACGTCACCGTCGTCAAGAACGTCTCCATGGACATCCTGCCGGGGCAGACCGTGGCCGTGGTGGGCGAGTCGGGTTCGGGCAAGTCCACCACGGCCGCCGCGGTCAACCGGCTGCTGCCCGCGGGCGGGCGCATCACGACCGGCCAGGTGCTGTTCGACGGCCGCGACCTGGCCGGGGTGAGCGAGCGCGAGATGACCGCCGTCCGGGGCGCGGGCATCGGCCTGGTGCCCCAGGACCCGATGTCCAACCTCAACCCGCTCATGCGCATCGGCGACCAGATCGCCGAGGCGCTGGAGGTGCACGGCCTGGCCACCGGCAGGACGGCGCGCGGTCGCGTGACCGAGCTGCTGGAGATGGTCGGCATCCCCGACCCGGAGCGGCGGGCCGGGCAGTACCCGCACGAGTTCTCCGGCGGCATGCGGCAGCGGGCGCTCATCGCCATGGGCCTGGCCTGCCGGCCGAAGCTGCTCATCGCCGACGAGCCGACCTCCGCCCTGGACGTGACCGTCCAGCGCCGCATCCTCGACCAGCTCGGGCAGCTCACCGCCGAGATGGGCACGGCCGTCTTCCTCATCACGCACGACCTGGCGCTGGCCGCCGAGCGGGCCGACGTGGTGGCCGTCATGTACCGGGGCGAGATCGTGGAGACCGGCCCGGCGGCCGAGCTGCTGGCCGACCCGCGGCACGAGTACACGCGGCGGCTGCTGAAGGCCGTGCCGAGCCTGTCGTCGGTACGGGTGGCCGAGCCCGCCCCCGAGGAGCCGGCCGAGGACCTGGTCGTGGTGGAGGACCTGCGCAAGGTGTTCCCGCTCAGGGGCGGCGCCGGCGAGTTCACGGCGGTGGACGGGGTCTCCTTCACGATCCCGCGCGGCCGTACCGTCTCGGTGGTGGGCGAGTCGGGCTCGGGCAAGTCGACCACCGCGAACCTGCTGCTCGGCCTGGACGGCATCACCTCCGGCCGGATCCTGTTCGACGGCACCGACCTGACCTCGCTCGGCCGCCGGGAGCTGTTCGCCTTCCGCCGCCGGGTGCAGCCGGTCTTCCAGAACCCGTACGCCTCGCTCGACCCCCGCTACACCGTCGAGAAGTCGATCGCCGAGCCGCTGCGCGTGCACCGCGTGGGCACCCCGGCCGAGCGCGCGAAGACCGTCGCCGAGCTGCTGGAGAAGGTGTCGCTGCCGGCGTCGGTGGCCGAGCGGCTGCCGCACGAGCTGTCCGGCGGCCAGCGCCAGCGGGTGGCCATCGCGCGGGCGCTGGCGCTCTCCCCCGAGCTGGTCGTGCTCGACGAGGCCGTCTCCGCGCTGGACGTGCTGGTCCAGGCCCAGATCCTGGAGCTGCTGGCCGACCTGCAACGCGACCTCGGGCTCAGCTACCTGTTCATCAGCCACGACCTGGCCGTCGTACGGATGATCTCGCACCGAGTGCACGTGATGCAGGCGGGCCGGATCGTGGAGAGCGGCACGGCGGCCGAGATCTTCGACTCGCCGCGGGCCGACTACACCCGCGAGCTGCTCGCCGCCATCCCGGGTCAGGCCGCCTGATGGTAGGTTGGAAATCCGGACCTAGCTGAGCGGAGGGGCCTTGTCCCGCCCGAGACAGTGCTCGATCGCCAACGCGCTGGCCGTCGTGGGCGAGCGGTGGAGCCTGCTGGCGATGCGCGAGATCATGCTCGGGGTGCGCCGCTTCGACCAGATCGCCCGCAACACCGGCGCCAGCCGCGACATCCTCACCGCCCGGCTGCGCAAACTGGTCGAGGTGGGCCTGCTGGAGCGGGTGCCGTACGAGCGGCACCCGCCGCGCCACGAGTACGTCCTCACCGAGGCGGGCCAGGCCCTGCACACGGTCCTGCTCGCCCTGATGGACTGGGGCGACCGGTACGTCACCGAGGGCGAGCCGCCCACCGTGTGGCGGCACTCGTGCGGCGAGCCCCTGGAGCCGCTCACGGTGTGCGCGAGCTGCCGGGAGCCGGTGCGCCCGCAGGAGCTGACCGTGATCCGGGTGGACCAGCCGCGGTAGCCGTTCTCCGGCGCGTGGTAGGGCTGACCCTACCGCGTACCGGCCCGGAGCCAGGATCGATCGGCGGGCGCCAAATCCGTAGCGTCATGGCCATGACAACCCTCCGGCACCGCGTCGCCACCGACACCCGCTACGTCCTGCTCGGCCTGCCCATGGCCACCGCGGCCTTCACCCTCGCCGTGGCCGGCGTCTCGGCCGGGCTCGGCGCGGCGGTCGCGTTCGTGGGGCTGCCCGTCCTGGCCGCCACCGCCGCCTCGGCCCGCCACTTCGCCGACCTGGAGCGCGCCGCGCTGCCCGGCGTGCTCGGCCACCCGATCTCCCGCCCCCGCTACGCGCAGACCCCCGCGGGGGCGGGTCTGTTCCGCCGCATGATGAACCCGCTGGCCTCCGGCCAGGCGGCGCTGGACCTGCTGCACGCGATCATCACCTTCCCGGTCTCGCTGGCCGCCGCCGTCGTGAGCGCGGTGTGGTGGGCGGGCGCCGTGCTCGGGCTGACCTTCCCGGTCTACGGCTGGGCGATCGCCGCGATCCCCGGCGTGGACGGCGGCCTGCCCGCGCTGCTCGGCCTCGGCACCGGGACCGTGCCGTTCGTGGTGTTCAACACGGCGGTCGGCCTGCTGTTCGCGCTCACGCTGGTCCCAGTGCTGCGCTCGGCCGCCCTGGTGAAGGCGAGCGTCTCCCAGGCCTTCCTGACCCGCGCCCACGTCCCTTCCCTGGAGAGCCGGTCCCTGGAGACCGCGTCCGCGGCCTGGGTGACAGCCCGATAGGGACGGGCTACCCTCCCAAGTGCCGAAGTCTCCGATCTTGTGAGGGCGGGAAGCCGTGCCGTCGTGGGCAGAGCTGCCGATCGGCCAGGTGGTACGGCTCGACGCCGACCCCGACGCCGTGGCACTGGCCCTCGATCCCCTGCCGGACGACGCCCCGGCCGTCGTCACCTACTTCGCCGCCGAGGAACGTTCCGTCGCCGACCTGGCCGCCTCCGTCCTGCGTGAGCTGGACAAGGCGGCCATCGCGCTGTTCCCGGCCTGGTTGCCGGGCGCCGAGGGCATCGAGGGCCCGTCCGGGGTGAACGTGGCCGCGGTCCAGGCGCTGGCCCGGGGCAGGGCCTCGGTCACCGGCCACTTCGGGCCGTTCCTCGCCGAACTGGCCCGGCGGGCGCTGACGGGCGGGCTCAGCGGGCTGGCGCCGGAGGTCCGGGCGGCGGGGCTGGTCAGGGTGCTGGCCGACAGCTTCGGCCGGGCCCGGCTGGCGGTCCTGGTACGGGTTCCGGACGGGCTCGGCACGGCGGCACGGGACGTGCTGGTCGCCGGGTGCGAGTGGCTGGCGCACCGGGGCAGGGCAGGCGTCTGGCTGGCGGGCGCGCCCCTGGACGACGACCGCGTGCGGACGATCCCCGCACCGCTCCCCGCACCCCTCGGCGGCGTCCCGGAGGACATCCCGCCCGCCGTCCCGCTTCCCGGTACGGCCGATCGGGCGCCCGCCGTCGCGTACCCGCCGGTGGCGGGCAGGCCGCATCCGGGCAGCGCGAGCGAGCAGGCGCTGGAGGCCGCCCTGTCCTCGCGGACGTGGGCCGGGGGACGGGCCTGGAACCAGACGTACCGGCCGGGCCCGCTGGCCGTCCCGATCCGGGTGGACCTGCTCTGGGAGAGGGAACGCTGCGTCGTGGAGATCGACGGCCCCGACCACCGGGCTCCGGCCAAGTTCGCCGCGGACCGGCAGCGGGACGTGCTGCTGCAACTCGACGGTTACGCCGTGCTGCGCTTCTCCGATGGTCAAGTATTGACTGACATGGACACCGTGGTCCGTCAGATCGGCCAGTTTCTGCGGAACCGCCGCAGAGCGGAAGGATGAGATATGCCAGACAAAGGGCTGTCGCTGCCCGAGTTCACTGCCCTGCTGGTGCTGGCCGTCGAAGCCCGCGAGATCTCCAACAGCGAGCTCAAGGAGCACTACAAGCTGACCATCGACGGGCAGCGGCGGCTGAGGCTCAACGACCTGAAGTTAGTCGAGAGCCGGCAGCCCAGGCGCGGGCGCGCCTTCGTGCACGTGCTGACCGACTCCGGATGGGCCAGGCTCGCCGACGACCTGCGGACCGGGACGATCCCGCCCCAGACCGGCTCGTCGGGGGCCATCGCGCGGGCCCTGCTCGAATGGCTGCCCCGGTTCATGCGGCGGACCGACCAGCGGCTGTCGGAGATCTTCCAGCCCGAGCCGGACGCGCCTGCCGCCGGTCCGGAGTCCCGCATCCGTGCCGCGTACGCCGAGCTGGCCGCCGGGCCGGGTTCGTGGGTGAGCCTGACCCCGCTGCGGCGGCTGCTGCCCGGCGTGCCGAAGGCGGAGGTGGACGAGGCACTCGTCCTGATGGAACGCCTCCCGGACGTGAACCTCGTCCCGGAGTCGAACCAGAAGACGCTCACGCCCGAGGACCGCGAAGCGGCGGTGATCATAGGCGGGCAGGACAAGCATCTGCTGTGGATCGGCGAGCTGTGAGCGGCGGCACCGCGGACCTGGCCGCGCTGACGTTCAACTACACCGAGGGCGCCGACGACGTCTGGCGCCGCTCCCCCTTCCACATCGAGGGCCTGCACGGCGCGTCGACGAAGGTCCTCCTCGGCGGCCTGGCCGAGGCCGCCCACCGGCCTGAGGCCAGTCCCATCGGCGTCGTCGTGCAGGGCCAGCGCGGCACCGGCAAGACCCACCTGCTCGGCTGGCTGCGCGAACGTGCCCAGCGCGAGGGCGGCTACTTCGTCCTGGTCGGCCTGCTGGACGCCAAGGGGTTCTGGGAGAGCGTCGTGGTCTCCCTCCTGGACAGCCTCTCCCGGCCCCGCCAGGACGGGCAGACACAGCTCACCGTGCTCCTGGACCGCCTGGCCATCATGGCGGGGCTGTCCCGCATGGCACGCCGCTCGGTCACCGGCAAGCGCGGCCTCACCAGGGACGAGCTGGACGCCTTCGTCACCGCCTTCCGCCGGGTCGGGGGCCAGGTCGGCCGCGACAGCCAGGACGCCGCGCGGGCCCTGGTCCTGCTGGCGGGCGAGGATCCGGGCCTGCAGGACCTGGGTGAGGCGTACCTGTCGTCGGCGCCGGAGGGCGAGCCGGGCGAGCGGGCCCGGTGGGGCATCCGCGGGCTCGGCCGGACACCGCAGGAGATCGTCAGGGACCTCTCGCGCCTGATGGCCCTCACCGGCCCCACGATCGTCGCCGTGGACCAGATCGACCCGCTCGTCGCCCAGTCACGGGTCTCGACCGCCGGCGGCGCCGAGCACGACCCGGCCGAGCAGCTCATGATCGAGCGCATCGCGGGCGGACTGATGGCGTTGCGCGAGGTCGCCCGCCGGACCCTGACGGTCGTGACGTGCATCCCCGCCACGTGGGCGCTCATCGAACGGGTGGCGGTCGACACCGTGCGCGACCGCTTCCGCCAGGCGGTCCAGCTCATGACCATCCCCGACGCGGCCACCGCCCGCACCCTGGTCGCCACGCGCTTCGAGGTGCAGTACGGCGAGGCGGGCATCAAGCCGCCGTACCCGACCTGGCCGGTCCGGCCGGAGGCGTTCGAGCAGGCGCCCGGGTTCACCCCGCGGGAGCTGCTCATCCGGATCGACCGGCATGTCCACGCCTGCCTGCTGGACGGCGAGGTCAGGGAGCTGACCGGGTTCGCGGCGGAGCCCGCGCCGCGTCCCCGGCCGCCCGCGCCCACGGCCGACCTCGGCGCGCTCGACGCCCGCTTCGCCGAACTGCTGGAGGCCGCGCAGGCTCCGGTGATCGACCAGGGCAGCGAGGACACCGCGATGCCGGCGCTGCTGGCCGCCGGTCTGCACGCGTGGATCGCCGAGCAGGGTGAGGCCGGCCGGGCCTTCAGCGTGGACCCGCCGCCGAGCGCCAAGCCTCCGCTGCACGCCCGGCTGCGCCGCACGCTCGACGAGAGCAGGGAGGACGAGGTCCACTGGGCCTTCCGCGCGGTCAGCGCCGGGCACGGGAACGCGGCGCTGAACCGCGTCCGCAAGGCGTGCGTGGCGGCCGGGCTGGACGCGGAGGTGCCCAAGCGGCGGCTGTTCCTGCTGCGCAACACCCCCTGGTCGCAGGGGCCGGCGACGCGGGAGACGATCACGGCGTTCGAGCGGGCGGGCGGCAGGACGCTGCGGATGAGCCGGCAGGACCTGGTGATCCTCGCCGCGCTCCGGGCCCTGGTCTCGGCGAGCCCGCCGGATCTGGCCGCCTGGCTCGCCGCGCGGCGGCCGACGTCCGGGATCGGCTTCCTCACCGAGGCTCTGTCCGACGTGTGGAGCGTTCCCGCCGCGCCGGGCGCCGCCGTACCGGCCCCCGAGGTCCCTGTGGAGGCGACGGGCCAGGGCGGCGGTGACCGGGATCGGTCCCTGACCATCGGCCGGCGGATCGCGGACGGCGCGCCGGTGGGGATCGCGCTGGAGGCGCTGCGCAAGCACACAGCGATCTTCGCCGGTTCGGGCTCGGGCAAGACCGTGCTGATCAGGCGGCTGGTCGAGGAGTGCGCGCTGCGCGGCGTCTCCTCCATCGTGCTGGACCCGAACAACGACCTGGCCAGGCTGGACGAGCCGTGGCCCGAGCCGCCGCGCGCATGGGAGGAGGGGGACGCGCGCCGCGCCGAAGAGTATCTGGCGGCCACCGACGTGACCGTCTGGACGCCGGGACGGACGGGCGGGCGGCCACTGAGCTTCCAGCCGCTGCCCGACCTGGCGAGCCTGGCCGGCGATCCCGACGAGTTCGCCGAGGCGGTCGAGGCGGCGGTCGCGTTCATCGTGCCCCGGGTCAGGCTGGACGCCAACACCGACAAGGCGTTGCGCGGGCAGGCCGTGCTCAGGCGGGCCCTGGCCGCCTACGGAGGCGGCGGCGCGACCAGCCTGAGGGGTTTCGCGGCGTTCCTGGCCGACCTGCCGGACGGCGTCAGCGAGCTGGCCAGTGCCCAGCGCATCGCGGCCGACCCTGTCCCAGTCGCTGACCGCGGCCATGGACAACGACCCGCTGTTCGGCGGGGCGGGCGAACCGGTCGATCCCGGATTGCTGGTGACGCCGCCCCCGGGCAGGCGGGCCCGCGTCTCGGTGATCAGCCTGGCCGGGCTGCCGGGCCTGGAGCAGCGGCAGAGCTTCGTCAGCCGGCTGCAGATGGAGTTGTTCGTCTGGTTCAAGCGGCACCCTGCCCAGGGCCGTCCGCTGGGCGCGCTGTTCGTCATGGACGAGGCGCAGACGTTCGCGCCGGCGGCGGGAGGCGCGTCGGTCTCCACCCGCAGCACGGTGATGCTCGCCTCCCAGGCCCGCAAGTACGGCCTGGGCCTCGTCTTCGCCACGCAGGCGCCCAAGGGGCTGCACAACCAGATCCCCGGCAACTGCGCCACCCAGTTCTTCGGCCTGCTGAACGCCCCGATCCAGATCGGCGCGGCCAGGGAGATGGCCCAGTTCAAGGGCGGCGGCGACGTGCCGGACATCTCCCGGCTGGGCTCGGGCGAGTTCTACGTGGCCGGCGAGGGCGGCGGGTTCGCCAAGGCGCGCGTGCCCATGTGCCTGACGCACCACCCGAAGGCGCCGCTCACCACGGAGGAGGTCGTCGCCAGGAGCCGCAGGCACACCTGATCGCCGCGGTCCCGGCCGGGGAAGGGCCCCGGCCGGGTCAGGGGCGGGGTGGGTCAGGGGGCGGGGTGGGCCGGGTGCGGCTTGGGGCGGCGGGCCGAGGTGAGCAGGCGGTGGCCGAGTACGGCCAGGTAGAGTGCCCAGCCGGCGCCGACCACGACCAGGGCGGCGACCGGCTGCCAGCCCGGCGGCTCCTCGACGGCCCGGCGGCACACGGCGACCGTCACCGGGACCGTGTAGAGGGCGAAGAAGGCCAGCCCGAGCACCCGTCCCACGACGAGGAACCAGGCGTACACCCGTACGCCGCGCGGCGCCGTACGGGTGCGGCGCGCCCGCAGGTACGCCTGGGCGTCGGCCATGAGGTTCTTGTTGCCGCCGGCGTTCGCGATGGCGTAGTAGACGTCGGTGCGCATGAAGAACAGGAACTGCCAGGCGATCTGCGACAGGCAGATGACCACGACGAGCCGTACCGCGGGCAGGTCGGCGACGTACAGCAGGCAGGTCCCGGCGCAGGCGAGGAACCAGTCCACCCGCATGCCCGCCAGGTGGGCGCGGTAGCGGGCGCGCCTGGGCACGCCCCAGATGCCGGTGATCCTGGTCTGCACGACGAGGAACTGCAGGCGGGTGCCGAGCGACAGCTCGGCCCGCACGCCCAGCGACCGGGCCGCGGCGATGTGGCCGAGCTCGTGGACCAGCACGAGGAGCCACGAGCCCGCCGCGAAGGCGACGGTGAAGGTGAGGCTGTCCGACCAGACCAGTGAGGACAGGGACGGCAGCACGCCGGGCCTGGTGACCGCCACGGCCAGGGCGCACACGGTCAACGCGGCCAGCACGGCGTGCGCGGGGCGGGAGAACAGCCAGGCCACGTGGCCGGGGCGGATGCGGTCCCACAGGTTGGGCGGGCGCCGGGGCCGGTCGAGCAGCCCGGCCGCGCCGAGCCCGGTCACGAACTCGGCCACGTCCACGTCCAGGCCGCGTTCGGCCAGGACCAGGGCGCGGGCCTCGGCGGTCGTCCTGGTGCCGTCGAGGGCCTCGACCACGGCCGCCGCCACGCCGGGCACGTTGACGAACGTCTCGCCGTTGCCGATCACGTAGTCGTCCGGGCCGTCGGCCACCACGCTGAGGAACGACAGGTCGGTCAGCGGCTCGGTCTTCACCCGCACACCTCGCAGCCGTCCAGGCGGTCGAAGTCGTAGGCGGTGGTGGTGAGCGTCAGCAGGTCGAGCCAGCGGCTGCGGCCCTCGACGGCCGGGGCGCCGGTGCCGGTCAGGAAGCGGATCACCTCGGCGGCCAGCATGCCCGACACGATCCCGCACAACGGCCCGAACGACGGGACGGCCCGTCCGGGGTTGTCGCTGGCGGGCAGGACGGTGGAGCCGTACCGCTCGGCCAGGGCGGCCTCCTGGCAGGCCAGGCAGCCGGTCTTGCCGGGCACGACCAGCGGGCCGAGCAGGCCGACGTGCTGGTTGAACCCGCCGGTGAGGAACGGCGTGCCGGCCCGCACGCATGCCTCGTTGACCCAGCGGCGGATGTGCGGCTGCGGGGTGTCGACGGTGTTGACCACGAGGTCGGCGTCGGTGACCACGTCGGAGGGGCCGGTGATGCGCCGCTCGACGCGGGTGACGCGGACGTCCGGGCAGTGCTCGCGGAGCCTGCGGGCGGCCGCGGCCGTCTTGGGCTCGCCGAGGTCGCGGACGGTGTAGAGGTGCTGGCGGTGCAGGTTGCCGATCTCGACGCGGTCGTCGTCCAGGATGGTCAGGCGGCCGACGCCCGAGGTGGCGAGGTGGAGGGCGACCTGGCCGCCGATCGCGCCGGCGCCGAGCACCGCCACGTGCCGGCCGGCGAGGTCGCCGAGCGCGGCCACGGCCCGGTCGGCCGGGTGGAACATGGCCATGAACAGGGCGAACCTCGACAGCCTCGCGTCGGCGGCCAGCGTGACGAGTTCGGCGTCGGTGACCAGGAAGCGGGCCGCGCGCAGCTGCTCGACGGCCGAGTCGATCTCGGCGGGGGTGAGGTCGTCGAGCAGGGCGTACAGGTCGGACTGCTCGACGGGGGTCTCGGCGCACAGGCGCAGCAGGCGGCGCAGGGGTGGCGGAGCGGGATCGAGGATCTGGCCGGTCGGGGGGAAGTCGCCGAGCCGTACGCGTCCACGGACGTCGTCGATGAACAGGGGGAAGACCGGATTCACCTGAATCCTGGGCATGAAGGGCGGCTCCCGGACGAGTGAGGGCCTCCCGCGGGGTCGGGCCGCGTCGCGGGAGGCCCGAAACGGTCAGCAGCTGTTGCTGTTACCGGTGGTTTCGACTTCTTCGACCTTCTTGATCTCGATCGTCATGAGCGGTCCTTCCGTCGATCTTGATGGGCCGTTGCGATCATAAAGTAAAGATCACCCCTTTTGATAGACCCAAGTACGAAATATCCGGGAAAACGTCTTATATCCGCGCAATAAAGTCGCGCGAGCGTTTCCACATAAGCGCCGCCGACTCCTCCGAGTATCCGGGAAGATCGGGATCGGCGAACAAGTGCACATTTCCCGGATAAATGAAGCACTCGAATATCGGACCCAGCTCCGTGCGCAGACTGCGGACGTCGTCGGCGTCCACCCACGGGTCGCCCTCCGCGTAGTGGAGCTGCACCGGCACCGAGACCGGCCACCCCTCCACGCCCACCTCGGGCACGGCCGCGCAGCCGTGGTAGAGCAGCAGACCCCGGGCCAGGGGATGCGTGGCGGCCAGGAGCTGGGCCCCGTACCCGCCCAGCGAGAACCCGGCGAACACGACCGGACCGCGCGCCTGCCCGGCGATCTCCCGCCAGCGGCGTTCGAGCTCGTCGAAGCCGATCGCGTCCCGCTTGCGCAGCCCGGATTCGAGGTCGTCGAAGACCTCGCCGTCGTAGTAGTCGGGCGTGCGCACGACGTGCCCGCCCTCGCCAAGCGCCTCCGCGGCCCCCAGTACCCCCGGTCGCAGGCCCTGTGCGGAGTGCAACAGGATGATCTCTGCCATGTGCACTGTGTACCACCGCGCGAAGGCCCCACCAAGGGGCCCGTTCGGCCACGCTCCGGTCGCCGTGCGGGCGCCTCACGACGTCCGCCCGAAGCTCGCCGGACGACGGCGGTCGCTACGCTCCTGGGCATGATCGCTCCCGTGGGCGCCGCCGCCTCGTTCAACGTGCTGGTCTTCTCCAGGACGGCCGCTGACCGGCCCCCCGGGCGGTGGCCATGTCCGCCCGGGAAGTCCGGCGGGTCAGGAGCAGGTGTAGCCGGACGGCGTCGCGGTGTCGCCGCCCGGCCTGGCGACCTGGAACCCGAAACTGGTGTTCGCGCCGGGCGCGAGCGTGCCGTTGTACCCGGCGTTCCTGGCGGTGACGTTCTGCCCGCTGACGGTGAGCGTGGCGTTCCAGGAGCCGGTCACGGTGTGCCCGGCGGGCAGGGTGAAGGTGACCGTCCAGCCGTTGATCGCCGACGTGCCGGTGTTGGTGACGGTCACGGGCTGGATGACGTACCCGCCGCCCCACTGGGTCTGCACGGTGCCGGCGGCGGTGCAGCCGCCCGTGCCGCCCCCGGTGAGGGTGGTGAAGGTGACCGTCGCGGAGTCGCCGGACAGGTTGCCCGCGCCGTCGCGCGCCCGCACGTAGACCTGGTACTGGGTGTTCGCGGTCAGGCCGGTCAGGTTGATGCTGTTGCCGGTGGACTGGCCGAGCTGGGTGTCGGAGCTGCCCTGCTCGCGGTAGACGTTGTAGCCGGCCAGGCCGCTGCCGCCGCTGTCGGTGGAGGCGGTCCAGGTCAGGGTGGCCGAGTTCGCGGTGACGTTGCTCGCCGCGGGGGTGCCCGGCGTGGTGGGCGGGGTGGTGTCGGTGCCGGTGCCGCCCGCCAGGGCGTCGTGCACGGCGGTGTACGACGGCTTCTGCTGGTAGCTCTCGTTGTAGATCAGCGCCGCGCCCTGGCCGGGGAAGGTGTCGGGCACCCAGGAGTACTTGTCGGTGAAGCCCCAGATCGTCACGCCCTGGCAGGCGGTCACGGCCAGGCAGGCGTTGACGACGTTGCGGTAGTAGGTGGCCTGGGTGGCGTCCTTGGTGGCGTCCCTGGGGGTCTGCATGCGCACGTCCAGCTCGGTGATGCGGACCTGGACGCCGAGGGCGGCGAAGCGCTGCAGGTTCTGCTGGAAGTCGCCGGGGAAGCCGTACTGGATGGCCAGGTGGGACTGGAATCCGACGCAGTCGACCGGGACGCCCTGCTGGCGCAGCGAGGAGACCAGGTTGTAGATCGCCGTGCTCTTGGCGTTGATCCCCTCGGTGTTGTAGTCGTTGATGCACAACTTGGCGTCGGGGTCGGCGGCGCGGGCGGCGCGGAAGGCGTCTGCGATGTAGCCCGAGCCGAGCGTGTTGTACCAGAACGACGTGCGCAGGTTGCCGTTGTCGTCGAAGACCTCGTTGACGACGTCCCAGGAGACCACGGCCGGGTTGTCGGCGAAGTGGCCGACCACGTTGGCGATGTGGTTCTGCATGGCCGCGCGCATCGCGGTCGCGCTCAGGCCCTGCACCCAGCCCGGCGTCTGGCTGTGCCACACGAGGGTGTGGCCGTGCACCTGCTGGTCGTTCTGGGCGGCGAAGGCGACGATCGCGTCGGCGCCGGAGTAGTTGAACTGGCCCTGGCTGGGCTCGGTGGCGTCCCACTTCATCGCGTTCTCGGGGGTGACCTGGCTGAACTCGGTCGCCGCGATGTTCTTGTAGGAGGTCTCACCGGCCAGTGGGCTGGTGGCGAGCGCCGTGCCGATGAACTTGCCCTTGGCGGCCGCGTGCGTCCGCAGGGGCGCCGAGGCGTCGGCCGACGTGGCGGGGAGGAGGAATGCTGTGAGAATCCCCAGCAGGGCGAGGACTCTGACGGACAGGGACGAGAGCACGGGCATCTACCTCCGGAGGCAGGCACTTCATTCCGAAACCTTTCGATCCTCGGCGGATCGCATCGCAGACGGTATTGACATGCGAGGGGACGGTCAATGCCACCCGCCGACCAGCTCCAAACCAGCAGCTTGCACGCTGAAAATATCGCTAGCATAATGAAACTTTCACCGAGCCGGACGCCGGGGTGGCACAAGGCGACCCTCGGGAGCACCCCGGGCGCCGGTTTCCGCTGCTCTAGCGCGACGTACCTACCGGTCGGTACTGTGAAATCGTCCGGAATAATCCTCTGATGCGGGAGTTCTGCGCATGTCCCTTTCGCACGCCCAGGTCCAAGCTCAGCTCACCGGCCCCGGCCAGCTTTTCGAGACCGAGGAGATCGGCGACACCGGGGTACGTACGTGGAAGCACGCACCGGGACACTTCCGAGCCCTGCTGGAGACCAGCAGATTCCACGGCGAGCAGGTCTTCCTGGCCTACGAGGACGAGCACATCACCTTCGAGGAGCACTTCCGCCGCGCCGCCACCCTGGCCAACCGCCTGGTCGAGGAGTACGGCGTGACCAAGGGCGACCGCGTCGCCATCGCCATGCGCAACTACCCGGAATGGGTGGTCTCGTTCTCGGCCGCGCTGGCCGCCGGAGCCATCGCCGTACCGCTGAACGCCTGGTGGACGGAGGCCGAGCTGGCCTACGGCGTGAGCGACTCCGGGGCCAAGGTCCTGATCGCCGACGGCGAGCGGGCGGTCAGGCTGGCCGCCACGGGCGTGCCGATGATCGTGACCAGGGGCGAGGTCCCCGAGGGCGCGCGGTCCTTCGGCGACGTGCTGGGCGAGGTCACCGCCGACGTCACGCTGCCCGACGTGGAGCTCTCCCCCGAGGACCCGGCGACGATCTTCTACACCTCCGGCACCACCGGCCGCCCCAAGGGCGCGCTGGGCAGCCACCGCAACCTCGGCCAGTCCCCCATGACCGTGGCCTACGGCCTCATGCGCTCGGTCACCATGGCCGGCAAGGACGCGGGGGCGGCGGCGAGCGTACGGCGGGTGACGCTGCTGACCGTCCCGCTGTTCCACGTCACCGGCTGCTTCTCCGGCATGACCACCTCGATGTTCACCGGGGGCGGCGTGGTCCTCATGTACAAGTGGGACCCCGAGCAGGCCCTGCGGCTGATCGAGCGGGAGCGCGTCACCACGATGATCGGCGTGCCGACCAACGCCTGGCAGCTGATGTCGCACCCGGACTTCGGCAAGTACGACCTGTCGTCCCTGACCACCCTCGGCTACGGCGGCGCGCCCGCCCCTCCCAAGCTGCTGGAGCGCATCACCACGAACCTGCCCGACCGCGCCCCCTCCAACGGCTACGGCATGACCGAGACGACCGCGCTGGCCATCGGCAACGGCGGCGCCGAGTACCACGCCAGGCCCGACAGCATCGGCATGCCGTCGGCCGTGGTGGACGTCCGCGTGGTGGACCCCATGGGCGCCGAGCTGCCCGCCGGCGAGGTCGGCGAGCTGTGCGTACGCGGCCCGAACGTGATCATGGGCTACTGGAAGCAGCCCGAGGCCACGGCGCAGACGTTCGTGGACGGCTGGCTGCACACCGGCGACCTGGCCAGGATCGACGAGGAGGGCTTCGTCTACATCGTGGACCGCGCCAAGGACATGGTGATCAGGGGCGGCGAGAACGTCTACTGCGCCGAGGTCGAGGCGGCCCTGTTCGAGCACCCGGCCGTGGACGACGTGGCGGTGATCGGCGTCCCGCACGACGAGCTCGGCGAGGAGGTCGGCGCGGTGATCCGGCTTGCCCCGGGCCGGTCGGCCACGGCGGAGGAGCTGCGCTCGTTCCTGACGGACCGGATCGCCAAGTTCAAGATCCCGGTGCACGTGTGGTTCCGCGAGGGCGAACTGCCCCGCAACCCGGGCGGCAAGATCCTCAAGACCCATTTGCGCCGCGAGGTCCTCGGCTCCTGACCCTCCACACCGCCTCCCGGGCCCCTGCACCTCCCTGAACCCCCACCCCGGCCCACCGGACACTCCCGAACCCCGCTCCCCGACCCTGCACACACTCCCGAACCCCCTTCCCGACCCCCGCGCACTCCCCAACCCCCTCCCGGGGCGCCTCCGCAAGGGGGCGCCCCGTTCTTTTCCCCGAAGAATCCGCAGGTCGGCGGCCGGTTCGCAGTCCCCATTACCTGGCGCGTAATCGCGGCCCCTACGCCCCGCCTGACATCTTTCAAGTGTCGCAACCAGCACTTGAAGGAGCCGAGAATGACCGCCCTCACCGTCACCGCCGACCGGACCAAGTTCCTGCGCCTCGCGCTGGCCGCAGACGCCGTCGTCACCGGCGTCAACGGGCTGGTCTACCTGGCCCTGGCCACCCCCGCGAGCGACCTGCTCGGCCCGGGCGCGGGCCTGCTGCGCGAGATCGGGATCTTCCTCCTCGTGTACGGCGCCGCCGTCGGCCTGCTGGCCTCGCGCCCCACGATCAACCAGACCGCCGTCAAGGCCGTCATCGCCCTGAACATCGTCTGGACCCTCGGCAGCGTCGCGGCCGTCGTGACCGGCGCGCTGGAGTTCAGCACGATCGGCGCCGTCTGGGCCATCGCCCAGGCTCTGGTCGTGGGGCTGTTCGCCGAGCTCCAGATCACCGGCCTGCGCCGGACCCGCCGCTGACTTCCCTGTGAAAACCCTTAACAGCAACACCTGAAGAAAGAGAGATCATCATGACCTCCGAACTCGTCGAGCGCTACCTGGCCGTCTGGAACGAGACCGACGCCGACGCCCGCGCCAAGGCCGTGGCCGAACTGTGGACCGAGGACGCGACCTACACCGACCCGATGGCCGACGTGGCCGGGCACGCCGGGATCGCCGCCGTGATCGAGGGCGCGCAGGGCATGTTCCCCGGCCTGGTGTTCACCGCCGGCGAGGTGTTCGACGCCCACCACCACATCGCCCGCTTCACCTGGCACCTCGGCCCGGCCGGCGAGGAGCCCCTGGCCGTCGGCTTCGACGTGGTCGAGCTGGCCGAGGACGGCAGGATCCGCAGGGTCCTCGGCTTCCTCGACAAGGTGCCCGGCGCCTGACGACCCCGCCCGCCAAGGCCCCCGGTTCCCCGGGGGCCTTCGCCGTCCCAAAATGATTTGCCCTGACCACGGACGTCATCGGACAATCAGACTTCGTGCCCGCACCACTCATACGCCTGCTCCGTCACCTCTCCCCCGACCTGAGCCCGCTGCGCGACTCCCGCGACTACCGCCTGCTGTTCGGCGCCGGGGTCGTCACCATGTTCGGCACGATGATCACCATGGTGGCGCTGCCGTACCAGATGAAGGAGCTGACCGGCTCCTACGTCGCGGTCGGGCTGATGAGCCTGGCGGAGTTCGTGCCGATGGTGGTGTGCGGGCTGTGGGGCGGCGCGATCGCCGACGCGCTCGACCGCCGCCGGATCATCGTGCTGAGCGAGCTGGGCCTGCTGGTGACCACCACCGCCCTCGTGGTCAACGCGATGCTCCCCCACCCGCAGATCTGGGTCCTGTACGTGATGGGCGCCCTGTCCACCGGCATCGCCTGCCTGCAACGTCCGAGCCTGGAGGCCGTGATGCAGCAGGTGGTCAGGCACGACCAGCAGGCCGCGGCCGCGGTGCTGAACAGCCTGCGCTGGAACTTCGGCGCGATCCTGGCCCCGGCGCTGGGCGGTCTGCTGCTGGTCCACCTCGGCACGCACGTCGCCTACGCCATCGACGCGATCACCTTCGCGCTCTCCCTGGCGCTGCTGTGGCGCATCAGGTCGCTGCCGCCCGTCGAGGACGCCGCGCCCGCCTCGCTGAGGTCACTGGTCGAGGGCGTGCGGTACGCCACCGGCCGCAGAGACCTGATGGGCACGTACCTGGTGGACATCGCGGCCATGGTCTTCGCCATGTCCAACGCGCTGTTCCCGTTCCTGGCCGACGAGCTGGGCTCGCCCGACTCGCTGGGCCTGCTGTACTCGGCGGCGGCCGTGGGCGCCCTGGCCGCCTCGGTGACCGGCCGCTGGACGGCCCGCGTCCAACGGCAGGGCCTCGGCGTGATCGTGGCGGCGGCGCTGTGGGGCGTGGCGATGACGCTGACCGCGCTGGCCCCCGGCGTGTGGCTGGTCTTCCTCTGCATCGCGCTCGCCGGGGCGGCCGACATGATCAGCGGCATCTTCCGCACGACGATGTGGAACCAGACCATCCCGCAGGAGCTGCGCGGGCGCCTGGCGGGCATCGAACTGCTCTCGTACGCCAGCGGCCCGATGCTGGGCAACGCCCGCGCGAGCCTGATGGCCAACTTCGGCGGCACCCGCTTCTCGCTGGGCGCGGGCGGCCTGCTGTGCGTGGGCGCCGTCCTGGGCCTGGCCGCCGCCCTCCCCGGGTTCCGCCGCTACGACGCCAGGACCGACGAACACGCGGTCGCGGAACGCACCCGCCGCACCCGGCAGTCCACCGACCAGCCCACCCCCGCCTGACCGGCCCCTGCCCACCTGACCAGCGCCGACGACCGCGGCGGGCGGCGCGGGCCGCGGGCCGCCGGCGGCGCGCCTACTCCGCCTCCCGCCACCCTTCGTACCGCTCCACCAGCTCGTCCACCTTCGCCAGAGCCCCTTCGTCGAGCCCCTCCACGACGACGAGCCACTGGGCGTCCTCGGCGTCGTCCTCACCGGCGAGCGTCTCCCGCACCACCCTCGGCACCCCGAGCCCGGGGAACCACTCGCCCAGCGCCTCGGCGACCTCCTCGGCGTCCTCCCGCTCGGCGAACACCAACAACTGCCTCATGCCCCACATTCTCCCGCGAGTTGAACACGTGTACGTTCGTTCACCGGGCGTGAGCGGAATACATTGATTAGCGTTGGACCATGACTGCCGAAGCGGTGATCCTCAAGATGGAGTCCTCTTCCTCACTCCCCGACTGGGCCTTCCCGCCGCCGCAGGGCTACGTCGCCGAAGACCTCGATCACATTCCGGATCTGCCTGCGCACACAGAGTTGATTGACGGAAGCTTGGTCTTCGTGAGCCCCCAGCGCGACTTCCATCACACGGTGATCTTCCAGCTGCATGTGCACCTGCGAGAGGCGGCCCCCAGCGGCTACCGGCTCCGCCAGGAGATGAGCGTGAAGCTGGGGCCGGAACAGCGGCCGGAGCCGGATCTCATCGTCCTGGCCCCCAACGCCGTCATCCGGCAGGACGTCACCTACTTCGACGCCAAAGACGTCGTTCTCGCGGTCGAGGTCGTCTCCCCCGACTCGGTGGTGCGCGACAGGAAGCGGAAGCCCACCCTCTACGCCGAGGCGGGCATCCCCCACTTCTGGCGCATCGAAGAAGTCGAGGGCCTGCCGGTGGTCTACGTCTACGAGATCGACCCCGCCACCAACACCTATTCCAACACCGGCGTCCACCACGACCGGCTCAAGCTCACCGTGCCGTTCGACATCGACATCGACCTCACAACGCTTTACACCGCCTGACGAACAGGGCCGGTACGGAGATCCGTACCGGCCTTTCGTGTGTCAGGCGCCGCGCAGTTGCGCTCCCACGCGGTCGGCCGCCATCGCCACCGCCGCGTCCCTGGCCGCCGTCGTCTCCTCGACCGTCAACGTACGGTCGGCCGCCCGGAACCGCATCGTGTAGGCGAGCGACTTGTTCCCCTCGCCCACCTGCTCACCCGCGTAGACGTCGAACAGCCGCACCGACTCCAGCAACTCCCCGGCCCCGTCACGCAGCGCCGCCTCCACGTCGGCCACCGGCGTGAAGTCGGGCACGATCAGCGCCACGTCCTGCGTCGCCACCGGGTACGGGGACACCGGCGGCGCCTGCGCCGGCCCCGGCATGCCCGACTCCAGCCGCGACAGCTCCAGTTCCATGGCGGCGGTGCGCGGCGGCAGCCCGTACGCCTCGATGACCCGCGGGTGCAGCTCACCGGCATGCCCCACCAGCGTGTCGCCCACGTAGAGGGCGGCGCACCGGCCCGGGTGCCAGGGCTCGTGCTGGTCGGCGCTGATGGACAGCTCGATCCGCGACTCGGCCGCGACCAGCCGGGCGGCCTGCACCGCGTCGGCCCACGAGGCCTGGCGGCCGGAGCCCCACCAGCCGGACCGCTCGAACTCCCCGGCCAGCACGACCGCGACCCGCAGCGGCTGGTCGGGCAGCGCCGCCTCGATCGAGGCCAGCTCCTCCTCGGTGGGACGGCGCGCGACGCCGAGCACCGGAGCGGCGGCGGGGGCGTTCTCCCGGGGCCGGTAGACCGCGCCCGTCTCGAACAGCGCCACGTCGCCGAAGCCACGCCCGGCGTTGCGGACCAGCGTCTTGAGCAGGCCGGGCAGCAGCGTCGTGCGCATCAGCGGCTCGTCCTCCGACAGCGGGTTGGCCAGGCGCATGGCCCGGCGCCGCGCGTCGTCGGCGGGCAGTTGCAGCCGGTCGAAGTCGTCGGCCCCGATGAACGGGTAGCTGAGGACCTCGACATAGCCGCCCTCGGCCAGCGCCCGGCCGACCCGCCTGCGCAGCCGCTGCCCCTCGGTCAGCCCGGCGCCCGCCGGAGCGCCGGGCAGCACCGACGGCAGCCGGTCGTAGCCTTCGAGCCGGATGACCTCTTCGGCCAGGTCGTTGGGGTCGGTGAGGTCGGGACGCCACGACGGCGGGGTCACCGTGATCATGTCGGGCCCGGTGACGGCCAGCCTGGCCGCCAGCTCGCCGCCGGTCACGACACCGGTCGGGTCGACGCCGCCCTGGCGCACGGCCGGGTCGTCACCGTCGGCCACGAGGCAGCCCACCTGCTCCAGGCGGCCGACGACGACCTCCTTGGAGTACGGGACGCCCGCCACGGCCGACGGATGACCGGCCGGGATCGCGATGCGCGCCGGCGTGACGTCGACCTCGGCGTGCGTCACCCCGGGCTGCACGGTCGCGCCGCCCAGCTCGGCCAGCATGCGCACCGCCCGCCAGGAGGCGACCAGCGGCAGCTCGCGGTCGACGCCGCGCTCGAACCGCTTGGACGCCTCCGACACCAGCCCGTGCCGACGCGACTCGCGCGAGATGCCGGTCGCCGAGAAGTGGGCGGCCTCGATGACGATGTCGGTCGAGCCGTCGGAGATCTCGGTCTCCAGGCCGCCCATCGTGCCCGCCATGGAGATCGGGCCCGACTGGTCGGTGATGAGGATGTCGTCGGGGTCGAGCTCGCGCACGACGTGGTCGAGCGTCTCCAGCCGCTCGCCCTCCCGGGCCCGCCGCACGACGATCTCGCCGGTCAGCTTCGACCGGTCGAAGGCGTGCAGCGGCTGGCCCAGCTCCAGCATCAGGTAGTTGGTGATGTCGACGGCCAGCGACACCGGACGCATGCCGGCCCGGCTCAGGCGCACCCGCATCCACAGCGGGCTCTGGGCGGCCGGGTCGAAGCCGCGCACCTCGCGCAGCACGAACCGGTCGCAGGCCGTCGGGTCGCCGATGGAGGCCGGCCAGGACGGCTCGGTCTCGGCGGGCACCTCGACGTCGGCCGGGTCGCGGAAGGCCACGCCGAACGCGGTGGCCACCTCGCGGGCCACGCCCCGGACGGACAGCGCGTAGCCGATGTCGGGCGTGATCTCCAGCTCGATCACGTCGTCGCGCAGGCCGAGCAGCTCGACCACGTCGGTGCCGATGGGCGTGCCGGCGGGCAGCACCATGATGCCGTTGTGGTCGTCGCCGAGGCCCAGCTCGCGCTCGGAGCAGATCATGCCCTCGGACATGCGCCCGTACGTCTTGCGCGCCCCCACCTCGAACCCGCCCGGCAGCACGCCGCCGGGCAGCACGACGGGCACACGGTCGCCGACGACGAAGTTCGTGGCGCCGCAGACGATCTCGCGCGGCGTCGCCTCGCCCACCTCGACCTTGCAGTGCCTGATCGGCTTCTTGAAACCGGACAGCTCCTCGATCTCCAGCACCTCGCCGACGACGACGTTCTTGACGTCGTGGCCGTAGGAGGTGATGGCCTCGAGCTTGAGCCCGGCCATGGTCAGCCTGTCGGCCACCTCGTGCGCGGTGGCCGCCGGGAGATCGACGTACTCCCGCAGCCAGGAAAGCGGGACCTTCATCAGATCTCCATTCCGAACGGGAGCGTGAAGCGCACGTCCCCCTCGATCATGTCTCGCATGTCTTCGGCGTTGTGGCGGAACATCAGCGTGCGCTCGATCCCCATGCCGAACGCGAATCCGGAGTAGCGCGAGGGGTCGACGCCGCAGGCGATGAGCACGCGCGGGTTGACCATGCCGCAGCCGCCCCACTCGATCCAGCCCTCGGACTTGCAGGTGCGGCACGGCGGGTTGCCGGGGACCGCCGAGGCACCGCGGCAGACGAAACACTTCAGGTCCATCTCGGCGGACGGCTCGGTGAAGGGGAAGTAGTTCGGCCGGAACCGGGTGGTGATGCCCTTGCCGAACATGACCTCGGCGAACCTGTCGAGCGTGCCCTTGAGGTGGGCCATGGTCAGGCCCTCGTCGACGGCCAGCCCCTCGGTCTGGTGGAAGACCGGGGTGTGGGTGGCGTCGAGTTCGTCGGTGCGGAACGTCTTGCCCGGCGAGATCACGTAGACCGGCAGCTCGCGCTGCAGCAGCGCGCGGATCTGCACCGGCGAGGTCTGGGTGCGCAGCACCATGCCCGATTCGGTGGAGTCCACGAAGAACGTGTCGTGCTCGGAGCGGGCCGGGTGGTCGGTGGCGATGTTGAGCGCGTCGAAGTTGAACCACTCGCCTTCGAGCTCGGGGCCCTCGGCCACCTCGTAGCCCATGGCGACGAACGCGTCGGCGATGCGCTCCTGCAGCGTGGTCAGCGGGTGGCGGGCGCCGCGCGGCCGGCGGTCCCACGGCAGGGTGACGTCGACGGTCTCCTCGACGAGCACCCGGGCGTCGCGCTCGGCCTCCAGCTCGGCCTGGCGGGCGGCCAGCGCCTCGCCGATCGCTCTGCGGGCGCCGCCGACGCGCTTGCCGGCCTCGGCGCGGGCGGCCGGCGGCAGGGCGCCGATCTCGCGGTTGGCCAGGGCGATGGGCGAGCGGTCGCCCGCGTGCGCCAGCCTGGCCTGCTTGAGTGCGTCGAGGCTGTCGGCCGCCTTGATCGCCGTGAGGGCGTCGGCCTCCATGCGGGACAGCTCGTCGGCGTGCAACGGTGTCACCTCGACGGGGTCGTAGTCAGACAAGAGTGAGCTCCGTATCCAGGGCTTGAGCGGAAATGAGTCTAGTGGGGCCCGCCCACCGGACCGACTTCGACGGGCGCCAAGCCGCTCGGGGCTTCAGACCGTGGCGAAGTCGGGTGTGCCGGTGGGCACGGTAAATCGGAACTCCGCGCCGCCCTCGGGCGCGCGCTGCACGGTGATCGTGCCACCGTGCGCCTCCACCAGGCCCTTCACGATGAACAGGCCGAGCCCGGTGCCGCCGCGCCTGCGGCTGTTGCCGCCCCGCCAGAACTGCCGGAAGACGCGCGGAGCCAGCTCGGGCTCGATGCCCTCGCCCTCGTCGCGCACCGACACGGCCACTCCCCATCCGACGGACTCGATCTCGATCGTCACGGTGCCACGCCCGTGGCGCACCGCGTTCTCCACCAGATTACCCAGAATCTGGTCGATCTTGTCCTGGTCGAGCCACATCTCGGGCAGCCGGTCGCCGACGATCAGGCGGTAGCGGTCCTCGGAGTCGCCCGCCGCGACCCTGCCGGCCACGAGCCGGCGCGCCCTGGCCGGCAGGTCGACGACCTGGCGGCGCACCTCCAGCCGCCCGGACTCGATGCGCGAGACGTCGAGCAGCTCGGTGATGAGGCGGGTGACGCGGTCGGCGTCGTTGTTGACGGTCTCCAGCATGACGCGCTTCTGCTCGTCGGTGAAGCGCGTCCACTTGGCCAGCAGGGTGGCGGTGAAGCCCTTGACGCTGGTCAGCGGCGAACGCAGCTCGTGGGCCACGGTGGAGACCAGGTCGGCGCGGCTGCGCTCCAGCCGCGCGCGGGCGCCGCCGTCGCGCAGGGTGATCGTCACGCGTTCGACCTCGCCGCCGCGCTCGGGCTCGCGCACCAGCCGGGCCGCGACGTAGAGCTCCTGCCCGCCCGGCAGGTGCAGCGGCCGCTCGGGGACCCTGGTCCTGGTACGCAGCCCGCCCTCGGGATCGAGCCCCTTCCACCACTCGCGCCCGTCGTGGTCGCGGAAGGGGAAGACCTCGTTCATCTCCCGGCCCACCGCGCGTTCCATGGCGACCCGCGTGAGGCGGACGGCGGCCCGGTTGACGGCCAGCACGCACCCATATCGGTCGGTCACGATGAGGCCGTCGGGGAGGTCGTCGATGGAGATCGTGCACGCGGCGGCCACGACTCGTCCGTCGGTTTCTGCGCCGTGCACGACCTCGCCTCCTCCGCCTACAACGCCGACAATAGCGGGTTTCCGGTCCTCTAGGGCACTCGCTGAGCCCTGGCGGAGGAGTAAAGGCACACCGCCGCGGCGGTGGCCAGGTTGAGACTTTCAGCCTGTCCGTAGATGGGCACTCTGACCACATCGTCCGCCTCGGCGCGTATCTCCTCCGGCAGTCCCCAGGCCTCGTTCCCGAAGATCCACACGGTCGGTCCGGAAAGATCCACGTCGTCGAGCGTGTGCTTGCCCGCGCCGTCGGCCGCCAGCACGCGCATGCCCCGCTCCCTGAGTTGACGCACGGCGGCGGCGACCGGTGCACCGATGACGACGGGCAAATGGAACAGGCTGCCCGCGCTGGCGCGTACGCACTTGCCGTTGTACGGGTCGACGGAGGCGTCGGTGAAGATCACCGCGTCCGCCCCGGCGGCGTCGGCCGCCCGCATGACGGTGCCGGCGTTGCCCGGGTCGCGTACGTGCGCCAGCATCGCGACCAGCTTCGGCTCCCCCGCCAGCGCCTCCTCCAGCGGCACGTGCACCAGCCGGCACACCGCCAGCAGCCCCTGCGGGGTCACGGTCTGGGACAGCTCCGACATGACCTCGCCGCTGGCCCGGTGGACGGGCACCCCCTGCAGCGTGGCCCGGGTGATGAGCTCGGCGTGCCGCAGCTCGGCCTCGGCCGTGGTGAACAGCTCCAGGGTCACCCCGTCGAGCCTGAGCGCCTCGCGCACCGCCTGCGGCCCCTCGGCCAGGAACCTGCGGTCCTGCTCCCGGAAGGCGCGCTTGGTGAGCCTGCGTGCGGCCTTCACCCTCGGCGACTTCACGTTGGTCAGCTCGGACCCGGCCATGCTCTCCCCCTGATCGTGCGTGGATACAGCAAAAGGGCCCACCGTGACGGTGGGCCCTCATGTGTCTGAAGGCGACCTCAGCTCGCGGCGGCCGGAGCGTTCACGTTCGCCGGGAGCGCCTTCTTGGCGGCCTCGACGAGCGTGGCGAAGGTCGGGGCGTCGTTGACCGCGAGGTCGGCAAGGATCTTGCGGTCGACCTCGATGTTGGCCAGGCGCAGGCCCTGGATCAGGCGGTTGTAGGTCATGCCGTTGGCGCGGGCAGCGGCGTTGATCCGCTGGATCCACAGACGGCGGAACGCACCCTTACGGTCCTTGCGGTCCCGGTAGGCGTACGTCATCGAGTGGAGCATCTGCTCCTTGGCCTTGCGGTACAGCCGTGACCGCTGGCCACGGTAACCGCTCGCCCTGTCGAGGACGACCTTGCGCTTCTTCTTGGCGTTGAGCGCCCGCTTCACGCGTGCCATGTTCTTCTCCCCGGGGGTTCGCGCTACTTGGCGAGCAGCTTCTTGATCTTCTTGGTGTCTGCCGGCGAAACGACGACTTCACCCTTGAGACGACGCGTCAGCGTGGAGGACTTCCACTCGTTGTAGTGCGCGCGGCTGGCGCGGCGGCGCTTGAGCTTGCCGGTGCCGGTGAGCCGGAACCGCTTCTTCGCACCGCTGTGCGTCTTCATCTTCGGCATGTCGCCGTCTCTCCTCAATTCGGTCGTGCCGGTGGCCGGGCCGGTGCTGGCCGGCCCGGTCGCGGCTGGTTCGTCTGCCGGCGGCTGCTGGGGCGCGTGCTGTAAGGCTAACCCCAGCCGCAGGTCACGCTTCCTGTACGGAAGGTTCCGCTTCCTCCACGGAAGGCTCCCCTTCGTGCGCGGAAGGCTCCCCTTCGTGCGCGGAGGACTCCCCTTCGTACATGGAAGGCTCCTCGCCGTCACGCTGCGCCTTGGCAGCGGCCTTTTCGGCCTTGGCCTCGGCCTTCTTCTTGTGCGGACCGATCACCATGATCATGTTACGGCCGTCCTGCTTGGGCTGGGACTCCACGAACCCGAGCTCCTGGACGTCTTCCGCGAGCCGCTGCAGCAGCCGGAAGCCGAGCTCCGGCCGGGACTGCTCACGTCCACGGAACATGATCGTGACTTTGACCTTGTCCCCCGCCTTGAGGAACCGCACCACGTGACCCTTCTTGGTCTCGTAGTCGTGCGGGTCGATCTTCGGCCGGAGCTTGATCTCCTTGATGATCGTGTGCGCCTGATTCTTGCGCGCCTCGCGCGCCTTCATCGCGGACTCGTACTTGAACTTGCCGTAGTCCATGAGCTTGCACACGGGCGGTCGAGCCGTGGCCGCGACCTCGACGAGGTCGAGGTCGGCCTCCTGGGCGAGCTTCAGCGCGTCATGAATGCTGACGATGCCTACCTGCTCGCCGTTCGGGCCCACGAGGCGAACCTCGGGAACTCGGATACGCTCGTTGATGCGGGGCTCAGTGCTGATGGGGCCTCCTAGGTTTGCGATCCCTACGTGCTCGTCGTGGCGGGGGCCTTCCGCGCCGAAGACGCGAAAAGCCCCGCACGTCGCGCATGCGGGGCCACTGAGCTCTGTGGCTTCGTGGCCTCGAGCTCCCCGGAGAGTCCGGCGTGATCCTGGACCCGGCCACCTTTCGGTGACTCAGGTGGGAGGGAGACCTCCGCTTGCGCGTCCAGCAAGGCGTGCCGGACCGATCAGAGAGCTACATTACCACAACCACGCAGGCGCCTCGAATCATCCCGCCGGCGCGGGTAATCGTCCGGGAGATCAGCTCGGCCGGGCCGCGGCCCGGCGGGAGATCTCGGCCTCGCCCGCCGCGCGCATGGCCTCGACCGGCACGTCCGTGCGGCCGGTCATCAGCTCCACCTGGCGCACGGCCTGGTGCAGGAGCATCGCGAAGCCGCCGACCACCGTGCCGCCCGCGTCGCGGACCGCCGTGGCCGCCCTGGTCGGCCAGGGGGCGTAGACCACGTCGAACAGCGCCGGCACCCGGGCCAGCCGCTCCGCCCAGGCGTCGGCGGCCCCGGCGGGCAGCGTGGAGACCACCAGGTCCACCCCCGTGTACGCGTCGAGCTTGTCGAACGTCTCCACCGCCAGCCTCACACCCAGCCGTTCGGCCACCTCGGCCGTCTCCCCCGCCCTGGCCGGGTCGCGTACCAGCAGGGTGGCCGAGAACAGCCCCAGGTTGCGCAGGGCCGCCAGCGCGGAGGCGGCCGTGGCGCCGCCGCCCAGGACGGTCGCCGACCGCGGCGCGGGCACGCCCGCCTCGGCCAGCGCCTGCTCGATGCCGTGGACGTCGGTGTTGTGGCCGTGGCGCAGGCCGTCGCCGAAGACCACGGTGTTGGCCCCGCCCACCTCGACGGCCAGGTCGGAGACGGTGTCGAGGAGCGGCAGCACGGCCCGCTTGAGCGGCATCGTCAGCGAAAGGCCGGCCCAGGCGCGCTCGCCGCCGCCCTGCCCGCGTACGGGGGTCAGCCCGGCGAGCAGGCCGGGCAGCCGCGCCTCGTCGCACTCGATCGCCTCGTAGCTCCACCCGTCGAGCCCCATCGCCGCGTAGGCGGCCCTGTGCAGGTGGGGCGAGAGCGAATGCCCGATGGGCGAGCCCATGACCGCAGCCCGCATCGACACTCCTTCCGGAAACACGGATCCCTGCTCCTACCACGCCGCGGGCGGGCCACCGGTCGTCGCGCGGCCCGCCGCGGGGGTCAGCCGCCGTTCCGCTTGTACTCGGCCAGCAGCGCCTGGCGTTCGGCCTCGGTGGTGGCGAACTTGGTGACGTTGCTGTTGGGGTCGGTGGCGACGAAGTAGAGCCAGTCACCCTTGGCCGGGTTGAGCGCGGCCTCGATGGCGTGCTGGCCCGGGTTCGCGATGGGGCCGGGCGGCAGGCCGAGGTACATGTACGTGTTGTACGGGCTCTTGGTCTTCGTCTCGGCGATGGTGGCGGCGGTGCGGTACTTGTTGAGGGCGTACATGACCGTGCTGTCCATCGCCAGCTTCATCTCCGGCTCGTGCTGGAGCCGGTTGTAGATGACCCGGGAGATCTTGGGCATGTCCTCGAACCGGCCGGCCTCGGCCTGGATGATGCTGGCGATGACCACGATGTCCTGGGGCTTGCGCCCGAGGGCCTTGGCGCCGCCTACGAGGTCGACCTCCTCGGCCGTCTGGTTGAACCGCTTGACCATCGCCCCCAGGATCTGCGCCGGGGTCACGTTGGGCGGGAAGTCGTAGGTGGCCGGGAAGGCGTAGCCCTCCAGCTTGCCCTTGGCGTAGGACGGCAGGTCGAGGTCGCCGGTGTCCTTGGCCGCGGCCGCGAACCCCTTGGCCGGCTTGCCCGTCGCCTTGGCCAGCGTGGACAGCGTGTCGGACAGGCGCAGGCCCTCCTTGACCGCCACCTTGGCCAGCAGCTTGTTCTCGGGGCTCAGCATCGCCACCGCGCCGGCCGCCGACATCTTCTTGCGCATCTTGTACTGGCCCGGCTGGAGCGACCCGCTCTTGCCGGCGTTGCCGATGGCGTTGCTGAACGCCCTGGCGCTGGCCACGACGCCCAGGCGCGCCAGTTCCTCGGCCACCTCCGACGCGCTCTGGCCGTCCTTGATCTCGACGATCACCTCGCCGGTGCCCTGGCCGGTGTAGTCGTCGGGCACGAGGGCGTCGCTGAGCCACAGGTAGCCGTAGTAGCCGCCGCCGCCGATGATGCCCGCCAGCACCACGAAGGCGAGCAGCGGCGCGACGAAGCGGCCCCGGTTGCGGCGTCTGCGCCGCCGGCGGCTGCCGCCGCCGCGCTTGCCGGAGCCACGGGTACGGCGCCGGGACCGACCCTCGTCGTCCTCGGTGCCGAGCAGGGAGTTCAGATCGAGATCGCTCATAGGTGCGCTGGCCAATCTCCCGGTACGGCCCGTTCGGCGTCAAGCGGTTGTGCCGAACCGGCCGGGGTCACCGGGCGGAACGGGGGGATCCGCCGGGCATGCTCCCACGACCAGCGGAGATCACTCTGGGTAGCCATGCTAGGGGATGGGAAGAGGGCGCATGACCCAGTACGGGGCTTTTGCGCGGGGACAGGGGGGGTCCCGCAGAACATCAGCCCGTCCCGAGGTTCTTGTTCAACTCTTCCCGGTATCTCACGAACTCGCTCTCTTTGTTAGTGAATTTGGTGATTCTATGCGCCGGATCCGTCGTCACAAACCAGTGCCAATCACCTGCGGCCGGGTTCAGCGCCGCCAGCAGCGCCTTCTCCCCGGGATTGGCGATGGGCCCCGGCGGCAGCCCGCGGCGGCGGTAGGTGTTGTAGGGGGAGCTCACCTTGGTGTCGCTCTCCGTCACCTTCAGTGACCGACGGTTCTGCGCGTACAGGACCGTGGTGTCGAGCTCCAGCGGGGTGTTGCTCCTGAGCCTGTTGTAGATCACTCTGGCGATCTTGGGGTAGTCGGCGTCGGTGCCGCCCTCCGCCTGGACGAGGCTGGCGACCGTGAGGGCCTCCAGCGGGGTCAGGCCGAGCCGCCGGGCCCCCTCCGCCAGATGGATCTGCCGGGCGGCCACGCCCCAGCGCTCCACCATGGCGGCCAGCACGTCCACGGCCTTGTCGCCGGGCTCGACGTCGTACGTGGCGGGGAACAGGAAGCCCTCGATCCCGGGCGCGTACGAGGGCAGCCCGATGAGACTCTTGTCGACGGCCTGCAGCTCCTTCAGCGGCAGCGCGGCCAGCTGGGCGACGCGCCGCAGCACCTCGCCCGCGCGCAGTCCCTCGGGCACCGCCACCCGCCTGACGAGCCGGGAGGCGGGCGCGAGCAGCAGGTCGAGCGCCGCGCCCGCGGCCATGCCCTTGCGCAGCCGGTAGTGGCCGGGACGCAACCGGTTGGCCACGGCCCGTTCCTGGGCCGCGTTCACGAACGAGCGCGAGCTGGCCACCACGCCGGCGTCGGCCAGCGCGGTGCCGATGTCCTCGGCGTTCGCGCCGGGCGGGATCCGGACGGTGACCGTCCCGCTGCCCACGCCCTCGAAGTCGTCGGGGCTCAGGTACGGCCTGACCACCATGAGCGCGCCCGCCCCCGCCGCCACCAGGGCGGCCACCAGCGCGGCGGAGATCAGCCCCGCCTTGCCCAGGGCCCGGCCCCGGCGCGGCGGCTGGCCGCCGGTCCCCGGAGGCTCCCCGGCCGCCGGCTCCGGCGGTGTCTCCTGCTCGGAGTCCTCCCGCCGGAACGGGACCACCTCGCCGCCGTCGTCCTCAGGGGTGGCGTTCACGCGGCCACCTCGCCGGGCAGGCGCCGGGCAGGCGGCATCGGAGCGGACGCACGGGTCATGGCCTCGTGGCGGGCCTCGCGGTGCCGCCCGGTCATGAGGCAGGTCCGTCGGCCGCCGCGGGGGGCGGTTCGACGGGCCTGCCTGGTGGTCTCTCGGTGGCGCGTTCGGAGTCGAGGGCGTCCTGGAGCAGCACGACGGCGGCCGCCTGGTCGACGACCCCGCGCTGTTTCTTGGCGCGTACGCCGCTGGCCCGCAGCCCGTGCTGGGCCGCGACCGTGGTGAGCCGCTCGTCGAACAGCCGCACCGGCGTGGGCGCCAGCCGCCCGGCCAGCTCGGCGGCGAACGCGCGGGCCAGCCCGGCCGCCTGCCCCTCACGCCCGGACAGCGAGGTGGGCAACCCCACGATCACCTCGATCGCCTCGTGCTCGGCGACGATCTCGGCGATGCGGTCGAGGTCGCCCTTGCCCCGCCGCACGGTCTCGACCGGCGTGGCCAGCACCCCACTGGGATCGCTGCGGGCCACGCCGATGCGTACGGATCCGACGTCGACGCCGATCCGCGAACCGAACCTCATGTCATCCGATCTGCTCGCCGATGGCCTGTTCGACCAGGCCCAGCGCGTCGCCGATCGCCTCGGGCCGCGTACCGCCGCCCTGCGCGACATCGTCCTTGCCGCCACCGCCACCCCCAAGAGCCTTGGCGGCGACGCCGACCAGCCTTCCGGCCTTGAGCCCCCGCTCGCGCCCCGCCTCGTTGACCGCGGCGACCACCACGGGCCGGTCGGAGGGGGCGCCGGCGATCACCACGACCGCCGGCCGGTCGGCCGGGAATCTGCCACGCACATCAAGCGCGAGCTTACGCAGGTCGTCGGCACCGGTGCCATCAGGCGCGCGGTGTGTCACCACGGAGACTCCGTGCAGGTCACGGGCCTGGGACGCCAGCTCGCCGGCCACCTGGAGCACCTGCGCCGAGCGCACCTTCTCCAGCTCCTTCTCGGCGGTGCGCAGGCGGGTGACGATGCCCTCGATGCGCTCGGGCAGCTCCTCGCGACGCGCCTTGAGCTGCTCGGACAGCTGGGCCACCAGCACGCTCTCGCGGGCCAGGAAGCGGAAGGCGTCGATGCCGACCAGCGCCTCGACCCGGCGCACGCCCGCGCCGACCGACTGCTCGCCCAGCACCTTGACCAGGCCGAGCTGCCCCGAGCTGTGGACGTGGGTGCCGCCGCACAGCTCGCGCGAGTAGTCGCCGATCTCGACCACGCGGACCTCGTCGCCGTACTTCTCGCCGAACATCGCCAGCGCGCCCATCGCCCTGGCCTCGGCCTGGGAGGTGTAGAACGCGTTGACCTTGAGGTCGTTGATCAGCACCGCGTTGACCTCGTCCTCGACGTCGCGCAGCACGCTGGCCGGGACGGCGCCCGCCGCGGTGAAGTCGAAGCGGAAGCGGCCAGGAGAGTTCTCCGAGCCCGCCTGCGCGGCCGTCTCGCCCAGCGCGTTCTTGAAACCGCGGTGGACCAGGTGGGTGGCGCTGTGGCTGCGCGAGATCGCCCGGCGGCGCTCGACGTCGATCTCGGCCTGGGCCTCGTCGCCGGCCTTCAGCTCACCGCTGCGGATCTTGCCGCGGTGCACGATCAGGCCCTTGAGCGGCGACTGCACGTCGAGGATCTCGACCTCGGCGCCCGCCGTGCGGATGACGCCCTGGTCGGCGAGCTGGCCGCCGCCCTCGGCGTAGAACGGGGTGCGGCCGAGCACGATCTCGACGGTCGTGCCCGCGCCGGCCGCCGGCACGCTGACGCCGTCGACCAGGATGCCGACGACGGAGGTCTCGGCCTGGGTCTCGTCGTAGCCGAGGAAGTCGATCTTGCCGGCCTTCTCCAGCAGGTGGCCGAAGACGGAGATGTCGGCGTTGCCGGTCTTCTTGGCCGCCGCGTCGGCCTTGGCGTTCTGCCGCTGCTCCTTCATCAGGCGGCGGAAGCCCTCTTCGTCGACCTTCAGGCCCTGCTCGGCCGCCATCTCCAGGGTGAGGTCGATCGGGAAGCCGTAGGTGTCGTGCAGCTTGAACGCCTGGTCGCCCGAGAGCGTCGTGCCGGACTTGCGCTTGGTCTCCTCGACGGCCACGTCGAAGATCGCGGTGCCGGTGCGGAGCGTGCCCAGGAAGGACGCCTCCTCCGCGTCGATGATCCCGTGGATCTGCGGCGCGTCGACCTTGAGCTCGGGGTACTGCTCGCCCATCACGTTGATCGCGACGTCGGTCAGCTCGTGCATGTAGCGCTCGTCGCCGGAGCCGAGCAGGCGCAGGTTGCGCACCGAGCGGCGCAGGATGCGGCGCAGCACGTAGCCGCGGCCCTCGTTGCCGGGCATGACGCCGTCGGCGACCAGCATGGTGCCGGTGCGCACGTGGTCGGCGATCACGCGCAGGCTCACGTCGGCGCGGTGGTCGCGGCCGTAGCGGGTCTTGGTGAGCTCGGCCGCCTTGTCGAGGATCTTGTAGGTGGTGTCGATCTCGTAGAGGTTGTCGACGCCCTGCAGGATCGTCGCCATGCGCTCAAGGCCCATGCCGGTGTCGATGTTCTTGGCCGGCAGCTCGCCGGAGATGTCGAAGTCGACCTTGGTGCGGACCTGGCTGAGCTGGTACTGCATGAAGACGAGGTTCCAGACCTCGAGGTAGCGGTCCTCGTCGGCGACGGGGCCGCCCTCCTTGCCGTACTCGGGGCCGCGGTCGTAGTAGATCTCCGAGCAGGGGCCGCCAGGGCCGGGCACGCCCATGTGCCAGTAGTTGTCCTCCAGGCCGCGGCGCTGGATGCGGCTCTCGGGCACGCCGACCTTGTTGCGCCAGATGTCGTAGGCCTCGTCGTCCTCGAGGTAGACGGTCGCCCACAGGCGCTCCTCGGGGAAGCCGAAGCCGCCGTCGGACTCGGACCGGGTGAGCAGCTCCCACGCGAACGGGATCACTTCGGCCTTGAAGTAGTCGCCGAAGGAGAAGTTGCCGAGCATCTGGAAGAAGGTGGCATGCCGGGTGGTCTTGCCGACCTCTTCGATGTCGGGCGTGCGCACACACTTCTGCGCGGTGGCCAGCCGTGACGCCGGAGGCTTGCGCTGCCCCAGGAAGTACGGCTTGAACGGCACCATACCGGCAGGAACCAGGAGTAGCGTGGGGTCCTCAGCGATCAGGCTGGCCGAGGGCACGACCTTGTGCCCACGCTCCTCGAAGAAGCGCAGGAAGCGGCGGGCTATCTCTGCCGACTCCATTGTGGCCATCCTTTGCTGGTAGTCAGTTGTCGATTTCAGCGTTGTCGAGCCCGAAGCGCGCCCGCAACTGGGTTTCGCGCTCGGCGGCCTCGCCGAGAGCGTCAGAGGTAAAGTCTCTCACCCGCGCGAGCATGCCCGCCGCGCCGTCGGCCGTACGCCGGACGACGTGGGTCGGGTGCAGCGCCTGCAGCCTGCGCATCACCCAGAAGGCGAGGAACGCGCCGAGCGAGAGGTAGAACAGCCGTCTGATCACCGGGACCGCCTCCGCGGCCTGCGGGCCTCGATGGCGCGCCGCACGCCGTAGCCGAGCGACGACACCTTGATCAACGGGCCCGTGAGGATGGTCTGCGTCACCGCGCTGAGCTTGGCGGCGTGCGCGCTGACCTGCTTGACGTCCTGGGCGATGGCCTCGACCGCGACCAGTTGCCGGTTGGTCTCGTTGACCGTGACGCTCACGTCGTCGAGCAGCGGCACCAGGCGGTTGTTCAGGTCGGAGACCGCCTTGGTGGTCTCGGTGAGCAGCCTGGCGAGCTTGACGAGCACCATGGCGAGAACGCAGACCAGGACAATCCAGCCCGTGGCCGCGATCAGGCCGGCGACCTCTCCAGCGGTAAGCATCCGCTCATCTCCCTCGTACGCTGGGCCGGAACGGCAAGAACCTTATCGCGTCCCGGCGACAACGTTAGTGAGGAAAACGGGTCCGATCCGGCGGCCGGGTCGCCTCCGGGCACTTCCGTGACCGATCGCATGCCGCTCCGACCAGGCGTTCCGCTGCCCGGCCCGCATCCCGTCACACCTCGGGGACACGGGCGAAGGCGCGTACGGAACCCGGCCGGCGCCCTCCAGGAGCGGCGGCGCGGCCCTGAACAGGGCGCCGGTCGGCGGCAGCCGGTCGAGCCCGGCCAGCCCCTCCACGACCGGCACCCCCGCCGCCAGCAGCGCGCCGAGAGCCGGGATGTCCGCACGCACGCCGTCGCCCTCACGCGCCGCGACGCCGTCACGCGCGGCGTCGCGCTCGTACGCGGTGCCGTTCTCGTACGCGGTGCCGTCAAGGTTGTCGGTGCCGACCAGGGACGCGCCGCCCTCGGCCGGCCACGCGGCGATCTCGCCCTCGGAGGCGCCGGGGCCCGGCAGGTCGACGCGGAAGCCGTGGACGGTGAGGTCGCCGCCGTTGCCGAAGGTGATGCGGGCGTCGAAGCTCGCGCGGTGGTCGGTCATGGTGGCGATCAATCCAGTGTGCGGGCGGGACGGTTCAGGAGCCGCGCAGGAAGTCGCGGATCCTGGCCCAGCGGTCGGCCACGGGGGCCTCCGCGCCGTGCCTGGTGGGCTCGTAGTAGCGGCGCTCGCGCACCTGCTCGGGCGCGTAGTCCTGGCGCACCAGGCCGTGGTCGAAGTCGTGCGGGTACTTGTAGCCGTCGCCGTGGCCGAGCTTGGCGGCGCCCGGGTAGTGGGCGTCGCGCAGGTGGCCGGGTACCTGGCCGATCAGCCCCTTGCGCACGTCGCCGACCGCCGCGCCGATGGCCTTGACGACCGCGTTGGACTTGGGCGCCATCGCGCAGTGGATGACGGCGTGGGCCAGGTTGATCTGCCCCTCGGGCAGCCCGATGAGCTGCACGGCCTGGGCCACGGCCACCGCGGTCTGCAGGCAGGTGGGGTCGGCCATGCCGACGTCCTCGGAGGCGAAGATGACGATGCGGCGGGCGATGAACCGCGGGTCCTCGCCGGCCTCGATCATGCGGGCCAGGTAGTGGAGCGCCGCGTCGGCGTCGGAGCCGCGCATCGACTTGATGAACGCGCTGATCACGTCGTAGTGCTGGTCGCCCTGACGGTCGTAGCGCACGGCCGCCTTGTCGACGGCCTTCTCCACCACCTCGACGGTGATGTCGTCGGCCAGCAGCGCGGCGGCCTCCAGGTAGGTCAGCGACCTGCGCGCGTCGCCCCCGGCCAGGCGCACCAGGTGGTCGAGGGCCTCGGGGGCGAGCCGGGCCCGCCCGCCCAGGCCGCGCGGATCGGCCACCGCGCGCTCCAGGACGGCGCGTACGTCGTCGTCGGTCAGCGACTCCAGCGTGAGCAGCAGCGAACGCGACAACAGCGGCGAGATGACCGAGAAGTACGGGTTTTCGGTGGTGGCGCCGATGAAGGTGACCCAGCGGTTCTCCACCGCCGGCAGCAGGGCGTCCTGCTGGGCCTTGTTGAAGCGGTGGACCTCGTCGACGAACAGCACGGTCTGGCGCCCGCTCATGCCCAGCTCGCGGCGGGCGTTGTCGATGGCGGCGCGGACGTCCTTGACGCCGGCCGAGACGGCGGAGATCTCGACGAAACGGCGCTTGGTGACGTTGGAGACGACGTAGGCCAGGGTCGTCTTGCCGGTGCCGGGCGGGCCCCACAGGAACAGCGACATCGGGGCCTCGCTCTCGACGAGCCGCCGCAGCGGGGTGCCGGAGCCCAGCAGGTGCCGCTGGCCGATCACCTCGTCGAGGGTGCGCGGGCGCATCCGCACCGCGAGGGGTTGCGGGGTGGCCTCCTCAGCCGCCGAATCGAACAGGCTATCCACAACGCGAGATTACACGCCGCTCAGACCCGCCGCGGCCCACACGGCCCTGGCCCCGGAGTCGCCCGCGCGGAAGCAGAAGTACCCCGCCACGACGGCCAGGACGACCGTCAGCCCCGACAGGACGAACGTGACGGGCCTGCCGAACCGGTCGGAGGTGACCGAACGGCGTCCTGGGGTGGTGGCGTACACGAGGGCCAGGGAGGCGGCGGCCAGGCCGGCCACCGACAGCAGCAGCGGGTTCGCGAAGCTCTCGTGGGCGGCGACGCGCGCGCCGAGCGCGCCTTCCACGTCGGCGAAGCGGGCCCGCTTCAGGCTCTCGCCGCTCTCCTTGGCCGCCAGGGCCGCCGCGGGGGCGGCCACGGCGAGCAGCACCACGGCCCACGCCGCCGAGGCCCGTACGCGAGGCACCAGCGTGTACGCCCCCGCCACGAGCACGAGCAGCGGCGTCAGCACCACGGCGAAATGGACGATCAGCGGATGGGCCGGCAAGCCGAGGATCTGCTCGAACACGGTCACTCCTTGGAAAGGGGCTCACCTGGACTACGAATCGTCACGCCAGATAGTTCTATCTCCCACTTGCCCCAGTCGGCGGCTTCCGCCACTTACGCCCGGCACATATCGGAGGCCGGTAGCATTCGCGGAGTTGTTTGGTCATGTGTCGGCAAAGATGAAGGAGACAACCGGTGAGCGGCGACGACCGCCAGAGCGAGCTGGCCCGGGAGCACAAGGAGCGGCAGGCGCGGCGCGCGGCCGAGCAGAGCGCCAAAGCCAGGCGGAACACCTTCATCGGCGCGGGCGTGGCCGTCGTCGTGGTGGCGGGCGGCATCTTCGCCGCGACCACCCTGGTCGGCGACGACAAGAAGCCGACCGCGGCGGCGAGCACCCCCTCGCCCTCGGCCAGTAGCAGCTCTCCCGCGCCGACGGAGCTCCCGAGCACCGCGCCGCCGAAGAACGCGAGCAAGGTGTCGTGCACGTACAAGCGTGACGAGTCCGCGCCCAACAAGTTCGTCGGCCTGCCGGGCAAGCGGCCCAACCTGAAGCTCAAGACGATGACCGTGAGCACCAACCACGGCGACATCGTGATCGACGTCGACCCGAACGCGACCCCGTGCTCGGTCAACTCGATGGCGTTCCTGTCGAAGAAGCACTTCTACGACAACACCAAGTGCCACCGGCTGGTGACGCCGGAGACGGCCGGCCTGTTCCTGCTGCAGTGCGGCGACCCGCAGGCCAAGGCCGACGGCAGGAACCCGACCGACGGCCAGGGCACGGCCGGCTACGTGTTCGGCGACGAGGCCGTGGGCGCCGTCCCCTACACCAGGGGCGTGGTGTTCCTGACCCAGCCCGACGGCGCGGCGGGGCAGAACAGCAGCCAGTTCGCCATCTCGGTGTCGGACGAGAACGGCCAGCTGGAGCCGCAGTACTCGGTGCTCGGCATGGTGCGCTCGGGCCTGGAGATCATCGAGAAGGTCGCCAAGGACGGCGTCATCGTCAACGGCGACGACATCGTGGGCGACGGCGGCTCGACCGCGCCGAAGAACCCGATCATCATCAAGCGCGTCACCGTGAGGTAGCGCGGAGAACCAAGACGGCGGGCGCCCCCCTTTCGAAAGGGGGCGCCCGCCGTCTCCGTGTCAGGACTCGGACTTGGGCTGGGCGTCGACGCCCGCCTCCTTGCGCTGGTCGGCCGTGATCGGCGTCGGCGCGGCGGTCAGCGGGTCGAAGCCGGAGGCGGTCTTCGGGAACGCGATCACGTCGCGGATCGAGTCGCCGCCGGACAGCAGCATGCAGATCCGGTCCCAGCCGTAGGCGATGCCTCCGTGCGGGGGCGGGCCGTACTTGAACGCCTCCAGCAGGAAGCCGAACTTGCTCTCGGCCTCCTCCTTGGAGATGCCGAGCACGTCGAAGACCCGCTGCTGCATCTCGGCCCGGTGGATGCGGATCGAGCCGCCGCCGATCTCCATGCCGTTGCAGACCATGTCGTAGGCGTAGGCCAGGGCCTCGCCCGGGTGGTCCTGGAAGTTGTCGGCCCACTCCGGCTTGGGGCCGGTGAACGGGTGGTGCACGGCCGTCCAGCCGCCCTCGCCGTCCTCCTCGAACATGGGGGCGTCGACCACCCACAGGAACGACCACTGCGACTCGTCGATCAGGCCGCAGCGGCGGCCGATCTCCAGCCGGGCCGCGCCCAGCAGGTCGCGGGAGGCCGAGCGGGCGCCGGCGGCGAAGAAGATCGCGTCGCCCGGGTTGGCGCCGACCTTGGCGGCCAGGCCGGACAGCTCCGCCTCCGACAGGTTCTTGGCGACCGGGCCGCCGAGCGTGCCGTCCTCCTGGACCAGCACGTACGCCAGGCCCTTGGCGCCGCGGCTGCGCGCCCACTCCTGCCAGCCGTCGAGCTCCTTGCGGGTCTGCGAGCCGCCGCCCGGCATGACCACCGCGCCGACGTAGTCGGCCTGGAAGACGCGGAAGGAGGTGCTGGCGAAGTAGTCGGTCATCTCGACGAGCTCCTGGCCGAAGCGCAGGTCGGGCTTGTCGGAGCCGTAGCGGGCCATGGCGTCGGCGTAGGTCATGCGCGGCAGCGGCATGGGGATCTCGTAGCCGAGGATCTCCCGCCACAGCCGGCCGACCAGCTTCTCGCCGACCTCGATGACGTCCTCCTGGTCGACGAAGGACATCTCGACGTCGATCTGGGTGAACTCGGGCTGGCGGTCGGCGCGCAGGTCCTCGTCGCGGTAGCACTTGGCGAGCTGGTAGTAGCGCTCCAGGCCGGCGACCTGCAGCAGCTGCTTGAACAGCTGCGGCGACTGCGGCAGGGCGTACCAGTTGCCGGGCTGCAGGCGGACCGGGACCAGGAAGTCGCGCGCGCCCTCGGGGGTCGAGCGGGTCAGCGTGGGGGTCTCGACGTAGACGAAGCCGAGCTCGTGCATCACCTCGTTGGCCAGGTAGGTGGCCTTGGAGCGGGTGCGCATGGCGCTCGCGACCTGCTGGCGGCGGATGTCGAGGTAGCGGTACTTGAGCCGGGCCTCCTCCGACACGCCCACGTTGCCCTCGATGGGGAACGGCAGCGGCGCGGACTCGCTCAGCACCTCGACCCGCTCGGCCACGACCTCGATCGCGCCGGTGGGCAGCTCGGGGTTCTCGTTGCCCTCCGGACGCAGCCTGACCTGGCCGACCACCTGCACGCAGTACTCGGCGCGCAGGTCGTGGGCGTGGTCCTCCTCGCGGAAGACCACCTGCGCCGAGCCGGAGGCGTCGCGCAGGTCGATGAAGACCACGCCGCCGTGGTCACGGCGGCGGGCCACCCATCCTGCGAGCGTCACCTGCTGCCCGGCGTGCTCCTCGCGGAGCGACCCGGCCGTATGCGTGCGGATCACTGCACTTTCCCTTTCAAAACGTCGGCGACCTGGGCCAGTGGCACCTCGGTCTGTTCAGCGGTGGTCAGGTCCTTCAGTTGCACGGCCTCGGCCGCGAGGTCACGCTCGCCCAGGATCAGCGCGAACCGGGCGCCGGAACGGTCCGCGCCCTTCATCGCACCCTTGAGCCCCTTGCCGCCGAAGGCCATGTCGGCGCTGATGCCCGCCTCGCGCAGCTCGGAGACGAGCAGGAACATGCGGCGGCGGGCGTCGTCACCCAGCGGGACACCGTACACCTGGACGCGGCCCGGCGCGGCGTCGCCGAGCAGACCCTCGGACTCCATGGCGAGGTACGTGCGGTCGGCGCCGAGCGCCCAGCCGACACTGGGCAGCGGCGGGCCGCCCAGCATCTCGCTGAGCCCGTCGTAGCGGCCGCCGCCGCCGACGGCCGACTGGGAGCCGAGCCCGCCGTGCACGAACTCGAACGTGGTGCGCGTGTAGTAGTCGAGCCCGCGCACCAGCCGGGGGTCGTCCTCGAAGGCCACGCCCGAGGCGGTCAGCAGCGCGCGGACCTCCTCGTGGTAGGCCTTGCAGGCGGCGCACAGGTGGTCGACGACCAGCGGCGCGCCGGTGAGCTGCGCCTGCACCTCGGGCCGCTTGTCGTCGAGCACCCGCAGCGGGTTGATGTCGATGCGGGCCCTGGTCTCCTCGTCGAGGTCGAGCACGCGCAGGAAGTCCTGCAGCGCGGCCCGGTAGGCGGGCCGGCAGTTCTTGTCGCCGAGCGAGTTGAGCAGCAGCCTGACCCGCGTGAGGCCCAGCGAGGCGAAGCCGCGCGCGCCGAGCACGATCAGCTCGGCGTCGAGCGCCGGGTCCTCGGAGCCGAGCGCCTCGGCCCCGACCTGCCAGAAGTGGCGGTAGCGGCCCTTCTGGGCACGCTCGTAGCGGAACTGGCTGCCGGAGTACCACAGCTTGACCGGGAGCTGGCCGTTGTGCAGGTTGTGCTGCAGCACGGCGCGCACGACCGAGGCGGTGCCCTCGGGGCGCAGGGTCAGTGACCTGCCCGCCTTGTCGGGGAAGGTGTACATCTCCTTGGAGACCACGTCGGTGGACTCGCCCACGCCCCGCTTGAACAGCTCGGTGTCCTCGAAGACGGGGGTCTCGACGTAGCCGTAGCCCGCCCGCCTCAGGGGCGCCGCCAGTGCCTCGCGCACGGCCAGGATGGCCTCGGAGCTGGGCGGCAGCCAGTCGAAGGTGCCTTTCGGCGCTTGGAAGCTCATTAGATCCCTCGTGTGGGACCGGCCTGCGGCGCCGCTTCCTTCAGGTAAGGGTTGGTAGCGCGCTCGCGGCCGATGGTGGTCTGTGGTCCGTGGCCCGGCAGGACGACCGTATCGTCAGGCAGCGGCAGGCACTTGGTGGCCAGGCTGCGCAGGATGGTCGCGTAGTCGCCGCCGGGAAGGTCGGTACGGCCGACGGAGCCGGCGAACAGCAGGTCGCCCGAGAACATGATCTCGTCGCCGGGCAGCCGGAAGCTCACCGACCCCCTGGTATGGCCCGGGGTGTGGTCGACCACCAGATCGAGGCCCGCCAGGCTGAGCGCCGCGCCGTCGGACAGCTCGCGCACGTCGTCGGGCTCGCTCAGCCTGATGTCGCCGAACAGCGACACGCCGCCGCCCCAGCCGGCCGAGGGGTCGCTCAGCAGGTGGCGGTCGTCGGGGTGGATCCACGCGGGGACGTCGCGCGCGCCGCAGACCGGGGCGACCGACCACACGTGGTCGAGGTGGCCGTGCGTGAGCAGCACCGCGACCGGCTTGAGCCGGTGCTCGCGCAGCAGCTCCTCGACGCCTTCGGCGGCGTCCTGGCCCGGATCGACGATCACGCACTCCTCGCCGGCCGCGGGCGCGACGACGTAACAATTGGTCTGGAGGGCCCCTGCGGGGAAGCCTGCGATGAGCATCTGCCTCAGGTGATCTCGTCGAAAAGCCAATGGGAATGTAACCGAAGGGTACCGGTGCGGGTCGCCGGGCTGCGAATCATTACCCATTGGCCGATACGATTCGCCCACCTCAGTTGATTGACTATGGGAGGCAAAGCGGTGGCCACGGGCAAGGACCGGCAGAAGCAGCTGGCACGTGAGCACTACGAGCGGCAGATACAGCGCCGCATCGAGCGCGAGCAGAAGGCCAAGCGCACCGCGATCATCGGCTCCACGGTCGGCGTGGTGGTCGTGGTGGGCGGCATCGTGGCCGCGGTCGCGCTGCTCGGCGGCGGCGACTCGACGACCGAGGCGTCCGCCTCGCCCTCGGCGTCGGCCCCGCAGGACACCGCGTCGGCCCCGCCCAGCACGGGGCCCAAGCCGTACAACGCGGCGGCCGGCACCTGCGACTACGTCAAGGAGGCGGCCGGCGGTCAGGTCAAGGACGTCGGCATGCCGCCGGCCAAGGTCAAGACCGAACCGGCCAAGAAGACGATGACGCTCGACACCAACCTGGGCGCCATCGTGGTCGAGCTCGACAACGCCAAGGCGCCGTGCACGACCAACTCGCTGGCCTTCCTGGCCTCCAAGAAGTTCTACGACGGCAGCAAGTGCCACCGGCTCGGCAGCGACAAGTTCCCGATGCTGCAGTGCGGCGACCCGACGGCCAAGGCCGACGGCAAGAGCCAGGACGGCGCGGGCGGCCCCGGCTACGTGATGGCCGAGGAGAACCTCCAGGGGGCCACGTACAAGCGCGGCACGGTGGCGATGGCGAAGACCTCGGCGCCGGGCAGCACGGGGAGCCAGTTCTTCCTCGTTTACGGCGATCTCGGACTCACCCCGGATTACACGCCGGTGGGTACGATCACCAAGGGGCTCGACATCCTGGACAAGGTGAACAAAGCGGGCGTCATCGCTGACATGGGAGATGGGACCGGAGCACCGAAGCAAACCCTCGAAATCAAAGACGTGACAATCGCCGGCAAGAGCTGACGTAATACAAACTAGGGACGAAGTAGTCCCGAAGGGTCTGATGGATAGTGCGGGAGGACACGGTGAGCACCGACCCGTGGGGCCGGGTAGACGACGACGGCACCGTCTACGTGCGTACGGCTGAGGGAGAGCGGGCCGTCGGCTCCTGGCAGGCCGGTGAACCCGAAGAGGCACTGGCCTACTTCCATCGCAAGTACGACGAGCTGTCCGGCCAGGTACAGCTCCTCGAACAGCGGGTCAAGGGCACCGATCTGGCCCCCGCGCAGGCCGAGGCGAGCATCGCCAAGCTGCGCGAGGCCGTCGCCGACGCCCACGCCGTGGGCGACCTGGCGGCGCTGACGGCCCGCCTCGACGGCCTGACCGAGCTGGTCGGCCATCGTCGCGAGGAGGTCAAGGCCGCCCGCGACCAGGCGCGCGCCGAGGCCAGGGGGGTCAAGGAACGTATCGTCGCCGAGGCCGAGCGCATCGCCGACGAGACCACCCACTGGAAGTCCGGCGGCGAACGGCTGCGCCAGCTCGTGGAGGAGTGGAAGGCCGCCGACCGGATCGACCGGGTCACCGAGGCCCAGCTCTGGAAGCGGCTGTCGGCCGCCCGTACGGCCTTCGCCAAGCACCGCAAGCAGTACTTCGCGGGCCTGGACGAGCAGCGCGAGGGCGTACGTTCGGCCAAGGAGCGCATCGTCGCCGAGGCCGAGGCCATCGCCGGCTCCACCGACTGGGGCACGACCGCGGCGATCTACCGCGAGCTCATGCAGCAGTGGAAGACCGCCGGGCGCGCCTCGCGCGAGGTCGAGGACGAGCTGTGGGGCCGCTTCAAGGCCGCCCAGGACCAGTTCTTCCAGGCCCGTTCGGCGGTCTTCGCCGAGCGCGACGCCTCGCTGGCGGCCAACGCCGAGGTCAAGGAGGAGCTGCTGGCCGAGGCCGAGAAGATCCTCCCGGTCACCGACGCGCGCACGGCCAGGGCGGCGATGCGGCACGTCCTGGAGCGCTGGGAGGCCGCCGGACCGGTGCCGCGCGAGCAGCGCGACCGGCTCGAAGGCGGGCTGCGCAAGGTCGACGAGGCCGTGCGCAAGGCCGAGGACGCCGAGTGGAAGCGGTCCAACCCCGAGGCCAGGGCCCGCGCCCAGAGCACGGTCGACCAGCTCCGCGCCTCGATCGAGCAGTTGGAGAAGCGGCTGTCCAAGGCGCAGGCCGCCGGCCGGGCCAAGGACGTCAAGGAGGCCGAGGAGGCGCTGGCCGCCCGCCGTTCGTGGCTGGAGGAGGCCGAGCGCACGCTGACCGAGTTCAGCTGAACCGATCTTCGGAGGGCGGCCGGGGTCCTACGCTGACGGCATGGACCCCGTCAGCGTCGCGCGCGCCCTCGTCGACGAGCTGTTCCCCGGCGCCCTGTACGCCTTCGTCGGCGGCAGCGTGCTCACCGAGCGCCGCACCAGCACCTCCGACCTCGACGTCGTGGTGGTGCTCGACGGGCTGGCCGTGCCCTACCGCGAGTCCCTGCGCTGGCACGGCTGGCCGGTCGAGCTGTACGTCCACAGCGAGACCAGCCTCGACGCCTACGTCGACCGCGACCTGGCCCAGCGCAAGCCGGGCGTGGCCCGCATGTGCGCCGACGGCGCGGTTCTGGTCGACCGCACCGGCGGCCGGGCCAGCGATCTGCAGACGGCGCTCGGCGAACGGCTGGCCGCCGGTCCCGGCGACCTGGCCGCCACCCGCGCCGAACGGGCCCGCTACGGCCTGTCCGACCTGCTCGACGACCTGGCGGGCGCGACCGACCCCGGCGAGCAGCTGTTCATCCGCTGGCAGGTGGTCCAGGAGACCGCCAGGCTGGCGCTCGACGTGGGCGGCAGGTGGCGGGGCAACGGCAAATGGCTGCTGCGCGAGCTGCGCGAGCACGACCCGGCGCTGGCCGACGAGCTGCTGGCGGCCCACTCCGACCCGGCGCTGCTGACCACGGTGGCCTCAGGCGTCCTGGAACGGGCCGGAGGGCGCCTGTGGGAGGGCTACCGGGCCGAGGGCGACCCCTTCCACCTCCCGCTGCGTCACATCGCCTCAGACGCGCTCTCGGGCGACACGGCGCAGAGCGCGGGGATGCGCAGGCTGGCCGCGATCAGCGGGGCCACGGCGGGTTCGTCGGCCCTGTGGATGGGCCGGACGCACGTCGCGCCCGCCACCCGCTCCTCCGACCACCACCACGGCGCCTCCGAGACCGCCATCTACGTCGTCAGCGGCACCCCGCGCTTCGTCTTCCTCCAGGACGGCCGCGAGCGGCGGATCGAGGCGGCCCCCGGCGACTACGTCTACGTGCCGCCCTACACCCCGCACCGGGAGGAGAACCCCGACCCCGAGCGGGAGGCGGTCGTGGTGATCGCGCGCAGCACCCAGGAGGCGATCGTGGTCAACCTGCCGGACCTGAAGGGCTGAGCCGCGGGCGGCCGGGCCCGACGGGCCGTCAGCTGCCGGCGCCGCTCACCCGGTAGACGTCGAAGACGCCCTGGATGCCGCGTACGGCCTTGAGCACGTGGCCCAGGTGTTTCGGGTCGCCCATCTCGAAGGTGAACTTACTGATCGCCACCCGGTCACGCGAGGTCGTCACGGACGCGCTGAGGATGTTGACGTGCTGGTCGGACAGGGTGCGCGTGACGTCGGACAGCAGGCGCGGCCGGTCGAGCGCCTCCACCTGGATGGCCACCAGGAACACGCTGTCGTCGCCCGGCGACCAGCTCACCTCGACCAGCCGGTCGGGCTGCTCCCTGAGCTGCTGGACGTTGGTGCAGTCGGCGCGGTGCACGGACACGCCGTGGCCGCGGGTGACGAACCCGACGATCTCGTCGCCGGGCACCGGCGTGCAGCACTTGGACAGGCGCACCCACACGTCGGCGTCGCCCGCCACGACCACGCCCGCGCCGCCGCCGCGCGGACGGCCGCGCAGCCGGGTCGGCAGGGACGTCTCGGCGATGTCCTCCTCGGCGCTCTCCACGCCGCCGATCGAGGCCACGAGCTTCTGCACGACCGCCTGCGCGGCGATGTGCCCCTCCCCCACGGCCGCGTAGAGCGCCGACACGTCGGGGTAGCGCAGGTCGCGGGCGAGCGCCAGCAGCGCCTCGCCGGACATCAGGCGCTGCAGCGGCAGGCCCTGCTTGCGCATGGCGCGGCCGATGGCCTCCTTGCCCGCCTCGATCGCGGTCTCGCGGCGCTCCTTGGAGAACCACTGCCGGATCTTGTTGCGGGCCCGGCCGGACTTGACGAACTTCAGCCAGTCGCGCGACGGCCCGGCGTCGGGCGACTTGGAGGTGAAGATCTCGACCGTGTCGCCGTTGCCGAGCCGCGACTCCAGCGGCACCAGCCGCCCGTTGACGCGCGCGCCGATGCAGCGGTGGCCGACCTCGGTGTGGACGGCGTAGGCGAAGTCGACCGGCGTGCCGCCCTCGGGCAGGGCGATGACCTGCCCCTTCGGGGTGAACACGTAGACCTCGGAGACCGACAGGTCGAACCGCAGCGACTCCAGGAACTCGCCCGGGTCGGAGGTCTCCTTCTGCCAGTCGAGGAGCTGGCGCAGCCAGGCCATGTCGCTGCCCGGCTTGACCTTGCCGGTCGGGCCCGGCGCGCCGACCTCCTCCTTGTACTTCCAGTGGGCGGCCACGCCGTACTCGGCCCTGTGGTGCATCGCGTGGGTGCGGATCTGCAGTTCGACCGGCTTGCCCTCGGGACCGATCACCGTGGTGTGCAGCGACTGGTACATGTTGAACTTGGGCATCGCGATGTAGTCCTTGAACCGGCCGGGGACCGGGTTCCAGCGCGCGTGGATCGTGCCCAGCGCCGCGTAGCAGTCGCGCACGCTGTCGACCAGGACCCGGATGCCCACCAGGTCGTAGATGTCGTCGAAGGCGACGTCGCGGGCGATCATCTTCTGGTAGACGGAGTAGTAGTGCTTGGGCCGGCCCTTGACCACCGCGCGGATCTTGGCCTCGCGCAGGTCGCCGGAGACCTTCTCGATGACCTCCTGGAGGAACAGGTCGCGCCGCGGCGCGCGCTCGGACACCATGCGCGCGATCTCGTCGTAGCGCTTGGGGTAGAGCATCGCGAACGCGAGGTCCTCCAGCTCCCACTTGATCGTGTTCATGCCCAGCCGGTGGGCCAGCGGCGCGAAGATCTCCAGCGTCTCGCGGGACTTCTGGTGGCGCTTGTGCTCGGGCAGGTAGCGCATGGTGCGCATGTTGTGCAGCCGGTCGGCGAGCTTGATGATGAGCACGCGGATGTCGCGCGACATCGCCACGACCATCTTGCGCACGGTCTCGGCCTGCGCCGCGTCGCCGAACTTGACCTTGTCGAGCTTGGTGACGCCGTCGACCAGCGAGCCGATGGTGTCGCCGAAGTCGCCGCGCAGCTCGTCGAGGCTGTAGGCGGTGTCCTCGACCGTGTCGTGCAGCAGCGCTGCGCACAGCGTCTCGTCGTCGGTGCCCAGCTCGGCCAGGATCGTGGCCACGGCGAGCGGGTGGGTGATGTAGGGGTCGCCCGACTTCCGCTTCTGGTCGCGGTGGTGGTAGGCGGCCATGTCGTAGGCGCGCTCGATCAGGCGCAGATCGGCCTTGGGGTGGGTGGCCCGGACCGTGCGGAACAGCGGCTCCAGCACCGGATTCATGGCCCCACCCCCAAACCGCCGACGACGCACCGCAGGAACGCCGGGCGCGTCGGCATTACCAGCGTCGGTTACGTCGGGCACGACCACATCACGGGGCACTCAGACTCCTCACGTTCGAGTCCAGATCCCCCAAGTGTATCCAGGCCGTGCACCCGGACTCGCGCGGGCCGTCTCAGACGATCACCAGGGAGTGCAGGCCGACGTCCGGCAGGCGCTCGCGCCCCTTGAGGAACGCCAGCTCCATCAGCACCGCGATGCCGACCACGTGCGCGCCCGCCCGCTCGACGAGCTCGATGGTGGCCTTGGCCGTGCCGCCGGTCGCCAGCACGTCGTCGACGATGAGCACCCGGTCGCCGGGCGCGAACGCGTCGCGGTGCACCTCGATGGTGGCCGAGCCGTACTCCAGGTCGTAGGACTCCTCCAGCGTCGCGGCCGGCAACTTGCCCTTCTTGCGCACCGGGACGAACCCGGCCGCCGCCCGGTAGGCCACCGGGGCCGCCAGGATGAAGCCCCTGGCCTCGATCCCGACGATCTTGTCCACCTCGGCGAGGCCGGCCAGCTCTTCCACCACGGCCGCCATCGCGACCGGGTCGCCGAGCAGCGGGGTGATGTCCTTGAACAGCACGCCGGGCTTGGGATAGTCGGGGACGTCCCTGATCCGGTCCAGGATCAACTGGCTGAGCTCACTCATCGTGCTTCCATCGCCTTCCTCGCGGGTGCCGCGCTCCATGATGGCCTACTCCGCACCCTCCTCGGACCGCCCGCCGCCCCGGACGCCCTCCGAGAGGCCCTCAGCCGCCCACAGGAGCCAGGGCCCCACCAGGTTGCCCCGCACCCTCCCGGAACGCCGCAGAGCGCCCCTGAACGCGACGGCGCCCCCACCCTGGCGGATGGGGGCGCCGGACGAGCCTCGGACGGGCTCAGCCCTTCGCTACGGCTGCGCTTTTGGAACCCTTCGCCCCCTTGCCGGAGGTGGAGGCGAGCCGGCGCGCGATGGCCTGGTACTTCGGCTCCCGCTCCTTGAGCGTCACCAGCATCGGCGTGGCCACGCACAGGGACGAGTACGTGCCGACGATCATGCCGACGAACAGCGCCAGCGACAGGTCCTTCAGCGTGCCCGCGCCGAGCAGCGTGGTGCCGATGAACAGGATGGCCGCCACCGGCAGGATCGCGACCAGCGAGGTGTTCAGCGATCGGATCAGCGTGTGGTTGAGCGCGTTGTTGGCCGCCATCGAGTACGTCATCTTGGAGGTCGTGCCCAGCTTGGCCGTGACCTCCTTGATCATGTCGAACACGACGACCGCGTCGTAGAGCGAGTAACCGAGGATGGTCAGGAAGCCCAGCAGCGTCGCCGGCGTGACCTCGAAGCCCGACCAGGCGTAGACGCCGGCCGTGATGACGAGGTCGTGGATGAGCGCGACGATCGCCGACAACGCCATCTTCGGCTCGAACGCCATCGACAGGTACAGGATGATCGCGAGCATGAAGACGCCCAGGCCGATCCAGGCCTTCTGGGAGACCTCACCGCCCCAGGAGGCACCGATCGACTGGACGCTGACGTCCTTGACCGGGACCTTGTAGTCCTTGGCGATCGTGGTCTGCATCTGGTTGAGCGTCGACTCCGACAGGGTCTCGGTGGTGACCCGCCAGTTGTCGCGGGCCCGCTGCACGATCACCTGGTGGGCGCCCTGCGTGCGGAAGTCCTCGCGGACCTCCTCGACGGTGCCGGTGCTGGCCGGGAACGTGAAGACCGTTCCGCCCTTGAACTCCACGCCCAGGTTGAGCCCGTTGAACAGGATGCCGGCGAGGGAGACGAGCAACAGCAGGCCGGACAGGCTGTACCAGAGCCTCCACTTGCCGACGAAGTCGACATCGATCTCGCCGCGGTAGAGGCGACGCCCCAGTCCCATCTCAGGCCTCCTGCGGAGTGGTCGTCGGGGCCGGCCCGGTGCTCATGCGCTCGGCGTCGAGGCCGGACAGCGGATGCCCCTTGGCGAAGAACTTCAGCCTCGCCAGCAGGGCGATGAACGGCTTGGTGAACAGGAACACCACCACGATGTCGATCAGCGTGGTCAGGCCCATCGCGAAGGCGAACCCGGCCACACCGCCCACCGCCAGGAAGTACAGCACGATGGCGGCGATGAACATGACGGCGTCGGCGATCAGGATCGTGCGCCGGGCACGGACCCAGGCCACCTCGACGGCCGCGCGAAGCGTCCGCCGACCTTCCTTCATCTCATCACGTATGCGTTCGAAGTACACGATGAAGGAGTCGGCGGTGATGCCGATCGAGACCACCAGGCCGATGATGTGCGGCAGGGAGAGCCGGAAGCCGGCGTTGTGGCCGAGCACGACCACGGCCGTGTACGTCAGGATCGAGGCCACGACGAGGCTCAGCACCGCGACGACGCCGAGGCCGCGGTAGTACAGCAGCGAGTAGACGACCACCAGGCCGAGGCCGATGATGCCCGCGATCAGGCCGCCTTCGAGCTGGTCGGCGCCGAGCGTCGAGGACACGGTGTCGATCGAGCTGCGCTGGAACTTCAGCGGGAGGGCGCCGTACTTGAGCTGGTCGGCCAGGTTGGTGGCGCTGACCTGGTCGAAGCCGCCGGTGATCTCGGCGCGGCCGCCGGGGATCGGGCTGATGATGTTGGGGGCCGTGATGACCACGCCGTCGAGGACGACCGCGACCTTGTTGCGCGGCTCCTGGGCGTTGTAGGCGGTGGTGGTGAGCTTGCTCCACTCGCCCGCGCCCTTGCTCTTGAAGTCGAGCTGGACGATCCACTCCACGGTGCCCTGGCGCACGCCCGCCGAGGCGGTGTCGATGTCGGTGCCGACGACCTTGGCGACGTCGAGGACGTACTTGAAGCTGCCGTCGGTCTCGCAGGCCGCGTACTGCTTGTTGGGGTCGTCCTGGACGCCCTGGCCCCGGTTCTTGGGGTCGGCGCAGTCGAGCTTGTGGAACTGCTGCAGCACCGCCGGGTCGATGCCCTCGGTGTTGATGCCCGCGTTGGGGTCCTGGTTCGGCTGCGTGGTGGGCGGCGTGCTCGGCGCCGGCGTCGGCGTGGCGTTCCCGCCCTTGGTGTTCTGCTTCTGACCCGTCTGCTCGCGGCCGGTCCCGGTCTGCGTGGCCGAGGGCGTGGCGGCCGGCGTGGGCGCGGTCAGCGCGGACGACAGCGCCTTGCCCGTCGGGGACGCGCTCGGCGTGGTGGCCGACTGCGTGCCGGACGGCTTGCCCGACGGCCTGGCGGTCGAGGACGGCTTGGCCGAGGGCGAGGCGCCCGGCGTGGGCGCCTCGGTGGTCAGGTTCTGCGGGACCTGCGTGGCCTCCATGGCGAGCACCTGGCGGAAGCGCAGTTCCGCCGTGGTGGCGACCAGCTTGATGGCCTCGCTCTGTCCGACGCCCGGGATGGAGATGATGATGTTGTCGCCGGACTTGGCGACCTCCGCGTCGGAGATGCCGGTGCCGTTGACCCGGTCGCGGATGATGTTGACCGCGCGGTCGAGGATCTCTTCAGGCGGAGACTGACCGGACTGGGTCACGGGTGACAACGTCACCGTCGTTCCGCCGGCGAGGTCGAGTCCCAGCTTGGGCGTGAACGCCTTCTGCAGGAACATCGTCCCGCCCAGGGCGAGGATGAGCGCCAGCAGCACCAAGAGCGTGCGCCCTGGTCGGCTGTGGCGGCTGGTCGGTCGGGCCACTGGTCGTCGATTCTCTCAGATAGGGGTTTGTCGCAGAGCTTAGTCAGGACTGCTTGGTGCTGGAGTCCTGATCGCCGTTACGCTCCACGGTCGCGTCGGACTCCTTGGCGTCACCGTCGGCCAGGTCGGTGTCCACGACCGGCTCGTCGGTCACCACCGGGGCGTCACCGGGCTGGACCACACGGCCGATGGCGGCCTTGATCCAGCGCGTCTCGATGCCGGGCGCGATCTCGAGCACGACGTCCTCGTTGTCCACCGCGACCACCGTGGCGAACAGGCCCGTCGTCGTCATGACGCGGGCGCCCGGGGCCAAGGAGTTCTGCATCTGAAGCGCTTCCTGCTGGCGCTTGCGCTGCGGACGGATCAGCAGGAAGTAGAACACCACCACCAGAAGGATCAGCGGCAGGATGCTTCCGAGTTGTCCCATGTCCATAGGGGCGACCTTCCATAGTCGTTCAAGAATTTGACACCGGCCGCGCGCCGGAAATTCCGTTGCGTAGCTCTCGGGCCGCGCCGCTCAGCCCGTCAGCCTACACAGCCAGCCAAGCCACGGAGTGTAGGCGGTTGTTATGAAACGCGGCAACGAGGCAGCGATTCGGCGCGCGGGGAAGTTCCCGATTTGAAATGGTTGCAACCGTTTCGTGATCACGGTGAAACGGCGGCTCCGAACGCGTCCGGCGGAGGTGTCATACCCATGTGTGTCCAGGCGGAAGCGGTCGCGACCCGGCCGCGCGGGGTCCTGGCCAGCAGCCCCTGCCGTACGAGGAACGGCTCGGCCACCACTTCGACGGTCTCGGGCTCCTCCCCCACGGCCACGGCGAGCGTGGAAAGGCCGACGGGACCGCCGCCGAACTTGCGCAGCAGCACCCCGAGCACCGCCCGGTCGAGCCGGTCGAGCCCTTCGGCGTCGACTTCGTAAAGGTTGAGCGCGGCCGAGGCGATGTCCCGGTCGATCATCCCGCCCGCGCGCACGTCGGCGAAGTCGCGGACGCGGCGCAGCAGCCGGTTGGCGATGCGGGGCGTGCCGCGCGAACGCCGGGCGATCTCGTGGGCGGCCTCCTCGGGCAGGACGACGCCGAGCAGTTTCGCCGACCGGTTGAGCACCTGCTCCAGCTCGACGACCTCGTAGAAGTCCATGTGGGCGGTGAACCCGAACCGGTCGCGCAGCGGCGCCGGCAGCAGCCCGGCCCGCGTGGTGGCACCGACCAGCGTGAACGGCGCGATGTCGAGCGGGATCGCGGTCGCGCCCGGCCCCTTGCCCACGACGATGTCGACCCGGAAGTCCTCCATGGCCAGGTAGAGCATCTCCTCGGCGGGCCTGGCCATGCGGTGGATCTCGTCGATGAACAGCACCTCGCCCTCCGTCAGCGTGGACAGGATGGCCGCGAGGTCGCCGGCCCGCTCAAGGGCGGGGCCTGAGGTGATGCGCAGCGGCATGTTGAGCTCGGCCGCCATGATCATGGCGAGGGTGGTCTTGCCCAGGCCCGGCGACCCGCTCATCAGCACGTGGTCGGGCGGGCGCTGCCGCCGCATGGCGCTCTCCAGCACCAGGGAGAGCTGCTCGCGCACCCGGCCCTGGCCGATGAACTCGCTCAGCCGCTTGGGCCGCAGCGCCGCCTCGATCTGCAGCTCGTCGCCGCCGGCGGCGTCGGCGGAGACCAGTTCGCGCTCATAGTCCATGGCCACCGCTCCTCTCCGCGCGCCGGGACGTCGTCACGGACATCATGATCATCGTACGCTGAGGGATCGGAGCGCCGCCTTCAGCAGCGCGGCCACCTGCGGCTGACGCCCGGCCGCGAGGTCGGCCTCGGCCTCGGGCGCGACCCCGGCCACGGCCTCGTCGGCGTCTTTGCCCGAATAGCCGAGGCCCACCAGGCCGGAGTGCACCTGCTCGCGCCACAGGGCGGCGCGCCGGTCGCCGCCGATGGCCGCGTTGACGGCCTCCTCGGGGGTGCCGAGCCGGTCCTTCAGCTCCAGCACGATGCGCTGGGCGCCCTTCTGCCCGATGCCCGGCACCCGCGTGAGCGCCTTGAGGTCGGCGGCGGCCACGGCCATCCGCAGCGCGTTGGGCGTGTGCACGGCGAGCATCGCCAGCGCCAGCTTGGGGCCGACGCCGCTGGCCGTCTGGAGCATCTCGAAGACGGCGCGCTCGTCGTCGCTGGCGAAGCCGTAGAGGGTCAGCGACTCCTCGCGCACCACCAGCGACGTGGCCAGCCTGGCCTGCTCGCCCACGCGCAGCGTGGCCAGCGTGCCGGGGGTGCAGTGGGTGAGCATCCCGACGCCCCCCACCTCGATCACGGCTCCGTCGGGCGCGACCGACGCCACCCTGCCCGCCACCGACGCGATCACGACTCGATCTCCCTCTCCACGAAACGGTCAGCGCGCGCGGCCCGCACGGGTCAGCGCCCCTTGCCGGCGCGGGCCATGGCCTCGGCCAGCCGGTGCTGGGCGCCGCCGCGCCAGATGTGGCAGATGGCCAGGGCCAGCGCGTCGGCGGCGTCGGCCGGCTTGGGCATCTCCGCCAGCCGCAGCAGCCGGGTGATCATCGTGCCGACCTGCTTCTTGTCGGCCGTGCCGCTGCCGGTGACGGCGGCCTTGACCTCGGAGGGCGTGTGCAGCGCGACGGGCAGCCCCCGCCGGGCCGCGCACAGCACGGCGATCCCGGCCGCCTGCGCGGTGCCCATGACCGTGCGGACGTTGTGCTGGCTGAAGACGCGCTCCACGGCCACGGCGTCGGGGCGGACCTCGTCGAGCCACCGCTCGATGCCGGCCTCGATGCCGACCAGCCGGGTGCCGAGCTCCTCGTCGGCGCCCGTGCGCACGACCCCGACGGCCACCAGCGACAGCGGCGCGCCCGGCCGCCCCTCGACCGCGCCCAGGCCGCACCGGGTCAGCCCCGGATCGACGCCCATCACCCGCACCGGCTTGCCTCCCGCGCCGCCGAACATCTGTTCGGCACGAGACTCTACCCCGGCTGAGCTGGCCGCGCACCGTGAATCGCCCGCCGCGAACGGCGGGCGGGCCCGTCAGAAGTAGTCGAGCATGTACGGCTTGGCGGCGAAGGCCGTGTCGAGCAGCTCGTCGTGGCGGTCGTCGCCGGACATGAGACCGGTCCTGCGCAGCGTCGCGGTCGGGACGCCGGCGTACAGGGCGGAGAAGCCGCCCGCGCTCAGCGCCGCTCCCCCGCCGGCGGGCGGGGCGGCCGGGGTGGCCGTTCCGGAGCCGCCGGAGAACTCCAGCCGGAAGGAGCCGCCGCCGCGCAGCGGGTCGTCCACGGAGACCGCGGCCCCGCCCGTGACGGCGGCGGGGAAGCCCCTGCGCCCGACGGCGGCGGCCACGTCCAGCACCCGGAACATCCAGCGCACCTGGGTGACGTGGTCGGTGGAGCGCTCGCCGAGGAGCCACAGCACCGGGTCGTCGGGGGCGACCGGCGCGGTGACCTTGCGGGCGATGGAGGACGAGCTGCCCACCATCGACCACAGCGCCCTGCTCGTCTCCCCCGACCCGGCGACGAGGTTCTCGACGTGCATGTCGTCGCCGTTCCAGCGGTAGACGAGGTAGCCGTCGTGGGCCAGGTAGAGGAAGTCGTCCTCGTTGGACAGCCAGGTGCGCCAGGCGCGCTCGTCCCAGGCGACGGGGCCGCTGGAGCGGGCGGCGCGGTGCGTGCGGTGGAGCAGGGAGACGACCTCGGCGGCGTCGCCGGGGCCCATCCTGCGCAGCTCGACCTCGCCGGACGGCCTGATGCGGCGCAGCGACTCGGCGGGCAGCGTGATCATGTGCCGGGCTCCGGCGTGCTCGTAGCCGAGCGAGCGGTAGATCGGCGTGGTGGCCGGGTAGAGCGCCGAGACGGCGTCGCCGAGCGCGGCCGCGCGTTCGACGACGGCGCGCATGATGGCGGTGCCGATCCCGTGGCCGCGGTCCTCCGGGTTGACGGTGACCCCCGCGATGCCGGCCATGGGCTGCGGACGGCCGTACCACCATTGGGTGAAGCCGCGCAGCCGGGCCGAGGCGGCGAGCCTGCCGCCCTCGAACGCGCCCAGGTAGCGGCCCTCGCCGAGCGTGGACGTCACGGTGTGGCGCCACCGCTCGACGTCCGCGCCGGAGATCGGGCCGAAGGAACGTTTACGCAGGTCGAGAACGTCGTCGAGGTCGTCGGGGGTGAGATCGCGAATTTCCACAACCCCTCAACCTATGGGGTGGTACGGGCCGGTCGCGAACCGTTGACGCTGATGGCGAGCCTGTCGAGGTACAGAAGCTGGGCGGCCACGACGGCAGCCAGCGCGACCGCGACGACGACCAGCGGGGTGCTCGCGCCGACGTCGGGGGCGGCGTCGTGGTGGCCGCCGAGCAGGCCCATCTGCGCGACGGGGACGGTGAACAGCTCCGGGGTCTGGGCCACGAGCAGCGGCCACAGCACGTCCTGGGCGTTGACCAGCGTGACCGCCCCGGCCAGCACGCCCGCCATGGGCAGGGACGGCAGCAGGACGCCCCCGAAGAAGTCCCTGTCGTTCCGCTCGGCCAGCCCCTTGCACAGCAGGGTCAGCACCAGCAGCGCCGGGACGCTGACCAGCAGCGGCGGGAAGAGCGCGAAGAAGGTGTCCACGAGACGCAGGTTGCGCATGTTCTGCCAGTCGGCGACGCCGAGCGGGCCGGTGCCGACGAACAGCCAGGGAGCGAACAGGAGCAGCAGCCACTCGCTGCGCGCGCCCAGCGGACGCAGGCCGCCGATGCCGAGGGCGGCCAGGTAGGCGACCCCGACCGACACCAGCGCGCCCGCCACGGCGGGGATCCAGGTGTTGGCGTGCGCGCGCAGGCCGCCGGCGCCGTCGCCGCCCGCCAGGACGCCGGAGATCCACGGCCAGGCGCAGACGAGCCCGACGGCCACCACCAGCACCAGCGCGACGACGCCGGCGGCCACGCCAGGCGTCTTCGGCCGGGCGGGGAACGCTCCACCGGACCGGGCGGCGCTCGCGGGCCTTGGCAGGACGGTGACACGGAGACGGGTGGCCGCGGCGACGACCACGGCGACGACGCCCAGCCCGCCCAGGAGTACGCCTGTCAGGGCCGCGACGGCCGCGCCAGGGCCGAACTGGGCCATTCTGAAGGCGTAGTCGTACTGATGGCCCGCCAGGGTCTGTGTGGCGCGCTCAGGGCCTCCGCGGGTGAGCGCCATGCCGATCGAGAACGCCTGCGCCCCCACGGCGACGGTCGCCAGCGCCACCAGCACGGCCACGACGACCGTGGCGGGCCCGGCGGTGCCGCCGCGCAGCGCGGGCAGGAACGCCGTCAGCGCCAGCGCGCACACCACCCCGAACGTGGCGGCCACGACGATGATCCGCAGCGTCCCCGGGGCCGTGGCGGGGTCGCGCAGTCCCTCGGCCAGCGTGGCGATGGCCGGGCCGTCGGGCAGCATCCCCCGCAGCCAGGCCGCCGCCACGCCGACCGGGGAGAACGTCACGATCGCCAGCGACAGCACGACCAGGCCCGCGCGCCTGACCAGGGGGCCGCCCCGGTCGAGCGCGAGCGCGAGCAGCGGCCCCACCACCACGGCCACCAGCAGCGGCCCGGCGGTCAGCGAGAGCGTGAAGCCCAGCGCCCGCCAGAACTCCTCACCGCCCAGCACCTTGCCGTAGTTGTCCAGGCCCACGAACCTGCTCTCCTGCAGCACGCCGCCGCTGTGCAGGCTGAGCACGATCGTCTGGACCGTCGGCAGGACCAGCGTGATCAGGGTGCCGAGCAGCGCGGGGACGGCCAGCAGCCAGCCCAGGGCACGGTAGGACGCCGGGGGCCGGGCGGCCGGGGGCGCCGGGACAGGGGTCGGTGGGATGGGGGAATTCACGTCGCCCGACCCTAGCCGCGTGAGGGCGCGGACGCACGTGTAAAGGGCACGCGGGCGCTTGGTGTCGAACGCCCCAGGTTCCGGCAAGCGCGGCGCAAGGCGACCTTGACCGAGCTTTGAGCAGGACACGATCGAGGGCCCGGGGGGACGCCCCGGGCCCTCGGTGTCGCGGGTGTCAGTCCAGGGCGGCCAGGACGTCGTCGGAGACGTCGAAGTTGGCGTAGACGTTCTGGACGTCGTCGCTGTCCTCGAGCGCGTCGATCAGGCGGAACACCTTCTTGGCGCCCTCCTCGTCGAGCGGCACGCTCATCGTCGGCAGGAAGCTCGACTCGGCCGAGTCGTAGTCGATGCCGGACTCCTGGAGCGCCTTGCGGACCGGCACGAGGTCGCCGGCCTCGGAGACGACCTCGAAGGAGTCGCCCATGTCGTTGACCTCTTCGGCGCCCGCCTCGAGCACGGCCATCAGGACGGTGTCCTCGTCGAGCCCGTTCTTGGGCACGATCACGACGCCCTTGCGGTTGAACATGTACGACACCGAGCCCGGGTCGGCCAGCGAGCCGCCGTTGCGGGTCAGGGCGACGCGGACCTCGGAGGCGGCGCGGTTGCGGTTGTCGGTGAGGCACTCGATGAGCACCGCGACGCCGCCGGGCGCGTAGCCCTCGTACGTGATGGTCTGCCAGTCGGCGCCGCCGGCCTCCAGGCCGCCGCCACGCTTGCGCGCCCGCTCGATGTTGTCGTTGGGCACGGAGTTCTTCTTCGCCTTGAAGATGGCGTCGAAGAGGGTGGGGTTGGCGTCCGGGTCAGGGCCACCGGTCCGTGCCGCCACCTCGATGTTCTTGATGAGCTTCGCGAACAGCTTGCCGCGCTTGGCGTCGAGCGCGGCCTTCTTGTGCTTCGTCGTCGCCCATTTGGAGTGGCCGGACATTACCTAGAGCTCCCTCACCATGTCTACGAAGTAACGGTGCACGCGCGTGTCCCCGGTCAGCTCGGGGTGGAACGACGTCGCGAGCAACGGCCCTTGACGGACCGCGACGATCCTATCCCCAGGCTCGGCCGTGCCCAGCACCTGAACATCGGCACCCACCGATTCCACCCACGGAGCACGGATGAACACAGCGTGTACGCGTTCGCCCGCGAAGTCCAGGTCCGACTCGAACGAGTCCACCTGGCGGCCGAAGGCGTTGCGCCTGACCACCATGTCGATGCCGCCGACGGTCTGCTGGCCCTCGATGCCGTCCTGGATGCGGTCGGCCAGCATGATCATGCCGGCGCAGGAGCCGTAGGCGGGCATGCCCTCCTTGATCCGCATGCGCAGCGGCTCCAGCATGTCGAAGGTGTCGGCGAGCTTCCACATGGTGGTCGACTCGCCGCCGGGGATCACCAGGCCGTCGACCGCGTCGAGCTCGGCCGGACGGCGCACGGCGGTGGCCGACGCGCCGGCCTCCTGGAGCATGCGCACATGCTCGCGCACGTCCCCCTGGAGAGCGAGTACACCGATCGTGGGCACAGCGATCCTTCCGTTAAGGTCCGGTTTCCGACAATTCAACACCAAGATGGCCCGGCATCTTCCTGTCAGAGCACTCTGGCGTAAAGCCGAACTCAGGCGGCGGCCTGGACGGCGTCCACGCGGGCCAGGGCGCTCAGGTGGTGGCGCCGGGCGTACAGGAAGGCCATGCCGATCGCGCAGCAGGCGGCGCCGACGACGTACGGGACGGCGATGCCGATCTCCTCGCCGAGCTTGGTCGCGATGAACGGCGCCAGCGCGCCGCCCATCCAGCGCACGAAGTTGTACCCGGCCGAGGCGACGGGCCTCGGGGCGTCGGAGACCTCCATGGCCGACTCGGTGAAGACGGTGTTGTTCAGCCCGATCGGGATGCCGGACAGGACGGTGAACACGATGATCCCGGCGTGCGCCCCGGCCGTCCCCGACACCGCGATGCCGACCTGGAAGACCACGAGCAGGCCCAGGGCCAGGTGCAGCACGTTCACCGAGCCGATCCTGCGCTGCAGCGGCGGCGCGCCGAACACCGAGGCCAGCGCCACGCAGACGCCCCAGCCGAAGAACACCGAGCCGATGCCGTACGGCGACATGTGCAGGATGAACGGGGTGAAGGCGAGGATCGTGAAGAACGCGAAGTTGTAGAACAGCGCGGTGAAGGCGGTCGTGGACAGGCCGCCGTGGGCCAGGGCCCGGATGGGGGCGCTGAGCTTGGTCTTGACCGCGGGCCTCGGCCCCGACCTGAGCAGGGTGGCGATCAGCACGAAGCCGACGGCCATCAGCGTGGCGGTGCCGAAGAAGGGCGCGCGCCAGTTCCAGTCGCCGAGCAGCGCGCCGGCCAGGGGGCCGGCGGAGATGCCGAGGCCGAGCGCGGCCTCGTACAGGATGATGGCCGACTCCGCGCCGCCGCTGGCCGCGCCGACGATGACGGCCAGCGCGGTGGCCACGAACAGGGCGTTGCCGAGGCCCCACCCGGCGCGGAAGCCGACGAGCTCGGCGACGCTGCCGGACGTCCCGGCCAGCGCGGCGAACACGACGACCAGCGCCAGCCCGGCCAGCAGCGTGCGCTTGCCGCCGATGCGGCTGGAGACCCAGCCGGTGATCAGCATGGCCACGGCGGTGACCAGGAAGTAGCTGGTGAACAGCAGGGACACCTGGCTGGGCGTGGCGTGCAGCCCTTGGGCGATGGAGGGCAGGATGGGGTCGACGAGGCCGATGCCCATGAAGGCCACGACCGCGGCGAACGCGGTGGCCCAGACGGACATCGGCTGGCGCAGGATTCCGCCGCCGGTTTGCATGTTGTCCCCTTACTGGGTGGTTCTGTCGATGCCGAGCTTGGCCAGGACGGGCAGGGCCGCGGCGAGCACGTCGCGCTCGTCGTCGGTGAGCGCGGCCAGGTCCCGGGCGAGGCGGGCGATCCTGGCCCGGCGGACGGCGCGCAGCCGGTCGCGGCCCTCGCCGGTGAGCTCGACCGTCCTGACGCGGGCGTCGGCCGGGTCGGAGCCGCGCGCCACCAGGCCCGCGTACTCCAGCCGGTTGATCTGCACGGTCATGGTCGGCAGCTGGACGGCGTGCTCCTCGGCCAGCTCGGTCATCCGGCGCGGGCCGTGTTCGAGCGAGCCGAGCACGGCGTACTGCTGGGTGGTGACGGGCTGGCCGGCGCTGGAGCGCCGCAGCAGCAGGACCAGGTGGCGCAGCACCTTGGAGACCTGCTCGGCCATCTGGGTGGGATCGTCCCTCATACTTAGCCAAACTAACTTAGCCTGGCTAATATTCCGGGCAAGAGAAAGGCGGCGCCCCCGCCGGGGGACGCCGCCTGTCCAGCGCTACGGGCGCTCGGTCTCCAGCCGGACGGTGTCCTCCACCGTCACCTGCCTCCTGGCCCCGATCGCCGGGTCGAGCGGCCGCAGGTACGTCTGCCGAACCCCCGGCACCCGGTCCTCCACCACGAACGTCGCCCGCGTGTACGCCTCCGCCCCGGGCAGCTCCACCTGCGGCACGACCTTGAAGTCGGCCGTGAGCAGATCGCGCTCCATCGTCGTCAGCACGTAACCACGCTGGTTGTTGTAGAACTTCAGGTGCGGATTGATCGTCAGGTACGGATGCTTCGCCGGGTCGGAGTCCGCGCCGTCGCCGCCGGTGGTGATGGAGGTGGCCACGAGCTCGGAGCCCACGGTGGGCCCGGTCGGGTCGTCGTAGTCGAGCTTGAGGTCACTGGCCCAGTGGGCGTGCACGTCGCCGGTCAGCACCACCGCGTTGCGCACCTCGGCGTCCACCCAGCCCTGGGTGATGCGCCGCCGGGAGGCGACGTAGCCGTCCCAGGCGTCCATCGAGGTGATCTTGGCGGGGCCGGCGCTGTTGTCGCGCTGGGCGAAGAACACCTGCTGGCCCAGGATGTCCCACTGGGCGCGCGAGCGGTGGAAGCCGTCGATCAGCCACTGCTCCTGCGCTGCGCCGGTGATCGAGCGCGCCGGGTCCACGGCGGCCGGGCAGTCGCGGTAGCCGTCGCCGCAGCCCTGGTCGTCGCGGTACTGGCGGGTGTCCATCATGTGGAACGTGGCCATCCTGCCCCACCTGATCCGCCGGTAGAGCTGCATGTCGATGCCGCGCGGGATCGAGGTGCGGCGCAGCGGCATGTTCTCGTAGTAGGCGCGGAAGGCGGCGGCGCGCCTGGCCAGGAAGTCCGGCTGGGGCACCTGGGGCTTCTCGGGCACCTCGTCGGCCCAGTTGTTGTCCAGCTCGTGGTCGTCCCACACGACCAGCCAGGGCGCGGCGGCGTGCGCGGCCTGGAGGTCGGGGTCGGCCTTGTACTGGGCGTGGCGCTGGCGGTAGCCGGCCAGGGTCTCGGTCTCGGGGCCCTCGTGGTCGCGGACGTTGCCGCCGGGGATGGTGTAGGTGTTCCTGGTGTACTCGTACTGGTAGTCGCCCAGGTGCAGGATCAGGTCCGGGTGGTCCTCGGCCAGCCTGCGGTAGGAGGTGAACCAGCCGTGCTCGTACTGGGCGCAGGAGACGAAGGCCATCGACAGCGCGCCGCCGTAGGACAGCGGGTGCGGGGCGGTGCGCGCCCGTCCCATGGGCGAGACGTACGGGCCGACGCGGAAGCGGTACCAGTACTCCCGGTCCGAGCTCAGCCGGTCGGCCTCGACGTGCACGCTGTGCCCCCACTCCGGCGCGGCGACGGCCACCCCCGAGCGGACGACGCGGCGCCCGCCCTCGTCGGCGTAGATCTGCCACTGCACGGGGAACGGGCGCTGCGGCATGCCGCCGAAACCGTCCTCGGCCAGCGGGTTCTGGGCCAGCCTTGTCCACAGCACGAACCCCTCGTGGTCGGGGTCGCCGCAGGCCACTCCGAGCGTGAACGGGTCGGTGGACAGCCCCAGCGAGGCCGGCGCCCGCGCGGTCTCCGCGGCGGGCTCGGGCTCGGCGCCCGCCGCGGTGGCGGGGAGCGCCGCGGCGGCGCCCGCCGCCAGCCCGGTGACGAGGAAATGCCGGCGGTTCAGCTTGGACACGGTGCGCTCCTCGGGACGATCAAGGATGAGGGACGCCCGTAGCCTGACTCAGGTTCATGACCTGACGGTGAACCCGGAACAACACGAAAGAGGCGACATCCTTCGCGAATGCCGCCTCTTACGAAGCTTTTCATCGTCACATGACGATCATGAACCTACGACGGGCCGCCGGCCTGCGGCGACGCGCCGGAGATCACCAGCCGCGCTCGGCCAGCCGGTGGGGCTGCGGGATCTCGTCGACGTTGATGCCGACCATGGCCTCGCCGAGACCGCGCGAGACCTTGGCGACGACGTCGGCGTCGTCGTAGAAGGTGGTGGCCTTGACGATGGCCGCGGCGCGCTTGGCCGGGTCGCCCGACTTGAAGATGCCCGAGCCGACGAACACGCCCTCGGCGCCGAGCTGCATCATCATGGCGGCGTCGGCCGGGGTGGCGATGCCGCCCGCGGTGAACAGCACGACCGGCAGCTTGCCGTTCCTGGCGACCTCGGCGACCAGCTCGTAGGGGGCCTGCAGCTCCTTGGCGGCCACGTAGAGCTCGTCCTCGGGCAGCGAGGTGAGGCGCTTGATCTCGGCGCGGATCGTGCGCATGTGGGTGACGGCGTTGGAGACGTCGCCGGTGCCGGCCTCGCCCTTGGAGCGGATCATGGCCGCGCCCTCGGTGATGCGGCGCAGGGCCTCGCCCAGGTTGGTGGCGCCACAGACGAAGGGCACGGTGAACTGCCACTTGTCGATGTGGTTGGCGTAGTCGGCCGGGGTGAGCACCTCGGACTCGTCGACGTAGTCGACGCCGAGCGACTGCAGGACCTTCGCCTCGACGAAGTGGCCGATGCGGGCCTTGGCCATGACGGGGATCGACACGGCGGCGATGATGCCGTCGATCATGTCCGGGTCACTCATCCGGGACACGCCGCCCTGGGCGCGGATGTCGGCGGGCACGCGCTCAAGGGCCATGACGGCGACGGCGCCGGCGTCCTCGGCGATCTTGGCCTGGTCGGGGGTGACGACGTCCATGATGACGCCACCCTTGAGCATCTCGGCCATGCCGCGCTTGACGCGGGCCGTTCCGGTGACGGGGGTGCTTTCAGGCGTGCTGGACACTGTCTTCCTCACGGGCTCTCAGGGCGGACGGTAAGTTATCAAACCCATCGTAGGTCCTGAAGGACCCCTCCCCCGACATGCCACGATGTCAGGATTTGTCGCCCAAGTTGTACAGAAAGGTCATCAAGGGGTGACGGGTTTGCGGCTGGCGAGCGCGATCCAGACCTGGCCGGGGGCGAAGTTCATCGGCTCGCCGCTCTCCGTGGTGAACGTCGTACCGGTCTCCTCCGATTCCCGCTCCCAGTTGGCCGCGTACGCCTTTCCGTCGCGCAGCACGACCGCCTTGCCCTTGCCGGTGGTGTGCACGAGCGGGGTGTAGCTCTGGTGGAAGTCGTGGAACTCCGAGCGTTCGGTCTTGGTGTACTGCACGACGATCGTGGGCGCGCCGAGCTGGCCGCCCTCGGCCGCCATGTCCTTCTTGCCGTCCTGCCAGATCAGCCACTGCTTCTTGGCCTCCGACCAGGCGAAGGTGAAGCGCGCCGCGGGCCACCTGACCGTGTACGACTTCTTGTCCACGCCGCCCTCGGCGGGCGCGTCGCCGAAGGTGAAGCCGATGTCCTTGGCCTCACTGGCCTTGGGGGCGCCGGACAGCAGCTTCCTGGTGTTGGCGAACAGGTTGTAGGGCGCGTAGCGACCCGGCTGGCGGAAGTAGGCGCCGGGGTTGCGGGTGTCGCCCACGTCGTACAGCGGCGCCTTGGCGATGTACGGCAACATCTTGGTCTGCGCGCCGGAGTAGGCGAAGGCGGGCTTGCCGAACTGCGGGACGAGGTGCAGGTCGGAGATGCGGGCACTGCGCACCGGGCCCACCTTGGCCGGGATCTTCGAGGAGAAGATCGCCATGAGCCGGGTCAGGCCGGCCTCGACCTGCTCGACGTAGACGACGTCCGCGCTCTTGAGCCCGAGCTGGGGCTTGCCCGCGGAGGTGTTCTCGATCTTCACCGCGAGCACCGGCTTGAGCTCCTCGTACGGCTGCCCGGTGAACGGGTGCCCCTCAGCCTGCTCGGTGGGCTCCTCGGAGGGGCCGGCCGTGGCCGCCGCCTCCGGCGCCTTGCCGGGAGCGGGCTCGTCGGACGAGCAGGCCGCGACGGGCCCGAGCACGGCCGCCCCTGCCAGAGTCACCGAGATCATCCGGGATAGCCGCACCTGCAACAACTCCTCGCCTTTGCCCAGAAATCGGGAGAAGCTTACCGGCCTCCCCACAATTGGTCATTCAGGCGACATGGTGGCGGGCGGATTGTCATCGATCTCGAAGAATTCCGGGAACTCGGTGTGCCCGGCCAGCCGCAGCGTCCTGGCCAGCCATCGGCGCTGCGCCGTGCGGGTGACCCCGACCGCGTTGTTGTAGAAACGGCGCGAGTAGACGACCTTGGCCACCGCCGCGTCGAGCTCCTCCAGCAGGTCGCCGCCGCCGGGCGCCTCGGCCAGCTTCTCCCTGAACCGCTCCTGGTCCACCGCGGCCCGCAGCGCCCGCGACAGGTCGCTCTCGGCGTGCTCGCGCTCCTCGGGCCCGGCGATCCTGGCCTCGTGCGCGGCGGCGGCCAGCACCAGCGAGGTCGCGGGGTCGAGCAGGCGCGAGCCGGCCAGTTCGAGCACCACGGCCCTGCGCCGCATGAGCGCGGCGTCCAGGGCCTCGCGGCCCAGTTCGAGCCGGATGTGCAGGCGGTCGAGCCGGCCCGCGCGCCAGGAGATGTAGACGGCCGTGAGCACGACGACGATGCCCACGATCAGCACGATCATGGTGGATGTCACAGTAGGTCCCTAGAAGAGCTCTCGGGGTGCGGTCACAGGTCCTCCTCCACCCGGCCCGCGCCGCTGGTGGTCACCGTCTCGTAGACGCGCACCACGTCGCGGGCGACCGTGGACCAGTCGTACTTCCTGACCGCCACCAGCGCCTCGGCGGCCAGCTTGGCCCGCCGCTCGGGGGCGTCGAGCAGCGCGGCCGCCTCGCGGGCCAGCGAGGAGGCGTCGCCGTTGGCGAACAGCGCGCCGGCCTGCCCCTCGCCCAGCACCTTGCGGAAGGCCGGGATGTCGCTGGCCAGCACCGTCGCCCCCGAGGCCATGGCCTCGGCCAGCACGATGCCGAAGCTCTCGCCCCTGGTGTTGGGCGCGCAGAACACGTCGACCGAGTGGTAGGCGCGGATCTTGTCGGCCTCGCTCACCATGCCGAGCACGGTCACCCGCTCGTGGAAGGGCTTGGGCACCTTGTCGTAGACGTCCTTGGCGTCGCCGGGCCCGGCGACGAGCAGCTTCAGGCCGGGACGCTCGGCGGCCAGGGCGTTGAAGGCGTCGAGCAGGATCGGCAGGCCCTTGCGCTCTTCGTCCATGCGGCCGAGGAAGCCGATCGTGGCGCCGTCGGGGCCCCACCCGGGCAGCGGCTCGGCCTCGGTGTAGCGGGCCACGGTCACCCCGTTGGGGATCAGCACGGTGTCGCCGCCGAACTGCTCGACCAGGCTCTTGCGGGCCGCGTCGGAGACCGCGATGCGGCCGCTCAGCTTCTCCAGCGCGCTGCGCAGCAGCGGCTCGGCCACCGCGATGGCCCGCGAGCGGCTGAAGGAGGCGTGGAAGGTGGCCACGATCGGCCCCTTGGCCGCCCAGCAGGCCAGCACGCCGAGGCTCGGGATCAGCGGCTCGTGGATGTGCAGCACGTCGAAGTCGCCCGTACGCACCCAGCGCCGCACCCGCGCGGCCGACAGGAACCCGAACGACATCCGGGCCACCGACCCGTTGTAGGGCACCGGCACCGCCCGGCCGGCCCCCGTCACGTACGGGGGCAGCTCGTCGTCGTCGGCGGCGGGCGCGATCACCGAGACCTCGTGCCCCTGCGCCATCAGCGCCTGGGCCAGGTCGTCGATGTGCTGCTTGACGCCGCCGGGCATGTCCCAGGAGTAGGGGCAGACGATGCCGACCTTCATCTCGGCAGGTCCTCCAGCCAGAGCCGCTGCAACATGTGCCAGTCCTCCGGGTGCTCGGCGATGCCCTTCTCGAAGACGTCCGTCATGGCCTGGGCGACGGCGGCCACCTTCTCCTGCCGGGTGCCCTCGGCCGGCACCGGGACCTCCTCGTGGATGTGGATGCCCCAGTCGTCGCCCACGAAGTAGACGGTGGCCGGCAGCAGCGCGGCGCCGGTCTGGACGGCCAGCAGCGGCGGCCCGGCGGGCACCTTGGTGGTGGCGCCGAAGAAGCGCACCTCGATGCCGCTCTTGGTCAGGTCGCGCTCGGCGGGCAGGCAGACCACGCCGCCCTTGCGCACGCGGCCGGCCAGGGTGCCGAAGTTGTGGCCGTCGCCGCCGGTGAGCGGCAGCACCTCCATGCCGAGCCCCTCGCGGAAGGCGACGTAGCGGCGGAACAGCGACTCGGGCCGCAGCCGCTCGGCGACCGTGGTGAACGGATGGCCGACGCCGACCAGCCAGGCGCCCGCCGCGTCCCAGTTGCCCATGTGCGGCAGGGCCAGGACCACGCCGCGGCCCGTGGCCAGGGTGTCGTGGATGTGCTCGGCCCCGATGACGTGCGTGCGCCGGACGACCTCCGCCCGGGGGATCGCGGGCAGCCGGAAGACCTCGTGGAAGTAGCGGAAGTAGGAACGCATTCCGGCCCTGCTCAGCTCGCGCAGTTCAGCGCTGCCGGCGTCGATGCCGGTGACCCTGGCCAGGTTGGACTCCAGGCGGCGCACGGACTTGCCGCGCCTGCGCCACACCCGGTCGGCCAGGAGGCGGAAGACCGCCGCCGTGGGCCGCTGGGGCAGCAGCGGGACCAGCTTCCAGCCCGCCGCGAATCCCGCCGCAACGATGCGGTCGCCGATGGACGCCTTCTCGCTCATCGCTCCCTCGTCTGCCGGTGGACGTGCACGACCCGCTGCACGACGGTGATGGTGGAGGCCGCCGCCAGCAGCCACATCCCGAGCGGCAGCACGTACGGCACCCCGACCCCCGAGAAGAAGGTCGCGACCAGGGCCACGACCAGCCGCTCAGGGCGCTCGGCCAGCCCCACGTCCGCCGTGAGCCCGAGACCCTCTGCCCTGGCCTTGGCGTAGGAGACCAGGGAGCCGGCGATGAGGCAGGCCAGTGTCACGCCGGCCATCAGCGTGTCGCCTCCCGCGACGAAATACAGGATCAGGCCGGCGAAGATGGCGGCGTCGGCCACCCGGTCGAGCGTGGAGTCGAGGAAGGCGCCCCAGACGGTGCCCCCCTTGCCGCCGAGCCGGGCCACGACGCCGTCGAGCAGGTCGAACAGCACGAAGACGGTGATGAGCAGCGCCCCCCAGGCCAGATGGCCCAGCGGGAACAGGAGCAGGGCGGAGATCACCGTGCCGAGGGTGCCGATCGCCGTGACGGCGTTCGGGCCGATCCCGCGGCCGACGAGAGCCCTGCCCAGCGGGGTGAGTATCCGGGTCATGGCCGGTCGCAGGAGTTTGAGCATCGCGGTCCGATCGTAGGCCATCACGTGAGCGGCCACTTTCTTTGCCCCGCACCCCTTGTGATATTCGCCACAGGGGTATTTGGTGAACACACCGCGTCCATGCGGTTCCTGACACCCTCCGCGCGGGCGCGGCGTTGGATGCACACCGACGACGCGGGAGGCGAAGTGGCGGAAAGGAACTCTGGCGGGGCCATGGGAGCCGCGGGCAGGGCACCCACGGCCGACAGGGCGGATGCGATACGCAATGTCGTGCTGGTCGGCCACTCGGGAGCGGGCAAGACCACCCTGGTCGAGCAGCTGCTCGCGGCGACGGGCACCGTCCAGCGGCCGGGCCGGGTGGAGGACGGCAACACGGTCAGCGACTTCGACGAGGTCGAGGTGCGCCAGCAGCGGTCGGTCAACCTGGCGCTGGCGCCGCTCGTGCACAACGGCATCAAGATCAACCTGCTCGACACGCCGGGTTACGCCGACTTCGTGGGCGACCTGCGCGCCGGGCTGCGCGCCGCCGACGCCGCCCTGTTCGTCGTGTCGGCCTCGGAGGGGATCGACGGGCTCACGCAGATGCTCTGGGCGGAGTGCGCCCAGGTCGGCATGCCCAGGGCGGTGGTGATCACCAAGATCGACCACCAGCGCGCCGACTTCGACGACGTGCTGGCCACCTGCCAGGACGTCTTCGGCGACGGCGTCGCCCCGCTCTACCTGCCGATGATCACGAACGGGCACGTCAACGGCCTGATCGGGCTGCTGTCGCAGAAGTTCTACAACTACGCGACCGGCACCCGCACCGAGAAGGAGCCCGGCGCCGAGTACGAGGCGCAGATCGAGGAGCGGCGCGGCGAGCTGATCGAGGGCATCATCCAGGAGAGCGAGGACGAGTCGCTCATGGAACGCTACCTGGAGGGCGAGCCCATCGACACCAAGGTCCTGGTGGACGACCTGGAGAAGGCGGTCGCGCGCGGCAGCTTCTTCCCGGTGCTGTGCAGCGGCCTCGGCGACGGCCACGCGGTGGGCATGACGGAGCTGCTGGAACTGGTGACGCAGGGCTTCCCCTCGCCGCTGGAACACCCGATGCCCGAGATCACCGACCTGTCCGGCAAGCCGGTCGGCGGCGTCGCGTGCGACCCCGACGGCCCGCTCGTGGCCGAGGTCGTCAAGACCACCAGCGACCCGTACGTGGGCCGCATCAGCCTCGTCCGGGTCTTCTCCGGCACGCTGCGCCCCGACATGACCGTGCACGTCTCCGGCCACGGCCTGGCCGACCGCGGGCACGAGGACCACGACGTGGACGAGCGCATCGGCACGCTGACCAGCCCGCTCGGCAAGGCCCAGCGCCCGGCGGCCAAGGGGTCGGCCGGCGACATCGTGGCCGTGGCCAAGCTGTCGCGCGCCGAGACGGGCGACACGCTGTCGGAGGTGGACCGGCCGCTGCTGATGACGTCCTGGCAGATGCCCGACCCGCTGCTGCCGGTGGCGATCAGGGCCAGGTCGAAGGCCGACGAGGACAAGCTGGCCCAGGCGCTCGGCCGCCTCGTGGCCGAGGACCCGACGCTGCGGCTGGAGAACAACGCCGAGACCAGGCAGCTCGTGCTGTGGTGCATGGGCGAGGCGCACACCGACGTGCTGCTCGACCGCCTGGCCAACCGCCACGGCGTCGAGGTCGAGCGGATCGAGCTGCGGGTGCCGCTGCGCGAGACGTTCGGCGGCAGGTGCCAGGCGATGGGCCGCAACGTCAAGCAGACCGGCGGCCACGGCCAGTACGCGATCTGCCACCTGGAGGTCGAGCCCCTGCCCTCGGGCGGCGGGTTCGAGTTCGTGGACAAGATCGTGGGCGGGGTGGTGCCCCGGCAGTTCATCCCGTCGGTGGAGAAGGGCGTGCGGGCCCAGATGGAGCGCGGCGTGGTGGCCGGCTACCCCATGGTGGACGTCCGCGTCACGCTCTACGACGGCAAGGCCCACTCGGTGGACTCCTCCGACATGGCCTTCCAGATCGCCGGTCAGCTCGCGCTGAAGGAGGCGGCCTCGAAGGTCCCGACCCTGCTGCTTGAGCCGGTGGACGAGCTGTCGGTGCTGGTGGCCGACGACCACGTGGGCTCGGTGATGTCCGACCTGTCCTCGCGGCGCGGGCGCGTGCTCGGCACCGAGCCGGTGGGCACCGGGCGCACGCTGGTCAAGGCCGAGGTGCCCGAGCTGGAGATCACCCGGTACGCCATCGACCTGCGCTCGATGTCGCACGGCACCGGGACGTTCACGCGCACGTTCCTGCGCTACGAGCCGCTGCCGCCGAACCTGGCGAGCAAGGTGGCGGCCACAGAGTGAGCGGCACGGAATGAGCGGCACGGCATGAATGGCACAGAATGAGCGGCACGGAATGAGCGGCACGGAATGAGCGGTGGAGAGCCGGGAGGGGAGCCTTCCCTCCCGGCCCGCACGTTTCGTCACCGCCCTACCGTTTCGTAACAGAAGCATCACGACTGCATTTCTTTTTTCAGGTCCGATCACGCGGGAGCAGCTGCCAGACTGGGTTGCACTATGCGAACTGGACGCCCACTCCTAGCCGCTGCAGCCCTCGCGGTCGTGACCACCAGCGCCGCCTACGTGTTCGGCCCCGGCGCGACCGAGAGCCCCGCAGCGACCAAGAAGACGACGACCACCGCCCCCGCAACCGCCACCGCCGAGGCGACGGCGGCCTGCAAGCCCGACGCCCGCTACCCCAAGCGCCAGTTGCGCGGGGTGTGGATCGCGACCGTCAAGAACATCGACTGGCCCTCGCGCGCCGGCCTCGGCCAGGCCCGCCAGAAGGCCGAGTACGTCAAGATCCTCGACAGCGCGGTCAAGCGCAACCTCAACGCCGTCTTCGTCCAGGTCCGGCCCGCCTCCGACGCGATCTACCGCTCCTCGCTGGAGCCCTGGTCCCAGTACCTGACGGGCACCGCGGGCAAGGACCCGGGCTGGGACCCGCTGCCGTTCCTCATCGACGAGGCGCACAAGCGCAACCTGGAGTTCCACGCCTGGTTCAACCCCTACCGCGCGGCCGAGGGCACCGACCTGTCCAAACTCCCGGCGAACCACCCGGCCCGCCAGCACCGCGACTGGACGGTCAAGTACGGCGGCGGCCTCTACTACAACCCGGGCCTGCCGCAGGTGCGCGAGCACGTCACCAAGGTCATCACCGACGTGGTCAGCCGCTACGACATCGACGGCGTGCACTTCGACGACTACTTCTACCCCTACCCGGGCGGCGGCGGCACGTTCGACGACAAGGCGGCCTTCGCCAAGTACGGCAAGGGCCAGAAGCTGGCCGACTGGCGCCGGGAGAACGTGAACAAGCTGGTGGCCAAGGTCGACGAGGCCGTCCACGAGACGAAGAACCACGTGAAGTTCGGCATCAGCCCGTTCGGGATCTGGCGCAACGAGTCCAACGACCCCGACGGGTCCGCCACGGCCGGCATGTCCGCCTACGACTCGATCTACGCCGACGCCCGCGCCTGGATCAAGGCCGGCACGGTCGACTACGTCGCCCCGCAGCTCTACTGGCCGCGCGGCTTCAAGGCGGCCGACTACAAGGCGCTGACGTCCTGGTGGGCGGGCGCGGTCAAGGGCACCGGCGTCCAGCTCTACATCGGCCAGGCGCTCTACCAGGTGGGCACCAGGACCAACGCGGCCTGGGCCAACCCCGGCGAGCTGTCGGCGCACCTGACGGTGAACCGGCGCTACAAGGAGGTCGACGGCGACATCTACTTCAGCGCCAAGCAGCTCCTGACCAACCCGCTCGGCGCGATCGACCGCGTGGCCAAGGAGCACTACAGCCGTCCGGCGCTGCTGCCGATCATGGAGGACCGCGGCGGCGAGGCCCCCGACCGGCCGGCCGGCGCCAAGGCGAGCGGCTCCACCGTGTCGTGGACGCCGTCGCAGGGCGCGCGGGCCTACGCCGTGTACCGGGTGCCGGAGTCGGGCAAGGACTGCCACACCACCGACGCCCGCAACCTGGCGGCCGTGGTGACGGGCACGTCGTACCAGGCCAAGCCGGGGACGTACCTGATCACCTCGCTCGACCGGCAGCACCACGAGAGCACGCCGGTGAAGGTCAAGGTGGACAAGGGCTGAGGCCCGTCCCGCCACGCTCGCACGACGACGCCACGCCCGATCCCGGGCGTGGCGTCGTCGTCTTCCCGGCGGCTCAGTGACCGGTCTCCTCCCAGGCGCGTGCCAGGGCGGCGACCGCCTGGTCGAGGAGGGCGGGCGGCAGGGCGAAGCTGAGACGCAGGCGGTCGCGGTGGCGGCCGTCCGGGGAGAACAGGGAGCCCGGGGCCACCGCCACGCCCTGCTCCCGGGCGGCCGCGGCGAACCTGTCGGTGTCGGCGCCGGGCAGGCGGGCCCACACCGACAGGCCGCCCTCGGGGCGTGACCAGGTCCACGACGGCAGGCGCGCGGACAGCGCGGCGGTGAAGTGGTCGCGGCGGCGGGCCAGCTCGGCGAGCCAGGGCGTCACGGGGTCGCCGTCGAGCAGCTCGGCGGCCAGCCGCTGGGAGACGGCGCTGGTGGCCAGGTCGGCGTCGAGCTTGGCCTCCAGCAGCCGGGCCAGCAGCGGCTCGGGGGCGGTGAGCCAGCCCACCCGCAGGCCCCCCCACAACACCTTCGACAACGAGCCCACCGTCACCGTGCCGTGCGGATGGGCCAGGGCCAGCGGCTCCGGGCACGGCCCGCCGTCGAACACCACGGGCGCGAGCGTACGGTCCTCGACCAGCGGGACGTCCGCCGCGGCGGCCAGCTCGGCCACGTGCCTCAGGCGGGTCACGCGGCCGGTGGGGTTGTCCACGGGCAGCGTGTACACGGCGGCCGGGCGGTGCCGGGCGAGCGCGTCGCGCACGGCGTCCGGGGCGGTGAGGTCCACGGGCACGGCGTGGGCCCCGGCGCGTCGGAACACGCTGAGCGCTCCCCCGTAGGCCGGGTCGCCGACCAGCACGCGGTCGCCGGGCCGCAGCAGCACCCGGGCCGCCAGGTCGATGCCCTGCTGGGCGCCCGAGGTCACCAGGATCTCGCGGTGCGGGCCGCCGTCCAGGCCGGCCAGCACGGCGCGCAGCCGCGAGTCGCCCATGGCGTCGTAGCCGTGCCCGCTCGGCGCGCGCATCAGGGCGGCGGCGTCCAACGCGGGCACCGCCAGGTGCGAGGGGTCGGGGACGACCGAGGTGGACAGGTCGGCCAGCACCGCGCCGCCCTGGAGCAGGCCGCCGAACGTCGGGACGCCCAGCACGTACGTGCCGCTGCCGTGCCTTCGTTCGAACAGGCCCTCCTCGCACAGGGCGTTGAAGGCGGCGGCGACCGTCCCGCGGCTGAGCCCGACCGCCTGGGCCAGGTCGCGCTCGGAGGGCAGGCGGGTGCCCGCGGTGATGGCGCCGGTCTGGGCCAGGTCGGTCAGCGCGCCCGCGAGCCGGCGGCTGGCCGTGCCCTCGTGGAGGCGGAGCCGGTCGCGGAGCAGGGTGACGAGGTCGTCTTCTCTTCCCACGCCATTATTATCCCGTTACTGTGCCACTTATCAATGAATTGGCCTACATGTTGTGATTGTTTGGGGCCATTTACGGAGAGGAGCGGCACGATGCGGGAAGCCGAGCACATCTGGATGGACGGCGAGCTGGTCCCCTGGGGTGAGGCCCGCGTGCACGTCCTGACGCACGCCCTGCACTACGGCACCGCCGTGCTGGAGGGCACCAGGGCCTTCGACACGCCCGACGGCCCTGCGGTGTTCCGGCTCGACGAGCATCTGCGGCGGCTGGCGCGCAGCGCGCGGATCATCGGGATGCCGCTGCCGTACACGCTGGAGGAGCTGCGCGCGGCCACGCTGGCCACGGTCGCGGCCAACGGCCAGTCCTCCTGCTACATCCGCCACCTGGCGCACCGCGGCTACGGCGAGATGGGTGTGGCGGCGCGCGGCTGCCCGACGGTGGTCTCGATCGCGTCCTGGGAGTGGGGCGCGCTGCTGGAGGCGGGCGTGCGGCTGATGACCAGCTCGTGGCAGCGCAACGACCACCGGGTGACGCCGACCGCGGCCAAGGCCACCGGCCCCTACCTGAACTCGGTGATGGCCAAGTCCGAGGCGATGCAGGCGGGCTTCGACGAGGCGGTGCTGCTGAACGCGGCCGGCAACGTCAGCGAGTGCACGGGCGCCAACGTCTTCGTCGTGCGCGACGGCGTCCTGACCACGCCCCCGCCGCACGCCGGCGCGCTGGAGGGCATCACGCAGGACACCGTCGCGCGGCTGGCGGCCGGCCTGGGGCTGACGGTCACCAGGGAGGACCTGCTGCGCACCGACCTGTACACCGCGGACGAGATCTTCGTCTGCGGCACGGCGGCCGGGATCGTGCACGTGAGCGCGGTCGACCACTGCGAGTTCGGCGGCCCGGGGCCGGTCACCGGCAAGCTGGCCGACGCCTACGAGGCCGCCGTGCACGGTCGCGACGACCGCTACCGCCACTGGCTGACCCTCGTGCGCGGCTGAAGCACCGTGCGTGGCTGAAGCACCGTGCGTGGCTGAAGCACTGTGCGCTTCCCCGCCCGTGAGAAGGTAGGGGAACCGGTGGCGCCGGACCACGACTTGCTCTAGCGTGCCACGGACGTCATCGATCGCTGGAGGTCGTCGGGGTGAGGCGCGCGCTCGTGGTGCTGGCCGTTCTGGCCGGTTCCGTACTGCTCGGCCTGCAGGGAACGGCCACGGCCGACGGCCCGGCCCGCGCCGCGGGCAGGGTGGCGCTCATCGGCGTCCCCGGCCTCCACTGGGACGACGTCACCCAGGCCGACGCCCCCAACCTGTGGGAGCTGGCGCACGGCAGCGCGATCGGCTCGCTGTCGGTGCGCACGGTCAGCAACATCACCTGCCCCTACGACGGCTGGCTCACGGTGTCGGCCGGCACCAGGTCGGCCGCCGGATACTCGTGCGGCGCGCCGCCCGCCCCCGAGACCCGGGGCGCGGGGGCGGTCATCCCCGACTACCGCTACCTCATCGACGTGGCCGGGCAGCGCAACGCCGGCACGCTGGGCGAGACGCTGAAGGCCGCGGGCCGGTGCTCGATCGCGATCGGCCCCGGCGCCGCGCTCGCGCTGGCCGACCGGCAGGGCGAGGTGCAGCGCTACCGCACCTCCCCGCTCCAGGTCAGCACGGCCGACCTGGAGCAGTGCCCGATGGCCGCCATGGACGTCGACGACCTCGTCCGCCCCTACCTGACCAGCGGCAAGCTGCCCAAGGTGCCCGAACAGCTCGGCCCCAAGGAACGCCGCGACGCGCTACGCCTGGCCGACGCCAAGGCCGGCGCGCTGCTGTCGATCCTGCCGACCGGCACCACGGTGCTGCTGGCGGGCCTGTCCGACCACGGTTCCGTGCCCCACCTGCGGGTGGCCGCGCTACGCGAGCCGGGAGCGCAGGGGCGCCTGCTGGGCGCGGCCTCCACCCGCCGAGCCGACATCTCGATCCTGCCCGACCTCACCGCGACCGTGCTGGCCCGGCTCGGCGTCCCGGCGCCGGCCACGGTGGTCGGCGTGCCGCTGCAGGTGGGCGAGCCCGGCGCGACGATCGACCGGCTGCGCCGGGCCGACTCGACCGCGCAGGCCATCCGGTCGATCAAGGGCGTGTACTTCACCGTCGTGGCGGTGCTGCAGGTGCTGTTCTACGTGGTGGCGTTCCTGCTGCTGCGGCGGCGCAAGGGCCTGTCGCCGGTGCGCCTGGCCGCGGTCGCGCTGGCCGCCCTGCCGGTCTCCAGCTATCTGGTCAACCTGCTGCCCTGGTCGAGCCTGCCGCAACTGGTCGCCGGGGTGCTCGGCTGGGTCGTGGCCGTCACCGCGCTGGCCTTCGGCGGGCCCTGGCGGCGGCGTCCGCTCGGGCCGCTCGCCGTGGTGGCCGGCCTCACCGCGCTCACTCTCGCCGGTGACCTGCTGACCGGCACGACGTTGCAGCTCAACAGCGTCATGGGCTACAGCGCCGAGGTCGGGGCCCGCTACTACGGCCTGGGCAACATCCCGTTCGCGCTGCTGGCCACCGGCACGCTGCTGGCCACCACCGTGATCGCCCACCGGTGGCCGGGGCGGCCCGGGGTGGCCGCGATCGTGGTGCTCGGGGCGTTCGCGATGGTGCTGGGCGGTTCGGGCATGGGCAGCGACTTCGGCGGGGTGATCGCGTTCGTGCCGGGCATCGCGGTGACCGCGCTGCTGGTGGCCGGCAAGCGGGTGTCGATCGTGAAGCTGGGGGCGTTCTGCGTGGCCGGGGCGGTGATCGTGATGACGTTCGCCGTGCTCAACTACCTGCGGCCGCCCGACGAGCAGACGCACCTGGGCCGGTTCGTGGGCCAGGTGCTCAGCGGCGAGGCGTTCGAGGTGATCTTCCGCAAGCTCCAGGCCATGCTGGCCACGCTGCTCAGCCCCAACCTCATGCCCATCGTGATCGCGGCCGTGGCCTTCCTCGTCTACGCGATCCTGCGGCCCGAGCAGGCCAGCGCGGGCGTGGTGCCCGCGGCGTTCCGCCACTCCCCCGCGCTGCGCGCCGGTCTGATCGGCACGCTGGTCAGCGGGGTGATCGGGATGCTGGTCAACGACTCGGGCGCCGCGGTGTTGTCGATGGCGCTGGCGCTGGCCGTGCCGCTGCTGCTCGCGGCGGGCATCGGCGCGCTGGGCCGCGAAGAGCCGGCCGAGGCCGCCGCCACCGCCCACCTGGCCCACGCCGGCGACTAGCTGTACTGGCCACGAGCGGCGGGCCCCGAGGCCGCCGGCGCCGCCGGCGCCGCCGGCGCCACGGTCAGCGGGCCCGCGACCGTCGCCGCTAGCCCTCCCAGGCGTCGGCCAGCAGTTGGCGGGTGTCGTGCAGGAGCTGGGGCAGCACCTTCGTCTGGGCCACGACCGGCATGAAGTTCGTGTCGCCGCCCCACCTCGGCACGATGTGCTGGTGCAGGTGGGCGGCGATGCCTGCGCCCGCGACGTGGCCCAGGTTCATGCCGACGTTGAAGCCCTGCGCGCCGCTGGCCTTGCGCAGCGCGCGCAGCGACCGCTGGGTGAACTCGCCCAGCTCCACCATCTCGGCCGGGGTCAGCTCGTCGTAGTCGGACACGTGCCGGTAGGGCACGACCATCAGGTGGCCGGAGTTGTACGGGTAGAGGTTGAGCACGGCGTAGACGACCTCTCCCCTGGCCACGATCAGGCCGTCCTCGTCGCTCATCCGGGGGATCTCGTCGAACGGGCAGCCGTCGCCGGGCCCGGTGCCCGTCGGCTTGTTCTCGCCCTTGATGTAGGCCATGCGATGCGGGGTCCACAGCCGCTGGAAGTTGTCGGGCGCCCCGGCTCCTGCCTGATCGTGCATACCAAGCAGCATAGGACCCGGGCGGCGGAGGTGCTCGTCCGGCGTGATCCCCGGCCTCCACGGCAGCCCTAGGGTGGGCACATGGCACAGCGACTCGAACCCATGCCCACCGACTGGCGGCGCGCCCTGGCCGTCGTGGCCCACCCCGACGACCTGGAGTACGGCTGCGCCGCCGCCGTCGCCACCTGGACCGATGCCGGGCGCGAGGTCTCGTACCTGATGGCCACCCGCGGCGAGGCGGGCATCGACACGCTCGCCCCCGCCGCGTGCGGGCCGGTGCGCGAGCGCGAGCAGCGGGCCAGCGCCGCCGTGGTCGGGGTGACCAGCGTGGAGTTCCTCGACCACGCCGACGGGGTCGTCGAGTACGGGACGGCGCTCAGGCGGGACATCGCCGCCGCGATCCGCAGGCACCGGCCGGAGCTGGTGATCACCCTCAATCCCGACGACACGTGGGGCGGCACGTACTGGAACACGCCCGATCACCGGGCCGTCGGCCGGGCCGTGCTGGACGCCGCCGGCGACGCCGGAAATCGCTGGATATTTCCTGACACCGACGCCGCCCCCTGGAACGGCGTCCGCTGGGTCGCCGTCGCCGGCTCCAACTCCCCCACCCACGCCGTGGACGTCACCGACGGGCTGGAGCGGGGGGTGCGGTCGCTGCTGGAGCACCGCGCCTACATCGAGGCCCTCACCGACCAGGACCCGGAGGTCTACGCCCGCGAGCTGATCGAGGCCGCCGCGCGGGAGGCCGCCGAACGTTTCGACGGCCGCCCGGCGATCACGTTCCGCCTGTTCCCCCGCTACTAGCGGCCGAGGCCGACCCGGCGGGACCCTGAGCCGCCCCGAGAACGGCTCGGGCCCGGCGGTCCGGGAGCGGCGGGTCAGACCTGGACGCGCTGCTCCACGGCGTTGACGATCTCGGCGATGGCCTCCTCGACGGGCACGCCGTTCTTCTGCTCGCCGTTGCGGTAACGGAAGGACACCGCGCCGTTGGCGATGTCGTCGTCACCGGCCAGCAGCATGTACGGGACCTTCGCCTTCTGCGCGTTGCGGATCTTCTTCTGCATGCGGTCGTCGGCCGCGTCGACCTCGACCCGGATGCCCCGCGCGCGCAGCTGCTTGGCGACGTCCTGGAGGTAGGGCACGTGGGCGTCGGCGATCGGGATGCCGACCACCTGCACCGGCGCCAGCCACGCCGGGAACGCCCCGGCGTAGTGCTCGACCAGGACGCCGAAGAAACGCTCGACCGAGCCGAACAGCGCCCGGTGGATCATGACCGGCTGCTGCCGGGAGCCGTCGGCCGCCTGGTACTGCAGGTCGAACAGCTCGGGCAGGTTGAAGTCGAGCTGGATGGTGGACATCTGCCAGGTGCGGCCGATCGCGTCGCGCACCTGGACGGAGATCTTCGGCCCGTAGAAGGCCGCGCCGCCCGGGTCCATCACCAGGTGGAGGTTCTCCGCCTCGGCCACCTCGCGCAGCGTCGCGGTGGCCTCCTCCCACGCCTCGTCGGAGCCGACGTACTTCTCCGGGTCCTTGGTGGACAGCTCCAGGTAGAAGTCCTCCAGGCCGTAGTCGCGCAGCAGTTCGAGCACGAAGCGCAGCAGCGAGGTCAGCTCGTCGCGCATCTGCTCGCGGCTGCAGTAGATGTGCGCGTCGTCCTGGGTCAGGCCGCGCACCCGGGTCAGGCCGTGGACCACGCCGGACTTCTCGTAGCGGTAGACCGTGCCGAACTCGAACAGCCGCAGCGGCAGCTCGCGGTAGGACCGCCCGCGCGCCCTGAAGATCAGGTTGTGCATCGGGCAGTTCATCGGCTTGAGGTAGTAGCGGGCGCCCTCCAGCTCCATGGGCGGGAACATCCCGTCCTTGTACCAGTCGAGGTGGCCCGAGACCTGGTAGAGGTTCTCCTTGGTGATGTGCGGGGTGTTGACGAACTCGTAGCCGGCCTCCTCGTGCCTGCGCCGCGAGTAGTCCTCCATCACCTTGCGGATCACGCCGCCCTTGGGGTGGAAGACCGCCAGGCCGGAGCCCAGCTCGTCGGGGAAGGAGAACAGGTCGAGCTCGGCGCCCAGTTTGCGGTGGTCGCGCCGCTCGGCCTCCTCCAGCCTCCGCAGGTATTCGTCCTGCTTGTCGCGGGACTCCCAGGCGGTGCCGTAGATGCGCTGGAGCTGCGGGTTCTTCTCGCTGCCGCGCCAGTAGGCGCCGCCGGAGCGCATGAGCTTGAAGGCCGGGATCGACCGGGTGGAGGGCACGTGCGGCCCCCGGCACAGGTCCTTCCAGCACAGCTCGCCGCTCTTGGGGTCGAGGTTGTCGTAGATCGTGAGCTGCCCGGCCCCGACCTCGACGCTCTCCTCGTCGGCCGCGCCGCCCTTGAGCCCGATCAGCTCCAGCTTGTACGGCTCGCCGGCCAGCTCCTCGCGCGCCTCATCGTCGGCGACGGCCCGGCGGGAGAACAGCTGCCCCTGCTTGACGATCTCCCGCATGCGCTTCTCGACGCGCTTGAGGTCGTCGGGGTTGAACGCCTGCTTGACGTCGAAGTCGTAGTAGAAGCCGTTCTCCACGGGCGGGCCGATGCCCAGCTTGGCCTCGGGGAACAGCTCCTGCACCGCCTGGGCCATGACGTGGGCGGTGGAGTGGCGGACGATGGCCCTGCCGTCCTCGCTGGAGACCTCGATCGGCTCGACGACGTCGTCCTGGGCCAGCGGGTGGGCCAGGTCGCGCGGCTCGCCGTTGACCCGGGCCGCGATGACCGTGCGGCCGTCGGCCTCCAGCGCCTCACCGGCCGTCGTGCCGGCCGCGACCACACGCTCGGCTCCGGCGAGGGTGATGCGTAGCTCGGCTGACACGGTGTCTCCCTTGGATCGCGCTCGATGCCCGGCACCGAGGCTGGTTCGATGGTGAACACCGATGCTATCGCGGGTGAAACCCCAGCCTTGTCAGGTCCTGGCGGGTGCCGTGGAAGACGTTCCGGTCGAGCGGGCTGCCGGCATATTGGTGAATTGTCCAGTCGCGCCACGGCGTCGGCACGAGGGGCTCGCCGCGTGGCCGTTCCGGGGAGGCGATCCACAGCGGGTAGTCGGCCAGGCCGGCGCAGTTCCCCGCGCGGGCGAACCAGTGGAAGGTGTAGATGAAGGGCCGCAGGCCGGCGTGCCGCTCGATGTGGTGGCACCAGCGGCGCGCGTACCTGGCGACCTGCTCGGGCCGCTGCCCGTCGCCGGTCTCCAGGTCGAGCGCCACCAGGTCGCCCCTGCGCAGGCCGCCGGCCGACCTGAGCACCGCCAGGAAGTGCCGGGCGTGCTCGATCGGGTCGCCCTTGGGCCTGGCGAAGTGGTACGCGCCGCACACCAGCCAGCTCTCGCGCATGCCGGACCAGTTGCGGGCGAACCACCTGTCGGTCCAGTCGCCGCCCTCGGTGGCCTTGGCGAAGGCGAAGGAGACCCCGGCCTCGGCGTGGCCGGCCCAGTCGACGGAGCCCTGCCAGTTCGACACGTCTATGCCATGCAGCAAGCGCTTCACCTTGCCGGAGTTTATTGAGATGTCCCCCTATGAACCCTTCGACGCGCCGATGAGCAGCTCACGGGTGCGTTCCCGCTCGGCGAAGGTCGCGCCGACGAAGTCGGTCACCCCGGCCTGCCTCAGCCGTTCGAGCTGGGCGAGCACGGACTCCTCGTCGCCGACGACCGCGACGTTCCCGGGCCCGGCGGCGCCCTCGCGGTCGAGCATGGCCCGGTAGGAGGGGAGCGTGCCGTAGACGGCGAAGATCTCGTTGGCGCGCTCGACCGCGCCGGCGGGGTCGTCGGTGACGCAGACGGGCAGCGCGCAGACGATCCGCGGCGCCGGGCGGCCCGCCTCGGCGGCGGCGGCGGTGATGGTCGGGGCGACGTGCTCGGCCACCGTCTTCGGGCCGGTCATCCACAACACCGTGCCGTCGGCCACCGTGCCGGCGAGCTTCAGCATGCGCGGGCCGAGGGCGGCGATGAGCACCGGGAAGCCCGCGCCCGGCGTGGTGAGCCGCAGGTCGGCCCTGATCGTCTCGCCCGCTGACTTGACCTGCTCGCCCCGGCTCGCCGGGAGCAGCACGTCGAGGTACTCCTTCATGTGGCGGTAGGGCCGCTCGAAGCTGAGGCCGAACATGTGCTCAATGACGACCTGGTGCGACAGGCCGATGCCGAGCGCCAGCCGGCCGCCGAGCGCGGCGTTGACCGTCATCGCCTGCTGGGCCAGGGCCGCCGGGTGCCGCGGGAAGGTGGGCACGACGGAGGTCCCGAGCTCGATGCCGGGCACCTGGCTGCCGGCCACGGCCAGCGCGGTGAGGGCGTCGAGGCCGAAGATGTGGGACAGCCAGGCGGAGGCGAAGCCGTCCTCGGCCGCCTGGGCGATCTCGTCGCGGAGCGCGCCGATCGGGTCGGGCCCTTGCCGTTCATTCAGGAAATATCCGAAACGCATGGAAACAGAACTCCATTCTGGAGGCGGACGCGCCTGTATCCTCCCACGCCGCCGGGCGCGCTCACCCGTACGAAGAGGGCGGATTTGTAAAGTGGCCTCATGACGCACGATCGCGCAGGACAGCCCGCCCAGCCCGCCGACCTGGTCGACGTCGCCCGGCTGGTGACCTCCTACTACGCCCTGCATCCCGACCCCGCCGAGGTGGCGCAGCGGGTGGCGTTCGGCACGTCGGGCCATCGCGGGTCGTCGCTGCGGACGGCCTTCAACGAGGACCACATCCTGGCCACCAGCCAGGCCATCTGCGAATACCGCGCGTCGCAGGGCACCGACGGGCCGCTGTTCCTGGGCATCGACACGCACGCGCTGTCCGAGCCCGCCCGCGTGTCGGCACTGGAGGTGTTCGCCGCCAACGGGGTCGAGGTGCTGATCGACACGCGCGACGGCTACACGCCGACGCCCGCCGTCTCGCACGCCGTCCTGCGGCACAACCGGGGCCGCACGTCCGGGCTCGCCGACGGCGTGGTGGTGACGCCGTCGCACAACCCGCCCTCCGACGGCGGCTTCAAGTACAACCCGCCGCACGGCGGCCCCGCCGACACCGACGCCACCTCCTGGATCCAGGACCGCGCCAACCAGCTGCTCGCCGACGACATGAAGGGCGTGTCCCGGATCTCCTACGCCAAGGCCCTCGACGCGGCCGGCCGCTACGACTTCCTCGGCACGTACGTCGACGACCTGCCGTCGGTGGTCGACCTCGACGCGATCAGGTCGGCCGGGGTGCGCATCGGGGCCGACCCGCTGGGCGGGGCGAGCGTGGCCTACTGGGGTGAGATCGCCGAGCGCCACCGCCTCGACCTGACCGTGGTGAACCCGCTGGTCGATCCCACCTGGCGGTTCATGACGCTCGACTGGGACGGCAAGATCCGCATGGACTGCTCCTCGCCGTACGCGATGGCCTCGCTGATCGCCCAGCGGGACAGGTACGACATCGCCACCGGCAACGACGCCGACGCCGACCGCCACGGCGTCGTCACCCCCGACGGCCTGATGAACCCCAACCACTACCTGGCCGTCGCCATCTCCTACCTGTACGCCCACCGCGACGGCTGGCCCGCCGGCGCCGGGGTCGGCAAGACGATGGTGAGCAGCGGCGTCATCGACCGGGTCGCCGCCTCGCTCGGGCGGCGCCTGTACGAGGTGCCGGTCGGTTTCAAGTGGTTCGTTCCCGGGCTGCTCGACGGCTCGCTCGGGTTCGGCGGCGAGGAGAGCGCGGGGGCCTCGTTCCTGCGGCGCGACGGCTCGCCCTGGTCCACCGACAAGGACGGCCTCATCCTCGCCCTGCTGGCCTCGGAGATCCTGGCCGTGACCGGCGAGTCGCCGAGCGCGCACTACCGCCGCCTGACCGAGCGGTTCGGCGAGCCCGCCTACGCCCGGGTCGACGCGCCCGCCACCCGCGAGGAGAAGGCGGTGCTGGCCAAGCTGTCGGCCGACCAGGTGACGGCGTCGTCGCTGGCCGGCGAGCCGATCACGGCGGTGCAGACCGCGGCCCCCGGCAACGGCGCGGCGCTCGGCGGTGTGAAGGTCTCGACCGAGAACGCCTGGTTCGCCGCCCGCCCGTCGGGCACCGAGGACGTCTACAAGATCTACGCCGAGTCCTTCAAGGGGCCGGACCACCTGGCCAAGGTGCAGGAGGAGGCCCGCTCGCTGGTCTCGGCGGCCCTGGGCTGACCCGCCCGCCTCAGCGGGGCGTCTCGGCTCGGCGCGGGCGGCTCGCCTCAGCGGGGCAGCTCGCGGGCGGTGGCGGTGGACATGCCGGTGCGCCCGAGGTCGGCGTGCCGGCCCGCCAGCACGCCCGCGCGGTAGCCGGTGCCGCTGGTCGTCGGGACCGACATGCGGATGCGCGGGTAGTGCGCGGCCACCGCCACGTCCACCTCGGCCCGGCGGTCGGCCAGCACCAGCTCGGTGCCCGCCCCGGCGGCCTCGGCCTCGCTCTCGGCGCGCGACTCGGCCTCGCGCAGCAGCCGGTACACCTCGTCGGTGAACCCCAGCAGCCACGAGCGCCGGTAGGCCCGCGCGGCGGCGAGCTCGCCCGGCGGCCGTACGCGGGCCAGGCCGGAGGCCATCTGCAACAACAGCGACGTGGCCAGCAGGTCGGCGCGTTCGAGGTCGGCGGCGAAGCCGAACACGTGCACCCGCTGGCCGCCGTCGCCGCGCCCGATCAGCAGCGGGCGGCAGCGTACGGCCTGGGCGACCAGGCTCACCAGGCGGGCCTTCTCCCTGGCCCAGGGGGCGGGCAGGGTGACGATCCGGTCGCCGGGGGTCTGGCGGGTGCCTGGCGGCGGGAGGGAGTCGATGCCGTACTTGGCCATCAGGGCGGTGGCCGCCGCCAGGAAGGTGGCCCGCTCGTGCTCGTTGTCCGTGCGTTCGGCCTTGGCCAGGAGTTTCCTGACGCGTTCGAGCGTGCGCTCCCGCAAACGAGCTCCCCCTACTTGGCCAGCACCCGCCCGTCGTCGGCGATGGCCGGGAAGGCTCCGGTGTCGACGATGCCGTGCTGCTGGTACAGAGCCTCGATCAGGGCGTGCGCCTGCGGCTCCAGCTTCCACAGGGCACGATACTCGCGCGCGGTGACCAGCGGGATGCCGATCTCCTGGGCGATGTCCAGCGAGCGCGGCACGATGCGCTTGGCGATCTGCCGGTCCCAGAACTCGCGGGCGGCCCTGATCTGGGCGGCGCGCTGGGCGGTGTCGACGACCTGGGGGGTGGCGTCGAACACCTCGACGTCCTCGTCCTCGTCCTCGACGAGCTCCGCCAGCGCGGGCGGCAGCGCCGGGCGGGCGGGCACGGGACGGTGGTCGGCCTCGGGCTCCCACGGCACGCGCGGGTCGGCGTCGATGAGCGCGGTGGTGTTGTACAGGGCGGCGATCTGGGCCAGCAGCGCCTCCTGGCGGCCCTGGTCGACGGCCAGGCCGGTGTGCTCGACGGCCTGGTCCATGGCCTTGTCGAGCCTGGCCAGCGCGGCGCGCATCTTGCGCTCGGAGGCGCCGCTCTCGCGCAGCGCCTTGGCGCGCTTGGCGGCCAGGGCCACGCGGGTGAGCCGGCGGTGGGCGTCGACCTCGGAGGCGGTGCGGTCGCTGACCTCGGCCAGGCCCATGCGGACGAGCAGGCGTTCGGGGGTCAGGCGCCAGTTGATGCGGCCGGTGCCGCGGATGCGGTGGCGTTCGATGGCCATGCCGCGTTCCCAGAGCCAGGCGGCGACCAGGGGGGCGGCCAGGCGGAAGAGGGCCTCGGGGACGCTGCGGGCGTCCATGCTGGACAGGACCGCGGTCAGGCAGGTCAGCGCCCAGACCGCGATGCCGTCGATGCCGGCGGAGAAGTTCTCCCGCATGTTGCGGCGGGCGCGGACGGCCGAGGTGATGATGGCGACCTCGATGAAGGCGAACAGCAGCAGCCGGAGCGGTCCGTCCAGGCCCAGCACGTCTCCGGAGAAGCGCCACATGCCCTGGGCGGACACGCCGGTGGCGATGGAGGCGGCGACGACGGTGAGCACGTCCTCGACGGGACGGGGGGCGACGTAGCGGGCGAATAACCAGGTGCCTGCCCGCCAGGCCATCCTGAGCACCAAGAACGCCAGCACGAGCCCGGCCAGGCCCAGCAGGGCGATGACGGCGGTGGCGAACGGCTTCTCGGCGACGAAGGCTGCTATTTCCTCAAATGTCGGCATTAGTCACTATCCGCGAGGCTCAACTCCAGCTTGTCTTGCGACGAGATCATCGCAGACTGTCGCCCCCTTGTACGCCAAACGCCACCGATTTCCCCTGTCTCCCACCGGTTCCTGTGACACACGCCGTACCGGAAGGGGGTTGTGGCTAGTCGGCACCCCGCGACGCGCCGCACAATGAGGTGAAAGGAGGGGATCGTGAGCGTGCGACCTCGCCGCCCCCGCGCTCCCGCCGGCGGGACACCGAACCGCGGACCGGGCCTCAGCCCGGCCACCCCCTCCCCCGAGGCGCCGCGAAGAGCCCGGCACACCCCGGCCACGCCGGACGCGCGACCGGACGCGCGACCCGACGAGCGGCCGGACGGACGACCGGGCGGCCAACCAGATGGACGGCCAGACGAGCGGCCGGACGAGCGGCCAGATGGACGACCGGGCGGGCGACCAGGTGGGACGTGAGGGTGAGCGGCAATTTCGTCCTTTCGGAGGGCAACAGCCGCCCGTCCGGATGGGACCATCTACCGAGGGATTTATCCCAACATAGTGTGATGTATCCCAGCAGGACGGATATCCATGTCTGACTCAGAGTTCCCCTTCGTCCAGTTCATGCGCGAGGACTTCGACCCGGTCGCCGAGCTCGGCCGCATCCGGGCCGAGCACGCCGTCTTCCCCATGAAGATCCCCGGTGACCAGACCGTGCACCTGGTCACGCGCTGGGAGGACGTGCGCGGTGTCCTCGGCGACCACGAGCGGTTCAGCAACGACTTCGCCGGCATCTCCGGCCTCGGCTCCAACCAGGAGGACCCGGGCGGTCTCGGCTTCCGCGACCCGCCCGAGCACACGCGGCTGCGCAAGTACCTGACCCCCGAGTTCACGATGCGCCGCCTGCGCCGGCTGGAGCCGCGCATCGAGGCCATGGTCGAGGAGCACCTGGACCGCATCGAGGCCAAGGGCCCGCCCGCCGACCTGGTCGAGGACTTCGCGCTGCCGATCCCGTCGCTGGTGGTGTGCGAGCTGCTCGGCGTCCCGTACGAGGAGCGCGCCGACTTCGTCAAGATCAGCAAGGACCGCTTCGACCTGTCGGCCGGCCCCGAGGCGTCCCTGCAGGCGATCAACGACGCGATGGCGTACCTGGTGGACCTGGTCGCCCGCGAGCGGCGCGACCCCGGCGAGGGCCTGCTCGGCCAGCTCCTGCGCGAGCACGGCGACGACCTCGACGACCGCACGCTGGCCAGCATGTCCGACGGCCTGCTCACCGGCGGCCACGACACCAGCACCAGCATGCTCGCGCTCGGCGCGCTGTGGCTCATGCGCAACCCGGAGCAGGCCGCCAAGGTGCGCGAGGTGGACGGCTACGTCAACGACGTGGTCGAGGAGCTGCTGCGCTACATGACGGTCGTGCAGGTGGCCTTCCCGCGCTTCGCCCGCGAGGACCTGGAGCTGCACGGTGTGCCGATCAAGAAGGGCGAGATGGTGCTGTGCTCGCTGACCGGCGCCAACCGCGACCCCTCTCTGGGCCCGGACATGGACGAGGTGCGTCCCGGCCGCGAGACCGCCGGCTCGCACCTGGCCTTCGGCCACGGCATCCACCGCTGCATCGGCGCGCCGCTCGCCCAGATGGAGATGCGCATCGCCTTCCCCGCCCTGCTGCGCCGCTTCCCGGACCTGCGCGTCTCGGGCGAGGTGCCGTTCCGGGAGCTGGCCATCGTCTACGGGGTCAAGGAACTACCCGTCGCCTGGTAGAGCGGTTACGTTCACAGGGTGAACGAGCCCGTCATCGACCTGGCCTCGATCGGCGCCGTCGTGTTCGACATCGACGGCGTGGTCACCGACACCGCCCGCGGGCACGCGGCCGCCTGGAAACACGTCTTCGACGCCTTCCTGCGCGGCCGCTCCGAGCCGTTCGACATCCGTGACGACTACCTCCGGCACGTCGACGGCCGGCCGCGGCTCGACGGCGTCCGCACCTTCCTCGCCTCCCGCGGCATCGCCGTGCCCGAGGGCGGTCCCGACGACGAGCCCGGCGCGCCCACCGTCCACGGGCTCGGCCTGGCCAAGGACCAGATCTTCATCGCGCAGGTGGACAAGTACGGCGTGGCCGCCTTCCCCGCCACCGTGGCGCTGCTGCACGAGCTGCGCCGCAGGGGCGCCCGCACGGCCGCCGTCTCGGCCAGCCTGCACGGCCGCAGGCTGGTGACCGCCGCGGGCGTGGCGCACCTGTTCGACGTGGTCGTGGACGGCGGCGACGCGGCTCTGATGAACCTGCCGGGAAAGCCGGACCCCGCCCTGTTCCTGGAGGCCGTACGCCGTCTGGCGCTGCCCGCCGGCCGGGCCTCCGTGGTGGACGCGGCGCTGCCGGGCGTCCAGGCGGGCGGCAAGGGCGGCTTCGGGCTGGTGGTCGCGGTCACCCGCGACGGTCCGGGCGACGCCGCCGCGCTGGCCGGGCACGGCGCGCACGTCGTGGTGCCCGATCTGGGCGAGTTGAGCGTGCGCGGCAGGGTCCTACCCTTGAGGGCGTGACGGTTCTGATCGATCCCCCCGACTGGCCGGGGCCGCGCGGCCTGATGTGGTCGCACCTGGTGAGCGACAGCTCGCTGGAGGAGCTCCACGCGTTCGCGGCGCGGCTCGGGGTGCCGGGCCGGGCCTTCGACCGGGATCACTACGACGTGCCGGAGACCGTGCACGCGCGGGCGGTGTCGCTGGGCGCCGAGCCGGTCAGCTCGCGCGAGCTGCTGCGCCGCCTGATCGCCGCCGGTCTGCGCCGCCGCAAGCGCCACACGCCCTGAGCCGTACTCAGCCGCGTTCCAGGCGGGTCAGTTCGGCGTTCATGTTGGCGCGGGCGTGTTCCTCCCACAGCTCGCGGGCCCGGTCCGTACGGTAGAGCCGCGGCGCGGCCAGCAGCCTGCGCAGCACCTGCGAGCGGCCCTGCCGGAACAGGCCGTCGGGCACGTGCGCGTACTCGCGGCGGATGTCGGCGGCGTAGGCGTCGTAGCCGGGGCGGCCCAGCACGGCCAGGTCGGCGTCGCACAGCACGGCCCCGTCGCGGTCGCCGGCGGCCACCGTGTCGTGGGCGGCGGTCAGGCGGACCAGCCTGGCGGTCGCGGCGACCCGGGCCGGCGGCACCCCGCAGCGCGGCAGGCGGGCCTGGGCGAGCTGGGCGCTGCGCTCCTCGTCCCAGCCGGGCCTGCCGTCGTAGACGGCGTCGTGGAACCAGGCGGCCAGCCGCACCGCGGCGGGGTCGGCGGCCTCCCCGGCCAGGTCGTCGACGGCGGCCAGCACGGCGGCGAGGTGGCCGAGGGTGTGGTAGCGGCGGTGGGGTTCGGCCCAGCGGGCGATCAGCTCGGCGCCGGCGGCCCGCGCGGCCGGCGAGCCGCCCGCCAGCGCCAGCCAGTCGGCGGCGAGCCGGGCCGCAGACGCGCCGGAGGGCCCGGCCGGACGGTCGTGGATCATGCCTTCACCGTAGTCGGCCAGGGCGGGAGCGCCGGTTGCGCGGTGGCCGGCCGACGTCCGGCGGGCCCGTTTGTGTCCTTGAATACACCCGGTATTTACCTGGCCGCCCTGCCGCTCTGCCTCTCCGTACGGGGACCTGGTTCCCCCCGGAAAGGAGACAGCGACATGGCGACCGGTGAGTTCCAGGTGATGAAGGTCCCGGCCGAGCAACTGAGCGGCGTTCTGCACGGCCAGGTTGTCGACCCGGGCGCCCAGCCCACGAACGTCGTGAGATGCGGCGAGGGCTGGACCGTGGACGTGAGCTGGGAGGTCGCCGGCGAGCTGGTCGACTGGCTGGCTGGACGGTGGCACTTGGAGATCATCGCCGACCTGCTGGGAGGTGGTGAGACCCGTCATCCCACGCCTCCCGTGGAGATGACCTTCACCCCTGGATCGGGACGCTACACCGCGTCGGTCCCGATGCGCGGCCAGCTCGGCCCCGGCACCTATGACCTGGTGGTCAACCTCACGACGACGACGGCCGCCGGCTCCGCGGGGGCGCTCGGCGGCTTCGTCGTGATCAGCAAGATATCGGTGAAGGAATGACGGCCGCCGCCCCGGGCCCCTCCCGGGGCGGCCGGCGCCGGAGGCCCCGGCGCCCTGCAAGCACACCGCAAGTCACCCGCCCTACGCTCCGGGCCGGCGGTCACGGGGCAATGCGAGACCGCCGCCCTGTATCTCACGTCACCGGACGCGCTCTGACCCGGTGAGGATCGACGGTCCCAGGGGGGACCACTGACGGGAGACCCCATGTCCGACGTGGAACAAGCGCTCGCGCCAGGCGCCCCGATGACGGCTGACGACGTGCTCCGCATCGCCGCCTGCAAGGACAGGAACCCTGCTCTGGAGGCCATGGTCATCGCCCATGGCTACCACCGCGTCGCCGGGGACCTCGCCCAGCACCTGGGCCAGGACGCGACCAACTGGTACTGCTACGCCAAATGGACCTCCAAGGCGGTCGGCGAGAGCCTCGACCTGACCCCCGGCTCCCCCTTCCTGACGGGCTTCGGCGACCGGCTGCACGTGCCCGCGCGCCTGCGCCGCCTGTTCCGCGCCACGTTGCTGACCCTGCTGGGCCCCAGCTACCAGCTCGGGCTGGCGCTGGCCAACCGGGCGATCTTCCTGGAGACCGCGAGCCTGGCGGCCAACCTGTGGAACGGCACGCCCGACTGCTACGTCAAGGTGAGCCCGAAGTCGGAGAACACGCCGATGCCGCCGGAGTTCCTGTCCGGGCTGCTGGAGGAGGCCGACGAGCGCTACCTGCGGGACGCGGCCCGGCTGCTGACCGAGGCGCGCGCGGCCACCGACCCGGACGAGCGGGCCGAGCTGATGTTCGGGGCCAGCGTGGCGCTGTCGGCGTACGAGCAGAAGCGCGCGCAGAAGGCTCTGGAGCTGGTGCTGTACCGGCCGGTGCGGTGGCTGACCCGGGTGTCGTGGCGGTCGCTGCGCTCGCTGGTGACCCGGCGGCCCTTCCCCCGCTTCCCCCTGTTCAGCGCCCGGCACGAGGACCAGCCGTGGCTGACGCGGGTGCTGGAGGCCAAGTGGTCCTCGCTGTACACCCGCCACCTGTTCGCCGTGAGCACGCCGCTCAGCGACATCAAGGTCGGCCGGCCGCTCACCCCGCCCCCGGGCGTGGACATGGCGCTCGCCTGGCGGCCGATCAGGAACGAGAAGGTGCGCAAGCTCGCCGAGGAGTTCATCCCCGACGACGTCGAGCAGGCCACGGCCGGGGTGGCCGACTGGGTCTCCTACCCCGACCGCATGCGCTTCATCGTCGGCTACTTCCGCACCTACCAGCGGGTGGGCGCGCTGTACGACCCGCCGTTCGGGCCGGAGCTCACCGCGGCCCTGGAGGCGGAGACGGCCCGCGGCACGCTGCCGGAGCCGGTCCCCGAGGAGCCCGGGGCCGCCCGGCTGCTCCCCGGGATGCGGCGCAGGGTCTACGCCTTCCCCGAGGAGACCGACCCCGACGCCTACGAGATGGCGCGCTTCGACTTCGAGCCCTTCCTGGAGGCGATCCCTCTTGAGAGGTCAGGAAAGTAGGACTCAGTCCAGGAAGTCCCTGGTGATCTCGCGGTCCTGCAGGAGGCCGCGCAGCTTGGCGAAGCAGCGGGCCCGGGTGGGGCCGATGCTGCCGACCGGGCGGCCCAGCCTGCGGGCGACGTCCACGTAGTGCGGCTCGGAGGTTTCCGTGAGTGCTCGAAACAGCACGCGCTGGGCCGTGGGCAGCTCCTCGACCAGCTCCTCCAGCGTGCCGGCCAGCCAGATCCTGGCCAGTTCCCTGTCCACGTCGTCCGTGCTGCCGAGGGTGTCGAGGTCGGGCGTGCAGATCTCGCGGGTGCGCCTGGTCAGCTTCAGGCACTCGCGGAAGGCGATCGTGGCCAGCCAGCCGGGCATGCGCTGGGGGTCGGCCACGCTCTTGAGGTTCTGCCAGGCCAGCATCCAGGTGGTCTGCAGCACGTCCTGGGCGTCCTCGTGGCCGAGCCTGAAGCGCCGGATCCTCGACCGCAGCATCGGCGTGAACTCCTCGACCAGCCGCTCCCACGCCCGGGCGTCGCCCTCCTGGGCGTCCGACACGAGGGTGGCGGTGTCGCGGCGCTCCAACGTATCCAACTGCATCATCGTCTCCCCGCCGGCCGGGGTCCTTGGGGGTCAACCTCGTTCGGCCGGCCCCCCAACGGTGCTCCCGGCGACCTTCGCGCACTGTCGCGGACGACACAGTGCGGGTGTGGCGCTCGTCACATTCGGGAGATCGCTTACCACTTACTGCCCGATCGTCGTTGGCGTCCTAAAGTTCTTCCATGAGCGCCAGCAGCGGGGCGGTTCCGCACGACGTCCAGGCGGTCGCCGCCGTACTGGCGGAGGTGCCGCTGTTCCGTGTGCTGGGAGAGGCCGGGATCGTCAGCACCGTACGCGCCGGGGTGGCGCGCAGATACCGCAACGGGCAGATCATCCTGCACCAGGGAGACCCCGGCGAGTCCCTGTACGTGCTGCTGGACGGCCTGGTCAAGGTCGTCTTCACCACCGAGCACGGCGACGAGATCGTGCTCAACATGCTGGGCCGCGCGGAGACGTTCGGCGAGATGGCGCTGCTGGACGACTCGCCGCGCTCGGCGTCGATCATCGCCGTGCGCCCCTGCTGGATCTTCGCGCTGCCCAGGGCGCGGCTGCTGGAGCTGATGCGGGAGCATCCCGGGCTCGCCGACGAGTTCCTGCGCATGCTCGGGCAGATGGTGCGCCGGCTCACCGGGCAGGCCGCCGACCTGGCCTTCCTCGACCTGGGCGGGCGCCTGGCCAAGCTGCTGCTGCAACTGTCGGTCAAGCGCGGCCAGGCCCAGGGCCCGGTCGTGGACATGCCGGGGCTGACCCAGTCGGACCTCGCCGCGCTCATCGGCGCGTCGCGGCCGGCGGTCAACCGGGCCCTGCAGTCGCTCGCCGCCCGCGGCCTCATCGCCGTCAAGGGCCGGACCATCACGCTGCTGGACGTCGAGGCACTGCGCAAACGCGGGGGCCTCTGACCCGATCTGGAGTACGGGCAACATGAACGAGCACGAGAGCGCCGCCGCCGAGCGCTGGCCGGCGGAACGGTTCCGGCAATTACGACAGCAGGCCGACCCGGACATCGACAAGATCGTGGCCGGCTACCTGGAGTCCAGGCCCGACGGGGAGAACGCCCTGTCCATGCTGCGCGCGGTCGTGGTGGAGCTGGGCCGGGCCAAGCGGGAGGCGCGGGCGCCCTCGGGCGAGACCGGCCCCTCGGCCATCTTCGACGCCATCGACTTCAACAAGGACCTGCCCGAGTGGGGCGAGGACGCGGAGCTGCTGGCCCGCGGACAGGCCGTCTTCTCCGACTACGGGCTGTACCAGGCGGTCGCGCTGTTCTGCAAGTGCCTGCCCATGGCCTACGTCGAGATCTCCAGCGCCAAGGTGCTGGCCGGCGTGTCCGACCTGGCCACCCACAGCCTCACCCGCCGGGTCGCCGAAACCGGCCAGATGCTGGTGGACGTCATGGGACTCAAGGCCACCGACAGCCTGACCCCGGGCCGTCCGGGGCACACGACGGCGATCGGGCTGCGCATCCTGCACTCGTTCGTGCGCGCGCTGGCCACCGAGCACTTCGGCGACGACTGGGACACCGCCAGGTTCGGCCCGCCGGTCAACCAGGAACTGCTGCTGGCCACCATCTTCGACTTCTCGGTCGTCACGTGGGAGGCTCTGGACAGCATGGGGGTGCGCCTCACCGACGACGACAGGGCCGCCCACCTGTACACGTGGAGCGTCTTCGGCCACCTCATGGGCGTCGAGGCGTGCCGCGACCGGCCGCTCACCCTGGATGACGTGCCGCCGGTCAGCGAACGGCTCGGCCGCCTGTACGAGTCGAGCGAAGAGGGCCGCAGGCTGATGGCCGTGCTGCTGGCGGAGATGGAGGAGTTCATGCACCTGGGCTGGCGCAAGCTGCCGCGCAGCCTGGTGCACTGGGTCTTCCGCGACGCCCGCTACAACGCCGCCCAGGTCCCGGCGCTGCTCGACGTGCCGCCGCCGGCGTGGTGGTTCAACGCGCTGTTCGCGGTGGCCAGGGCCGGCAACCGGTACGGCCGCCTGATGGGCCCGGTCGACGCGGTGGTGCGCTGGCTGGTGCGCCGGGCGGGCAAGCACATCGTCATCGCCATGATCGACCGCCACTCGGGCGGCCACGCCGCCTTCCAGATCCCGCAGGAGCTGGCCTCGCAGTGGCGCGTCAAGCAGTCGAAGGCGGCGCGCCGGACGCGTGAGCTCCGCCACAACGTCCGCAAGGGCGTGCGGAAGAGCGTCGGCAAGGCCGCCAGAGCCCCCGTGCGGAGGGAGGGACCGCCCGCGTGAGCATCCCGCACGAGCCGGGCACTCTGACCACGGCGACCATCCTGTTCACCGACGTGGTCAGCTCCACCGCCATGCGGATCAGGCTCGGCGAGGAACGCGCCAACGTCGTCTTCCGCCGCCTCTACCAGCTCCTGCACTCGGTGGTCACGGCCAGCGGCTCGACGTTCACCAAGAGCCTGGGCGACGGGCTGATGGCGGTGTTCGGCTCGGCCACGGCGGGGCTCGACGCGATCATCGCCGTCGAGCAGGCCGTCGCGGCCGAGAACGAGCGGGCGCTGGAGAAGATCTCGATCAGGGCCGCGCTGGCGTCGGGCGACGTGTGCTGGGGGGACGACGACGTCAGCGGGCTGCCCACGGTGGAGGCGGCCCGCCTGGTCGCGGTGGCCGAGGGCGGCCAGGTGCTCTGCACCGACCTGGTGCGCCGCCTGGCCCAGGGCCGCAGCCGCCACGAGTTCAAGGACCTCGGCCGGCTGCCGGGCAAGGGCCTGCGTGAGCCGATGCACACCTACGAGCTCCACTGGCAGAACGCCGACAACCAGCACGCCGGCGGCCTGGCACCCTGGCTGGACAGCGGGCACGTGCTGCCGTTCGTCGGCCGGGACGAGGAGCTGCGGGCGCTGGAGGAGGAGCTGCGGGCGGCCGAGTTCGGCAGCGGGCTGGTGATCCTCCAGGGCGATCCCGGGGTCGGCAAGACGCGGCTGGCCTCGGTCGTGGCGCAACAGGCGCTCAAGCGGCAGTTCACGGTGCTGGCGGGACGGTGCACCGATCCGGCGCGGCAGGCGTACGAGCCGATCGCGGGGGCGGTGGAGCGGCTGGCCCGCACCTCGCCGGCGTTGCTGCTGCGGGCCGGGGTCGGCCAGCAGTGCGGGCAGCTCGTCCGGCTCGCGCCCTCGCTGGCCGCTCCCCCGCTGTCGCTGGCCGTGCCGCCCGCCACCGAGCCTGTCTCCGAGCGCTACCACCTGATGGCCGCGGCCCGTACGTTGATCGAGCGCCTGGCCACCGTGCGGCCGGTGCTGCTGGTGATCGACGACCTGCAGTGGGCGACGCTGGAGTCGTTGCAGATGTTGCACTCCCTGATGTGGGACGCCGACTCGCTGCCGCTGCTGATCCTGGCCACCTCGCGCCCGGTGCCCGTCGAGTCGGCGATGCCCGAGCTGCACAAGCTGACCGCCGACGGCCGCGTGGTGCAGGTCTCCTCCTTCGGCATGGACGAGGTCAGCCGGGCCCTGTCGGAGGTGCGCAGCGACGGCGACCCCGAGCTGCTCTACCGGATCACCGGCGGCAACGCGTTCCTGGTCACCGAGGTGGCCAGGGAGCTGGCCGCGGGCGCCGACCTCGACGCGCTGACCGTCCCCGACTCGGTCACCCGCATGGTGCGGGCGCGCCTGGCCCAGCTCCACCCCGACGCCCGCGACCTGGTCAGCCTGCTGGCCGTGGCCGAACGCATGGAGTCGGCCGCGCTGCGCCTGGGTCTCGGCCTGGACGAGGCGCGTTTCGTGGCCGCCGTCGAGGAGGCCATGGGCGCGGGCCTGGTGACCATGGCCGACGGCGGCCAGTGCCAGTTCTCCCACGAGCTGACCCGTACCGCCCTGTACGCCACGCTGTCGGCCCCGCGCGCCGGGCTGCTGCACGGCCGGGTCGCCGACGCCCTGTGCCGGGCCGACCCGCAGGCCATGGAGTCGCGCCCGTACGTCGTGGCCACCCACCTGCTGGCCGCCGCCGAGCACGGCCGCGACCCCCGCCGGACGGCCGAGGCCGCCGAGGCGGGCGGGCAGGCGGCCCGCCACGCGCTGGCCGGGCTGGCCCACCGCGAGGCGGTCACCTGGTACCAGCGGGTGCTCGGCCTGCTGGAGGACTTCCCCGGCGCCTCCCCCGAGCGGCGCGCCGAGCTGCTGATGGACTGCGGGCGGGCGATGTGGCTGGCCGGGCACCCGGAGGCCAGGGAGACCCTGCACCAGGCCGCCGAGCTGGCCAGGGAGTGCGGGCGCGACGACCTGATCGTGGTGGCCGCGCTCGGCGGCGACCGCGGCTTCTCCAGCATCTCCGCCGCCCCCGACCAGCGCCGCATCGCGCTGCTGACCGAGGCGCGCAGGCTGGTGGACTCCACCGACCTGAGCACGCGGGCGCTGCTGGCCGCCCAGCTCGCCTCCGAGCTCATCTGGGCGCCCGACGGCGAGCGGCGCTTCGCGCTGAGCGACGAGGCGGTCGCGCTGGCCCGCAAGTCGGGCGACCCGCGCACGCTGGCCAGCGTGCTCGGCATGCGCAGCCTGACGATCATCCCCGCCGACCCGCTGCACCAGCGCCACCGCGACGGCGACGAGATGCTGGAGGCGGCCCGCCGCACGGGCGACGACCTGGCGCTGTTCCACGCCTACGTGCAGCGCACCCCGCCCGTGCTGGACAGCGGCGACACCGCGCGCGCCGCGACGCTGCTCGACCAGGCCGACGAGCTGGCCCGCCGGCTGGCCCAGCCGCAGCTCAACTGGCTGATCGGCTACTCCAGGGCGGGCCTGACGCTCATGCAGGGCGACCTGGCCCAGGCCGAGTCCGAGGCGATGTCGGCCATGCGGCTCGGCTCCGAGATCGGCCGCCGCCTGGAGGCCGTGGCCATCTACTCCGAGCAGATCTCCGAGATCCGCCGCCTCCAGGGGCGGCTGTGGGAGCTGCGCGACCGGCTGCGCCGCGCCGCCCAGGCGCCCCGGGTGGACCCGGTGCACGCCGTGCTGCGCTACCTGTGCGAGATGGGCGACGAGGAGGCCGGGCCGTTGCTGGACCGCATCCTGGCCGACCGCGGCGGCGTGCCGCCGCGCAACATGGCCCACCGGCCCGCCTTGGACAACCTGGCCGTGGCCGCCGCGCACCTGCGCCGTCCGGAGCTGGCCGAGCGGTTGTACGCCTCGCTGGCCGCCGACGGCGAGACGTTCGGTCACGGCACGGTCGCCCACCACTGCGGCCACCACTACCTGGCCCACCTGTGCGTGACGATGGGCGATCCGCGGCGGGCGAGCGAGCACTTCGAGGCCGCCGCCGAGGTGCACGAACGCAGCGGGGTGCCGCTCATGCTGGCCGAGTCGCTGCTCGACTGGGCCGACCTGCTCGACACCGCCGACGCCGGCGGCCCCGCACCGGCCGCGCTGCGCGAGTGGGGCGCCTCGCTGCTGCCCGGCCGCGGCGCGCTGCTGCTCGACCGCCGGCTGCCCGCGCACCCCGTTTAACCTGCGACGACATCGGGCAACCCGGCACGGGGGGCGCGATGAAGGGGTACGGGGTGCACGGATGGCCGGGGGATTTCCGCCGATCGGGGCGTACGCGTTCCTGTCGGACTGCCACACGGCGGCGCTCGTCGCGCCCGGCGGGGCGGTGGAGTGGATGTGCGCGCCGCGCTTCGACGGCCCGAGCGTGTTCGCCCGGGTCCTCGACCGGCGGGTCGGCGGGGCGTGGGAGTTCGACGTGGCGGGCGCGCGGGTGGACGGCCGCGCCTACGTCGAGGAGACGCTGGTGCTGCGCACCCGCTGGGTCGGGCGCGAGTGCGAGGTCGTGGTGCACGACTTCTTCGCCACGGCCCTGCCCGAGGCGGGCGGCGACGGCGTGGTGCCCGTCCGGCTGCTGGTGCGGTGGGCCAGGTGCGAGCGCGGGCGGGCGGTCGTGCGCTCGCGGGTGCTGGCCAGGCCCGACTACGCCACCCGCGAGGCCCGCTGGACGGCGCGTGACGGCGTGCTGGCCGAGGAGTCCGGCCTGCTGCTGACCGGCACGCCGGGGCCGGTGGCCGAGACCACGCTCGGCGCGGGCGAGTCGTGGGCGGTCGCGCTCGACTACGCGGGGCAGGGTCACGCGCCCGTCCGCGATCCCGGGCGGCTGCTGGAGGCCACGGTGCGGTCGTGGCGTTCGTGGTCGTCGCGGTCGGCGTACGGCGGGGTGGGGGCGCGGCAGGTGCGGCGCAGCGCGATCGTGCTGCGCGGGCTGCTGTTCGACGAGAGCGGCGGGCTGCTCGCGGCGCCGACGACGTCGCTGCCGGAGTGGCTGGGCGGGCCGCGCAACTGGGACTACCGGTACGTGTGGCACCGCGACGCCGCCCTGATGGTGCTCGCGCTGCTGCGGCTCGGCCATCGTGAGGAGGCGGGCCGCTACCTGACGTTCCTGCTCGGGCAGTGCGCGATCCACGAGGGGGACCTGCCGCCGGTGTTCGGCGTCGCCGGCGGGCCGGTCGCGGAGGAGACCGTCCTCGGCCATCTGGAGGGGTACGCGGGCTCGCGTCCGGTGCGCATCGGCAACGGCGCGGCCGGGCAGCACCAGCTCGACAGCTACGGCCACATCCTCGACGCGGCCATGGCCTACCACGGCGTGACCGGCGAGCTGAGCGGCGGCCCGGTGTTGTGGCGGCTGGTGGAGCGGGCCCGCGAGCGATGGCGGGAACCGGACGCCGGCATCTGGGAGGTACGCGGCGGCGAACGCCACTGGACCTACTCCAAGCTGTACGCCTGGGTGTGCTTCGACCGCGCGGTCCGGCTGGCGGAGGCGGCCGGCGAGCGCGGCCTGCCCCTGGCCGGGTGGCGGGCCGAGCGCGAGGCCGTCCGGGACGAACTGCTCGAACGCGGCTACAACGCCGGCGTCGGCGCCTTCACCCAGTCCTACGGCTCCGACCAGGCCGACGGCTCGCTGCTGCGGCTGCCGCTGCTCGGCTTCCTGGACGGCGACGACCCCCGCGTGCTCGGCACGCTCGACCACATCCAGTCGCGCCTGGGCGAGGGCGGGGCCCTCGTGCACCGCTACGACCCCGAGACCACCCGCGACGGGGTGGACGGGCCGGAGGCGGCGTTCCTGATGTGCTCGTTCGAGATGGTGTCGGCGCTGGTGCTGGCCGGGCGCACGGCCGAGGCCCGCGACCGGTTCGAGACGCTGTGCGCGCGGGCCGAGCCGCTCAGGCTGTTCGCCGAGGAGATGACCGGCGACGGGCACATGGCGGGGAACTATCCGCAGGCGTTCACGCATCTGGCGCTGATCGAGGCGGCGCTCAACCTCGACGCCTCCGGCACCGTCGACGCCCTGCACGACTGGGCCGAACACGGCGGCTGACCCGGCGGCCGACACCGGGAGGGCGGTCGCCATGGCGTTCGCCGCCCAGGGTGACCGGGTCGCCGTCCACCATCGCGACTCGGCGGAGGCGGCCGGGAGCGCGCTCGGCGAGCTGACCACCGAACACCTCAAGCCGCCCGCGGGGTCGGTCATCCCTTCAGGCCGGTGTGGGCCAGGCCCTCGACGAACTGTTTCTGGGCCAGGACGAAGACCACCAGCACCGGCAGCGCCGTCATGGAGGCGGCCGCGAGCTGGACGTTCCACATCGGGCCGCCGTACGCGTCGACGAACTGGGTCAGGGCCTGGGGCAGGGTGAACTTCTCCGGGCTGGACAGGAAGACGATGGGTTCCAGGTAGAGGTTCCAGCTGTGCAGGAAGGTGAAGATCGCCACGGCTCCGAGGGCGGGGCGGGCCAGCGGGAGCGCGATGCTCCGGAACGTGGCGAACCGTCCCAGGCCGTCCACGGCGGCGGCCTCTTCGAGTTCGCGGGGCAGCACCAGGAAGAACTGCCGCATGATGAACGTGGCCAGCACGCTGGGCGCGCCCAGCATCGGCACCAGGACGAGCGGCCAGTGCGTGTCGGTCAGCCCCCAGCCGTGGAAGAGCTGGAACAGCGGGACGATCGTCACCTCGCTCGGGATCAGCAGGCCGGTCAGGACGATCACGAACAGCACGTTCGAGCCGCGGAAGCGGATCCGCGCGAAGGCGTAGCCGGCCAGGGCGGAGACGGCCAGCGTGCCGACGGTGACGACGACGGCGATGTAGAGGCTGTTCCAGTACTGGCGGGCGAACGGTTGCAGCTCGAAGACCTGCCGGTAGGCCTCCAGGGTGGGCCGGCCGGGCCACAGCGAGGGCGGGAAGGCGAAGATCTCGCTCACCGGCTTCAGCGACGAGGTGGCCATCCACCAGGTCGGGAAGACGAACGGCAGGCAGAGCACGCACAGCAGGCCGTACAGCAGGGTCTTACGCCTCATGGAACACCCACTTCCTGCGCATGCGCCACTGCAACAGGGTGAGGGCGAGCACGATCACGAACAGCAGCACCGACAGCGTGGCCCCGTAACCGAAGTGGTGGAACTGGAAGGCCTGCTGGTACAGGTAGTAGACGAGCACGGTGGTCGAGGTGCCGGGGCCGCCCTGGGTGAGCACCGCGATCTGGGCGAACACCTGCAACGACCCGGCGACCGTGATGATCGAGGTGAGCAGCACGGTCGGGCTGATCATGGGCAGCGTGATCCGGCGGAACCGGGTCCAGGCCGAGGCGCCGTCCAGCCGGGCCGCCTCGAACAGCTCCTTCGGCACGCCCTGCAGCGCCGCCAGGAAGAGCACCATGTTGAGGCCGACGTTCTTGAAGACCTGGACCACGATGACCGAGACCATCGCCCACGAGCCGGTGCGCAGCCAGTTGGGGCCCTCGACGCCGAGCACCCGCAGGATGGCGTTGAGGCCGCCGTTGTCCTGCAGCAGGAAGCCCCACACGATCGTCCAGGCCACGAGCGAGACGACCACCGGGGAGAAGAACAGCGTCCTGAACAGGGTGGTGCCGCGCAGGCGCTGGTTCAGCAGGACGGCCAGCAGCAGCGCCAGCGCCAGGTTGACCACGACCAGCCCGGCCGAGAAGAGCCCGGTGGCCGCCAGCACCGACGGCACGTTGGGGTCGCTCAGCAGCCGCCGGTAGTTGTCGGCGCCGACGAAGCCGAAGGTGTCGGCCAGGACGTTCCACTCGTTGAGGCTGTAGAAGACGACCATCGCCAGCGGCAGGAAGACGAAGAGCAGGCTGCCCACGAGCTGCGGCCCGATGAACAGGTAACCGAGCAGGTGGTCGCGCCGCCGGACGGTCCACCAGCCCCCGCGGGTGACGCCGCGTGCCCGGCGGGTCAGGGACACCGCCATCACGGCGCCAGCATCGGCTGGACGGCGGCGCACACGTCGTTCATCACCGCGGCGGGGTCGGCGTCCGGCAGCCAGAGCTGGTCCAGCCGGGCGCGGACGGCCTGGCCGATCTCGGCCTGACCGACGTGGCTGGGCTTGACGCGCCCGGCGGCGATGCCGTCCACCACGACCTTCTGCAGCTGCTCGGGCTTGAGCAGGGGGTTGCTCTTGGCGAGGGAGTCGGCGGTCAGCAGCGGCTGCCGGGGCGGCGGGAAGAACTGGGCGAGCTTGGCGGAGTTGTCAGGGTTGGTGAAGAAGGACAGGAAGTCGGCGGCGGCCTGGGCGTTCCTGGACTTCTTGATCACTCCGATGCCCGCCTGGCCGATCACGCTGTACTCGCCCTTCGGGCCGGTGGGCAGCGTCACCAGGTCCCAGGCGAAGGCGCCGTCCTTGAGCAGCGAGGCGCGGGAGATCTGGGTGATCGTCATCCCGGCCTCGCCGGCGAAGAAGTCGGCGGTGGTGCCGGGGGCGGGCATGGCCTTGTCGGTGAAGATCGCCTTGTGCAGGAAGCGCATCGCCTCGACCATCTCCGGCTTGCCGAACCCGCAGGTCCCGCCGTCCTCGCTCCAGGCCTCGGCGCCCCAGCCGCCCCAGACGGAGGCCAGGTTGTCCCAGCCCTTGTAGTCGAAGTCGCGTACGACCAGGCCGGCCTTGCCGGTCTTCTTCTGCACGGCCGAGGCGATCTTGACGGCCTCGTCCCACGTCCAGCCCTTCGCGGGCACGCTCTGCCCGGCCTGCTTGAGCAGGTCGGTGTTGACGAAGACGCCGAAGGGCGAGGTGGAGAAGGGGTAGGCGTAGAGCGTGCCGTCCTTCTGCCAGAGCTTGGTGGTGCTGGGCACGAGTTCTTCGGGCTTGACCAGGTTGCCGAGGGGTGCGAGCGCGCCGGAGCTGACGAAGTCGGGGGCCGCGTTCTCGAAGATCCAGGCCAGGTCGGGAGCGTTCCCGCCGGCCATCTGGGTGGTCAGCGTGGTGGTGTAGGTCTCCACCGGAAGGGTGTCGTACTTGACCGAGATGTTCGGGTGGGTCTTCCGGTACTCGGCCGCGATGTCGTTGAAGAGCTTGAGGTGGGCCTCGTTGCCGGTCCAGATCGTCATTCGCAACGAGACGGGGCCGTCCTGCGGCTCCGCGGACGATCCGCAGGCCGCCAGGGCCAGCGCGCCCGCCAGGCCGAGCGCGGTCACCTTGATGCGCATGTCGTTACTCCTTAGGGGGTTAATATCCGGAAATATCCGGCCAGTGGAGTTCGATCCCCTGTGCTTCCAGCCGGTCCTGGAAGCAGGCCAGCAGCTCTGGATCGTTCCGGACGGCACGCGGGAGCACCGACCTGTCCAGGCAGAAGGCGGCCAGCGCGCCCGCGGCCTCGCCGATGTTCCACTCGACGGGGTGCAGCCGGTAGCAGCCGTTGGTGATGTGCGTGGTGCCGAGGTTCTTGCCGGCGGGCAGCAGGTTGTCCACCCGTCTCGGGACGAGGGCGCCCAGGGGGATCTCGAAGGGCGCGCTCGGCACGTCGATGTAGTTGTCGCCGCCGGTCGAGGGGTGCAGGTCGATGCGGTACATGCCGATGCCGGCCGAGTCGCCGTAGCGGGCGCCCTTGACGACGTCCTGCTCGACGACGGTGTGCTCGGCCAGGATGCGGCGGGACTCGCGGATGTAGGGGGCCTGGGCCAGGCCGTCGGCCGAGCCGGTCACGTCGCCGCGGAGCCTGAGCCCCGGCCAGCCGGTGCCGCCGTCGGGGCGCGGGGCCTCGGTCTGCAGCCAGTACAGGACCGACCGGGACAACTCGCGCGCGGCGGCCAGGTGGGCGCCGGCGTCGGGCACGTCGTAGGCCGGGCCCAGCACGTAGTCGATCATCGGCCAGTTGACCAGGCAGATGTCGCTGGCGTAGGCGCCGGGGGTGAACAGGTCGCGGGCGGCGATCCGGCGGAAGGTCCACAGGTTGCCGTCGCCGGGGTTGCGCCGCTGGTCGGCGCGGACCTGGAGCGGGTCGTCGCCGGGGTTGGGGGTGAAGCTGCGCTCGCCGATCTCCAGCGTGCGCGGGTTCGGGCTGCGCCAGCCCAGCAGCTTGCCGCCCCAGAAGGGCAGCTCGAAGTCGCGCCAGAAGCCGTACGAGTCGGGCCGGTCGATGGTGTGGTCGCCGTCGGCGTGGTCGATCGCGAAGCAGACCGAGACGGCCTGCATGTTGAGCGGCTGCGCCTGCTCGGGGGCGCTGGGCTCGCCGGTGTCGGCCCGCGACTCGAAGCCGGTGACGTACTCGGTGCCGGTGAGCGGCAGCAGCTCGCCGGTCTCGGTGGCGTCCAGGATGTAGGGGGCGGTGACCACGACCTCGTCCGAGCCGTGGCGCAGCCGTACCGACAGGACGCGGTCGCCGTCGGTCTCGGCGCCCACCGGCGCGTACGGCTGCAGCACCGTCAGCCGCCCGCTCCCCCGGTGGGGGGCCAGCATGGACTCGATGACCGCCACCGCCACCCGGGGCTCGTGGCAGAGCGGGCTCACCCAGCCGGCGCCGGGGTTGAGCTCGCGCCATCCCCGCGCGGCCTCGGTGAGGGGGAAGTGCCGGCGGTAGTAGTCGCGGATGCCGTCGCGCAGCGCGCGGTAGCTCGCCGTGACGCCGAACCGCTCGACCCAGGTGTGCTCGTCCGGCGGCACGGCCTGGCTGGTGAGCTGCCCGCCCAGCCAGTCGTGCTCCTCGGTGAGGATCACCCGTCTGCCGGCTCCGAGCGCCGCGAGCGCCGCCGCCACTCCCCCGAGGCCGCCCCCGACGACCAGCACCTCGGTACTCAGCTCACGCAACGTTGTTCCTTCCCAGGGTCGAGCCCTTGACGAGTTCGCACGGGAGCAGCCGCTGGACCGGGCCGCTGCCCTCGATGAGTTCGGTGAGGACCTCCACCGCCTGCCGGCCCATCTCGGCGCGCGGGATGCGGAAGCCGGTGAAGTCGATGTCGGTCGGCGCGGGCCTGGTGGGATCGCCGAGCGTGACGATCGACAGGTCGCCCGGCACGGCCAGGCCGCGTTCGCGGGCCGCCTGGAGGATGACCGCGGCGTCGGCGTACTCCTCCACGAAGATCGCGGTGGCGCCGGTGCGCAGGACGTCCTCGGGGTCGCCCAATGGGATGGTGACGGCCCGCAGCCCCGCCGTCCCCTCCGTGAACGCGCGGTGGCGGTCGGCGAACGACTCCGGGCCTTCGCCGTGGCCGACGTAGGCGAAGCTCTCGTGGCCCAGGCCGCGCGCCCGGGCCACCAGCTCGCGCACCGAGCCGCCGTAGTCGGCGCCGACGTAGGAGACCGGCCCTCCCGCGTCGTCGCGGCGGCCCACCGAGACGAACGGGTACCCCTCGGCGACCAACCGGGCCAGCTCCTCGCGGTCGAGCTCGCGGCCGAGCAGGACGCAGCCGTCGGCCAGGCGCAGGCGGTGGTCCTGGTGGTAGACGCGCTTGCGGCCGTCGACCAGCGGGGCGCTGGTCAGCAGCAGCAGGTCGCAGCCCACCTGCTCGGCCGACTCCTCGATGCCGACGAGGAACGGGTGGTAGAAGTCGCCCGTCGCGCTCGGGAAGACCGGCTCGTAGGTGAAGACGCCGAGGATCCGGTTCCTGCCCGCCGCCAGCCGCCGGGCCAGCGGGTCGGCCACGTACCCCGTCTCCCTGATGACGCGCAGCACCCGGTCCCTGGTCTCCGCCGGGATCCGCGTCTCGGCTCCCGGACGGTTGTTGAGCACCAGCGAGACCGTGGTCTGGCTGACGCCGGCCAGCCGGGCGATGTCGCGCTGCGTGATGCGTCCCATCTCACCTTCCCTGAGGTAATGCGCATTAGCGTGGATGAGAGCATTCAGTACGGGCTTCGTCGCCGTCAAGGGGCAGGGCGGGAGTAATACGGATTAGCGGCTCCACGGGCCACGGGGCCGAGCCCGCCGCCCGGGAGAGCCCGTGACCGGGATCGCCCTGGTCGCGGGCCTTCACGCGCCTGGCGCGGTAGCGCGCGACTACATCCGGCGGCGTAGTCGCGGCCGGCGTTTGATCCCCCTGGGGTAGCCGCAGATGAGTCCGCCGGTCGGACGCCAAGAAGCCCCGGCAGGACGACGATTACCAGTCATGAGAACCCGAGTCAGGTACCTCCATGGCGCCGCGCTGCTGGCTACCGGGCTGCTCGCGGGCGCGTTCGGATACGGTGCGGCCAACGTGGTGCCCACGTTCGGGGCCGTACCGCTGGACGTGCGGCTGACCTTCCACACCACGATGATGAAGGTCAACGAGCCGGTCATGCAGAGCGCGATGGCCCTGGCCGTCCTGACCACCTTCGGCCTGGCGCTCGCCGCCCGCGACCTGCCCCGCCGGCTGGCGTCGGGCGCCGGAGCGCTGGCTCTGGCCTCGCTGCTGATCACCGTGTTCGGCAACGTCCCGCTGCACGCGCGGTTCCGTGAGTGGGCCGCCGGCCAGGTGCCGGACGGCCACGCCGAGATCTTCCAGCGGTGGGAGCTGTTCCACACCCTGCGCACCCTGACCGCGCTGGCCGCCTTCGTGCTGATCGTCGTCGCCGCTGTCGCCGCACGCCCCTCGACCCGTTAGGAGAACCATCATGTTCCTGCGTATCGCGCTCGTCGCGCAGACCGTCGCCCTGCTGATCCAGGCCGTCACCGCCGGGCTGCTGCTGAGCTCGCCGGACGGCCGCGCGGCCCACAGCGCCACGGCCCTGGCCGTCGCGGCCACCGTGCTGCTGTACCTGGTCGCCGCGGTGATGACCCGGCAGCGGGCCGCCATCCTGCCCGCCGTGGGCATGCTGGTGATGACGCTGGTCCAGATGGCGCTGGGCATGGCGCACGTGAAGAGCGTGCACGTGCCGCTCGGCGTGCTCATGTTCGGCGGCAGCCTGGTGCAGACCACGCGGATCTGGACCGCCGGCCGCCTCCGGACGACGTCGGCGGCATGACCGATATGACCGGTAAGAACGGCATGACAGGAATGACGAGACGGCAGGCGCTGCGGCTGCTCGGCGTGGGCGCGGCGCTGGGCGTGTCGGGCTGCTCGCTGCTGACCCGCACCCCGCTGCCGCAGCTCCTGACGAGCGACGCGCCGCTGCCCGCGCCGTACGCCGTGCCGCTCCCACTGCCCGCGGTGGCGAAGCCGTCCAGGACCGACGCGGGCGCCGACTACTACGAGCTCGTCCAGCGCCCCGCCGAGGTGGAGATCCTGCCGGGCCTGCGCACCCCGATCTGGGGCTACGACGGGCAGTTCCCCGGGCCCACCATCCGGGCGCGCTCCGGCCGCAGGACCGTCGTGCGCGTCGGCAACCGCCTGCCCGCGCCGACGGTCACCCACCTGCACGGCGGGCACACCCCGCCGGAGTCCGACGGCTTCCCCACCGACCTGGTCCAGCCGGGCGCCCAGCGCGACTACGCATTCCCGCTGGAGCAGCGCGCGGCCACGCTGTGGTACCACGACCACCGCATGGACCACACCGGGCCGCAGGTCTGGCGCGGCCTGGCCGGCTTCTTCCTCGTGGACGACGACGAGCAGGACAGGCTGCCGCTCCCGTCGGGCGAGCGGGACGTGCCGCTGCTGATCTGCGACCGGTCCTTCCAGGCCGACGGGACGATGCCCTACCCGGCCAGGCCCGACGGCCCCAGCGCCCGCGAGGCGTTCATGGGCGGCGTGCTGGGCGACGTCATCCTGGTCAACGGCGCGCCCTGGCCGCGGTTCGGCGTGGACCGCGCCCGCTACCGGCTGCGGCTGCTCAACGCCTCCAACGCCCGCACGTACGAGCTGGCCCTGTCGCCCGGCGGCACGCTGACCCGGATCGGCAGCGACGGCGGCCTGCTGGCGGCGCCGCGTCCCGTCCAGCGCGTACGGCTGGCGCCCGGCGAACGCGCCGACGTGATCGTGGACTTCGCCGCCTACCGGGTCGGCGACCACGTCGAGCTGCGCAACCTGCTGGGCGAAGGCCCACAGGCCCAGGTGATGCGCTTCACCGTCGAACGCGACGCCCGCGACGACTCGGCGATCCCCGGGACGCTGTCCACCGTCGAACGGCTCGACCCGGCGGCGGCCGCGGCGACCCGCGACTTCGAGTTCAGCAGCGGCGACCTGCACGGCCACACCGGCTGGCTGATCAACGGCAGGCCCTTCGACGTCCGCCGGGTCGACGCCCGGCCCAAGCTCGGCCAGGTGGAGGTCTGGCGGTTGACCAGCGACGTCGCCCACCCCGTCCACCTGCACCTGGCGCCCTTCCAGGTGCTCTCGGTCGGCGGCGAGCGGCCGGACGGCCCGCCGGAATGGAAGGACACCGTCGAGCTGCGGGAGGCGCAGACCGTGGAGATCATCACCCGTTTCACCGGCTACCGGGGCCGGTACGTCCTGCACTGCCACAATCTCGAACACGAGGACATGGCCATGATGAGCACGTTCGAGGTGGTCTGATGCCCGACTTCCATGCCTTCCTGACGCGCCTGCCGTACGAGCTGGCCTTCAGCGAGGAGGACCCGGCCGCGATCGTGGACCGCTACTACACCCCCGACCTCGAATACCGCAACGACGGCGTCGTCCTGGACCGCCGGCGGCTGATCGACCACGCCGGCCCGGCCCGCAGGAACGCCCGCGAGCTGGACATCCAGGTCCACGAGACGCTGCTCGACGGCGACCGGGCCGCCGCCCGCTTCATCATGACCGTCCTGACCAGGAAGGACAGGACGCTGCGGATCGAGGCCCACGTGTTCGCCCGGCTCGCCCCGGACGGGCGGGTCCGCCGCGTCGACTCGATCACCCGGACGGCCTCCTGACGCCGCGCCCGATCGGTTCAGCGGAGGTTGCGGGCGCGCCAGGCGACGTAGTCGGCGACCGCCTTGACCAGGTCGAAGGCCGGCTCGAAGCCGGTGTCGCGGGTGAGCCGGGCGATGTCGAGGAAGGGGTTGCCGCCGGGGCCGCCGGACCGTCCGGGCAGCAGGCCGGGCGGCGGGCCGGGGACGATCGCCCGCACGGCCTCGGCGAGGTCGCGGTTGGTGAAGGGCCTGCCGCTGGAGACGTTGTAGACGGTGTGCGGGAGGGCTCGCGCGGTCGTCAGCAGGGCGATCGCGCGCCCGGCGTCGGGCGCGTAGCAGCTGTCACCGCCGTCGTCGGCGTGCAGCGGCGGCGGTGTCTCGCCGCGCAGCACGGCACTGACGTACGGCGGGATGTGGTTGAACGGCGACTCCGGGTCCATCAGCGGCCCCCAGACGCTCCCGATCCTGAGCACGACCGGCTGCACCCCGCTGCCCTGGAGGCCGTGCGTGGTCAGCGGCTCGACCGCCTTCTTGAACGCGACGATCGGGTGCGGCGCGTCCGCGGCGGGCAGCGCGAGCTCCTCGTGCCATGGGGTCTCCGGGCGGCCGGCGTAGACGCCGAGGCTGCCCGCGACGGCGAACCTGCGCACGCCCCGGACGCGGGCCACCTCCAGCGCGTTGAGCAGGCCGGCGGTGTCCGTGCGGAAGAAGTCCACCGGGTCCTGGCCGGGGATGCTCCCGGCCAGGTGGACGATGTCGCCGATGTCGTGGCGGGCGGCCAGGGCCAGGAAGGCGTCCCGATCGGTGACGTCGAGCGGTTCCACGGTGACCCGGCCGGCGAGGAACGAGGGGACCTCGGCCCGGCGGTGCGCGGTGACGACGACCCGGTGTCCGAGGTCGGCGAGCGCGCGGGCGGTGTGCGCGCCGATCATGCCCAGCCCTCCGGTGACGAGGATCATCGGGCCACCTCGTAGCGCAGGTGGGTCACGCCCGGCGCGGGCACGGCCTCGACCAGGCGCAGGCGTACGTGCCCGGGAAGCTCCCGGAAGAACGGCCGGCCGCCGCCGAGCAGGACGGGCACCTGGTGCAGGACCAGCTCGTCGACGAGGCCCGCCTTCAGCGCCTCGGTGACCACGCCGCCGCCCATGAGGCCGACGTCCTTGCCGCCGGCGGCCTGTCGGGCGGCGGCGATCGCGTCCTGGACGCCGGTGGTGACCAGGGTCTGGCGGTCGGTGATGTCCGGCGCCGGGCGGTGGCTGAGGACGACCAGCCGGGCGCCCGGGTGGGGGCTGCCGCCGCCGAAGTGGTCGGAGTCGTCGTAGGTGTGGCGTCCGGCGACGATCGCGCCGACGCGGTCGGCCAGGGTGTCGAAGACCCGGGCGCTGGGCTCGCTGAGCTTGAACCCGTCGAAGACCTGGCTGGGGGTGTCGCCGTCGAAGTACCAGTCGAACAGCATGCCCGCGTCGCCGAGGCCGCGCCCGGCGCCGGGGTCGCGGCCGGTGATGAAGCCGTCGACCGACACGGCGTGGGCGCCGATGACCTTGCTCATGTCCGTGATCCTTTCCAGAGTTCCGCCGTCGCCGGAAAGTCTCGCCGCGCCGCCGCGCGACCGAACAGATACCGAAGTGGACGATCGGCGATGACGAACGTCATCGCCCCCGCGAGGCCGGGGAACGACCCGCGCCGCCACCCACGAGGGGGCGGCGGCGCGGGAACGGTGTTCGCCGGACCGTCGCCGCCGTTCAGTGGTCCTTCGGCCGTGCGGCAAGATGTCACAGATGAAAAACCGAATTATCGTCTCTTTGACTTCTTTGTCGCTGATTTCGAGTTGTGGGCTGGTCTCACAGAACACGGCCGCCCCGTCGCCGGTCGCGCCCTCGACCGCCGCCCTTTCGACCGCCGCTCCCTCGACCGGGCCTCCGAAGGACACGAGACCGGCGCTCGCGCGTACCCGCAGCACGATGACCGAGAGCCTCGGAGCCGAGGTGGTCGGCCTGAACCGGGTCAAGGGCAAGCACCTGGTCGTCCAGCTCAGGCTCACCAACACCGGCAGCGACAAGCACCTGTCGTGGGCCGGTGAGATGGGGGACAACACCCGCCCGCTCGGCGAGATCCGCTGGGCGTCCGGGATCGGCGTGCTGGACGCCCAGGCCCACACCTGGATCCTGCCGTACCGGCCGGCCGGCTCCCCCTGTCTGTGCAGCGACCAGAATCGCGACGGGATCGGCCCCTTCATCGACCCCGGGCAGTCGATCAGCCTCTACGCGGTCCTGCCCGCCCCTTCCGGCAACCCGGCGACCGCCACCGTGGTCACCCCGGTCGGACCGCCGATGACCGACGTGCCGATCAGCGACGATCCGCCGGCCGTCCCGCCCGGCATGACCGTCCCCGATCCGGACGCCGAGCCCGTCACCACCCTCACCCGTCGCCTGGTGACCCCCTCACAGTCGCTGGACAGATCCGAGGAGACCGCGGACGACGGCACGAACCTCCAGGTGAATCTGTCCTCGGACGTGCTGTTCGCGCTGAACCAGGCCACGCTCACGCCACGCGCCAAGACGGTCCTGGCACGCACCGCGAAGCTGATCGACGCGTCGTCCGGCTCGGCGGTGAAGGTGGAGGGGCACGCGGACTCCTCCGGCACCGACGCCATCAACGTCCCGCTGTCCACCCGCCGTGCCCAGGCCGTGCGCAAGGCGCTGGCCGCACTGGTGACCAGACCCGGCGCGCGTTACCAGGTCGTCGGGCACGGCTCCAGCCGCCCGCTCTACGGCAACGACACCGACGAGGGCAGGCGGCGCAACCGCCGCGTCACGGTGACCTTCGCCAAGCCCCGGCCGTCCGGAACCGCCGCTCCGGCCACGACCGTCACCCCGGGGGCGACCGGCCTGACCGGCACCGTCCAGGCGGACGGCCGGCCGATCGCCATGGAGGTGACCGACCTGCGCCGGCTCTCCGGCGGTCTCGGCCTGCTCACCTACCGGATCACCAACAAGGGCGAGGCCGAGACCTGGTTCAACGAGCTGCACCACGCGCGGGACTGGATGTCGTTCAAGTACCAGGCCGCGACGAACGTCACGCTCACCGACGTGACCGCTCGCCGCCAGTACCTGCCCGGCCGCCTCCAGGTCCCGGACGACGACGGCGGCGTGGACTCGTACTGCGCCTGCACGGACGTGTCCGGCGTACGCGTGGCGACCGAGAAGTTCGGGCCCGGGCAGGAGCGGGAGTTCTGGAGCCTGTTCGCCCTGCCGGAGACGGCCACGTCACTGAAGGTCGCGATCGGTGGTTTCCGCGAGCTCCAGGTGCCCGTCCAGTAGCGTCGCCGGCTGCCGGGGTGCGGTCATCCGGTGGTGGCCTGCCGCCACGGGGTCCGTTCGGCGACGTGGCGGCGCAACTCGCGTGCCTGCCGGGGCAGGTTCCAGGTCAGGGCGCCGATGACGTGGCCGTCCCTGCCGTACAGGGCGGCGAACCGGCCGGTGGCGGGATCCCCGGCGACGACCTGGAACCGGGCGTCGCCGCCGGTGACGCCGTGGACCTGGATCTTCACGTCGTACTGGTCGGTCCAGAAGTAGGGCACGGGAGCGAAGGCGGCCTCACTGCCGAGGAGCGTCCGGGCGGCGGCCGTGCCCTGCTCGGTGGCGTTCAACCGGTGCTCGACGCGCAGGCGGCCGAAGCGGGGATGCCGCCAGGAGGCGACGTCGCCGGCGGCGACCACGCCGGGAGCGGCCCGGCACCGGTGGTCGCACCTGACGCCGTCCCCCACGTCCAGGCCGCTGCCGGTCAGCCAGCCGGTCGCCGGGACCGAGCCGACGGCCACGAGCACCAGGTCGGCCGGGACGTGCGCGCCGCCGTCCAGATCGACCCCGTCCACCTGGCCGTCGTGGCCGGTCAGGCCGGTGACCAGCGCGCCGGGGCGCAGGCGGACGCCGTGCCGCGTGTGCAGGCCGGCCAGCAGCGCCGCCACCCGGTCGCCGAACCGGCCGATCATCGGCGCGGGGAGCGGATCGACCAGGGTGACGTCCAGGCCGAGCTGCCGGGCGACGGCGGCGACCTCCGTACCGAGGAAGCCCGCGCCGACGACGACCACCGACCGGGCGGCGAGCAGCCCCTCCCGCAGGGCGAGGGCGTCGTCGAGGGTGCGCAGCACGTGCACGCCGCCGAGTTCGTGCCCCGACGGCAGCCGGCGCGGGACGACGCCGGTGGCGATCACCAGCCCGTCGTAGGGCAGGACGCCGCCGTCGGACAGGGCGAGTTCGCGCGCGCCGGTGTCGAGGGCGGTGGCGGCGACGCCGAGCCGCCAGCCGGCGCCCAGCGCGGCGCGGGCCTCGTCGCGGCGCAGCGTCACGCGGTCGGGCGCCCACCTGCCGCGCAGGACCTGCTTGGACAGCGGCGGCCGGTCGTAGGGCTCCCGCCGCTCCGCGCCGACCAGGGTCAGCGAGCCGGTGAATCCGTCGCGGCGCAGGGCCTCGGCGGCGGTCAGGCCCGCCGCCGAGGCGCCCACGACCACGATCCGGGAGGGTCGGCTCACGACGCGCTCAGCGTGATCGCGCGGGCCGGGCAGATCCGGACGGCCTCGCCGACGCCCTCGCGCAGCCCCGGTTCCGGGCTGTCCCGCAGCAGGACGACGATGCCGTCCTCGTCGCGCTGGTCGAACACGTCGGGACAGACGAGAACACACTGCCCCGAGCCGGTGCAGGCGTCCTGATCCACGGTGACCTTCATGTGCGTGACTCCTTCGCTCGATCACCAGGTGACGGGTAGTTCGCGGACGCCGTAGAAGACGGCCTGCTGCTTGAAGGCCAGCTCCTCCAGCGGCATGGCCGGCGCCAGCGTGGGGACGCGCCGGTAGAGCGTGCCGTAGACGACCTGCAGCTCCACCCGGGCCAGCGACTGCCCCAGGCACTGGTGGGCGCCGAACCCGAAGGCGACGTGATGGCGGACCTCGCGGCGGACGTCGAGGACGCCGGGGTTCGGGAAGGCCGACGGGTCGCGGTTGGCGGTGCTCTTCACGACGACGATGCCCTCGCCCGCGCGGATCACCCTGCCGCCGACCTCCAGGTCCTCGCGGGCGACGCGGCGGGCCTCGGTGTGGGTGATGGACAGGTAGCGCAGGAGTTCCTCCACGGCGTTGGCCACCAGCGCCGGGTCGCCGTCCCGCACCGCCGCGAGCTGGTCCGGGTGCGCCAGCAGCGCGGCCGTGCCGAGCGCGATCATGTTGGCGGTGGTGTCGTGCCCGGCCACCAGCAGGAGCTGGCCCATCGTGGAGATCTCGCGCAGGGTCATCGCGCCCGTCCCGTACTGCTCCACGGCCAGTCTGCTGAGGAGGTCATCGCCCGGTTCGTCCTTCTTCGCCTGGACCAGCGCCTCCAGGTAGCCGTTCAGCTCCTCGGCGGCGGCCAGGGCCCGCGCGGGGTCGCCCTCGTCCATGACGAGCTCGCCCGCCACGCGCTGGAAGAAGGCCCGGTCCGCGTACGGCACGCCGAGCAGTTCGCAGATCACCAGCGAGGGGACCGGCAGCGCGACCGCCTCCACCAGGTCGGCCGGATTGGGACCGGCGAGCAGGTCGTCGACGAGGTCGTCGACGATCCGCTGGATCCTGGGCCGCAGCGCCTCCATCTTCCTGATCATGAAGTCGGCGGTCAGCAGGCGCCGGTGCGCGGTGTGCTCCGGGGCGTCCATCTGCATCAGCGTTTTCATCTGCGCGTCGCGTGCCTTGCTCACCGCGTTGGTGTGCGGGAAGCCGGGCTGCGCCACGTCTACGCTGACGCGCGGATCGGCGAGCACCGCCCGGACGTCCTCGTACCGGGTGACCAGCCAGGGGGTGGTGCCGTCCCACAGGCGGACGCGCGACACGGGAGCTTCCTCGCCACGGCGGGTCAGCTCGGGCGCCGGGTCGAACGGGCAGGCCGCCGCGCGTGGCATCGGGAATGTCACCGGATCCGGCAGGGCATCAGTCATGATCTCTCCTCACCTCGGTCGTGTGGTGCGCGCGGGGCCGCTGACTGCCGCCTTCGTGAGCGTGGTGGGCACGACGCCCGCCACGCTCACGGCCCCTGCGGCGGCCGTCGTGGTCCGCGGCGCTCATACGTCAAGGCTGTCGTTGAACCAGCCCCGGAGACTTCCGCCCGGAAGCGCTGGGAGAGCGGGCGGGAAAGCCTCAACCCGCGGTGGAACCCCGGCGCACGGTCACTCGCCCGCCAGGACGTCCGCCCCGAACTTCACGAAATAGGCGGCGGTCTCGGCGTCGGCCGGGTAGTACGACTCGATCGAGATCTCGTCCAGCGTGATGTCCATCGGGGTGCCGAACGTGGTGGTGGTCGAGAACAGCCGCAGTTCGACGTCGCCGAACCGGAAGATCATCGGGACGGTGACCTCGGACTCCATCGACCGCCCCGCCTCCTCGGAGCCCTCCGCGAACGCTCCCCCGGAGCTCGGGGCGAGCGGTTCCGCGGAACTCGGGGCGAGCAGCTCCTCGTAGATCGCGTGGAGCTCGGCGTCGGGGGCGATGGCGAGCTGGCGCGAGATCCGGGCCCGGAGCACTGCGCGCACCTCGCGCAGATTGACGATCCGGGAAGCGAGCCCGCGGCGCTCCAGCCCCAGCCGCAGGATGTTGATCGGGGGACGCAGCAGGTCGGGCGCGACGTCCCCGAGGAACGCGTCGATGGCGCGGTTGGTCATCACGATGTTCCACCGGCGGTCGAGGACCACCGCCGGGTACGGCTCGTGGGCGCGCAGCACCCGCGCGACCGCGTCCCCGGCCGTCGACAGCGCGTCCCCGGCGAGCGGACGTTCGGCGTACCGGGGGGCGAACCCGGCGGCGAGCAGCAGCCGGTTGCGCTCGCGCAGCGGTACGTCGAGGTGCTCGGCGAGCCGCAGGATCATGTCGGCGCTCGGGTTGGACTTCCCGGTCTCCACCAGGCTCACGTGACGGGCCGAGACGTCGGCGGCGATCGCGAGATCGAGCTGGCTGAGCCGCCGGCGGTGCCGCCACTGCCGCAACATTTCCCCGACGGTGCGCATGGCCGTCGAGCCTACTCGCCGCCCGCCATGAAATCCCTTTTCATCGACATCCTCCGCGGGGCTGGGAACACTGTCCCGCATGACGACCGACAACAAGGCCATCGTCCAGCGCGCGCTGACGGAACTGATCGGAACGGGCGACGTCAACGCGCTCGCGCCGCTGCTCAGCGACGACTTCGTCCATCACCGGCCCGACCCGAAGACCTCGACCAAGGCGGAGTGGCTCGACGCCGTGCGTGCCGCGCTCACTCCGCTCGCCGGCATGCACGTGGAGATCGACCACGTGCTGGCCGACGGCGACCACGTCGTGATGCACTCGCGCCGCCGGGCGCCCGGCGGCGGGCCGGAGATCGTCGTCGTGGACATCTGGCGCCTGGACGGCGGCCTCATCGCCGAGGCGTGGGAGATCATCGAACCGGTCTCCCAGGCCACCGCCAACCTGACCTGGTGGAACCCGCCCACCCGCTGACCGCGCGCCGGCGGCGGGAAGCTCGCGACGCCGGCCTGCCTCAGCCCATGCGGAAGTCGTACGCGGGTGGGAGGGGGAGGTTCTGGCCGTGGTGGGTGAGCCACAGGTCGTGCAGGGCGTCCTCGCCTTCGCGCAGGTCGGGGACGATCAGGCCGGTCTCCAGGATGCGTCCGGTGCGGGCGCGGTCGCCGGCGGCCGAGGCGGCCTGGGCCTCCAGCAGGCGGACGCGGCCGTGCGCGCGGTCGCCGGGCGGGAGGCGGTCGACGAGGTCGAGAGCCTCGGCCGGGCGGCCGGCGGCGATCAGTGCGGCGAGGGTCTCGACGGTGAGCGGGCGTACGGCCGGCGCCAGGGCGTGCGCTTCCAGCAGGAGGGCGGCGGCGGTGGCGTCGTCGCCTTCGATCCGGCCGGCCTCGGCCAGCGCCCGCAGCAGCAGGGGGTGACGCCGTCCGGCCAGGGCCTCGCCCCAGACGCCGACCGCTCCCGTCCGGTCGCCGACGGCCCACAGGTTGAGGCCCAGGTGGTAGCGGCCGTGCCAGTCGCGGGCCGTACGGAGCAGGCTCAGCCAGCGCGGGCCGACCACGCAGACCGCCTCGCCCGGCAGCTCGCCCTTCTCCAGGAGGGTCAGCCACGGCCTCTGTTCCGGCCCGAGGGTGTCGTCGGCGAACGGGGTGGCCGCCGACTCCGGCAGGCCGCCCGCCCTGCGTTCCAGCGCGCCCCACCCTGAACCTCGATGGATCACCTCGGTGACGGGCTGGTCGGTCCACGGCCCGAGATGGGCCGATCTCCAGGGAAGCGCCCTGGCGATCACGTCGGCCGCCGCGCGTACCTGATCGTAGGGGCCGTGGGGCCGGCGGAGGGTGAGGGGGCTGTAGGTCTCGGTCCAGGTCCAGGCGGTCTCGCCGGGGATCGGCAGGTGCTCCAGCTGGGTACGGGCCAGCCCGGCCTGGATCTCCAGGTACGGCGCCCCGGGGCCCGAGAGCCAGCTCTGCCAGTGGGTTCCGCCGGGGGACACGCCCCAGCCGAACAGCTTGCGCCCCTTCAGCCGCGAGGTCGAGGTGTGCAGCAGGCCGTAACCGTCGTCGTCGACGGCGGCGATCCATGGGACGTCCGACGTGATGCGGAAGAAGTAGTCGGCGGCCGAACGCCAGAGCCCCGGGTAGTCGGCGCCGGGTTCGCCCGGGTACGGCACGGTGGTCAGGCGCTGGGTGTAACCGAAGTGCTCGGCCCGGTCGGCGGGGGCCAGCACGCGGGTGCGCGGGGTCTGCGGGACGGCGATGTTGGACCACCAGTAGACCGGCACGCTCTCCGGGCGTGGATTGCCGACGGTGACGGACACGACCAGCGCGGGTGAGCCGGGCGGCAGGCTCGCGTCGATCTGGACCACCAGGCCGCGCATGCGCTCGTACTCGTACAGCCGCAGGACGGGGTACGGCGCCTCCACCCACGCGGCGTGCAACGGGTCGCAGGTCAGCGGCCAGTGCCCGGTGGTGCCGAGGTTCCATTCCACGCCGCCCGCGAACCAGGCGTCCCGCAGGGCGAGGTTGGCCGGCTGGATCACCGGGTTGCGGTGCAGCAGCTCCCGGCCGGTGGCCAGGTCGACCAGCGACCAGAGCCGCCCGCCCAGTCCGGGCAGGAACACCGCCCGCAGGTGCTCGTTCTCCAGCGTGACGGAGGGCACCTCCCTCTCGGCGGGTTCGCGCCCGTAGGAGTCGCGCCTGCCGTACGGGAGCAGCGAGGGCGGGTGCCCGAAGTCGGGGATCGCCACGGCGGGGGGCCGCAGGATCGGCAGCGGGCTGACGGGCCCGGCGTCGGCGATGGTGAGCTTCATCCGGACATTGCCCCTTCGCGCAGAACGTTTTAAGGCGACCTGCGGCGAACGGTAGAGACCGCCTGGCCCCCTGTCAATGCCCTGAAATTTGCGTGTAACAGACCGAATACGAGGCATTGACGACATCTATGCGCACATCTATCGTCCAGTCAGCGGATTTTGAAACGTTTTACCGCAGGTTTCGGGGCCTCAGTCAGGAGCCGTCCAATGGCCGTCAGACCCGTTCCGCTCGTAGCGTTGTCCCTCCTTCTCGCCTCCCTGTTCGTGGCCGTGCCCGCCCGGGCGGCCGCCCTGTCCGTCTGGGCGCAGAGCGCCGCCGACCGCGCGTTCTCCTCGACCACCCGCCCGTCCGGCGCCCCGGCGTCGATCGCGCTGCGGGCGGCCCGCGGCGAGAGCGAGGCCGCCCAGATCCTGGTCAGGTCGTCCGCCTCCGCCACCGGGGTGCAGGTCACGGCCGGCGCGCTCAACGGGCCCGGCGGCGCCGTGATACCGGCGTCCGCCGTCACCGTCAGGCGCGAGTACAACCACCCGCACATCTCCAAGATCGGCGTGTACCAGAACCCGCCGGACGGCGGCAACGCCTACTACGACTCCCTGATGGAGAACACCCCGCAGTCTCTGGCCGCGAACCTCACGCTGCCCTACCACTACAGCGTGCGGGTCCCCGCCTCCCAGCCGCCCGGCACGTACGCGGGCACCGCCACCGTCAGGAGCGACGGCGGCGACGTCGCGGTCGACGTCACGGTCACGGTCTACGACGTCACGATCCCGCCCGCCAACCGGTCGACCTTCAAGATGAACAACTGGTCCACCTCGGCGGGCTGGGACTACAACGGCACGATCAGGGCCATCCCCGCGCAGTACGGCGTGCAGATGTACGACGCCGGCTGGTGGCGGGTCATCGGGAACATCGCGGCCAACCACGCCAGGCACCGCAACAACGTGATCTTCGCCGACTTCCAGGCCCTGCTCATCCCCGACACGACGGTGGACGCCTCGGGCGCTTACACCTTCGGCTGGGCCACCTTCGACAGGTTCGTCCAGACCTTCGTCGACGCGGGCGCGATGCAGTACATCTACACCCCCCACCTGCTGGAGGGCCTGCCGAACGACGTCGTCAAGCTGGACATGATCAAGAAGGTGGACGGCGTGATCCAGCGCGTCCTGGCCGACCCCGGCACGGCCGAGACCGACGCCTATCTCACCCAGCTCTTCCCCGCGCTCAAGGCCCACCTGGACGCCAAGGGCTGGACGGACCTGTTCTACATGAGCGCGCTGGACGAGCCGTCCACCGCCAACCAGGTCAGGGCCGCCAAGTGGCTCTACGCCAAGTACCGCCAGTACTTCCCCCGCCCGCTGACCAACGAGGCCCATCTGGCCGTGCTGCCGGCGATGGAGGAGGACCTCACCACGGCGACGCCGTACACCGGCCTGTACGACGCGAACGTCGCCTACTACCAGCGCCGTCGCCTGAGCGGCGCGGACCTGTGGCTCTACAACTGCATCGTCCCGCAGGACAGGCGGATGAACCGCTTCGTCTCCTACCACCTGGCCTCCACCCGGCTCACCCCCTGGCTCACCTGGAAGATCGGCGGGACCGGCTACCTGCACTGGGGCTGGAACTTCTGGTGGGACTTCAGCGACCTCTCCCGGCCCTCCGACACCTTCGACGACTGGCAGACCGGCGACAACTGGCTGGTCCGGCCGAACAAGGCCGCCTACGACATCTACGACAGCGTGCGCAGCGAGACCCAGCTCGACGGCCTGGAGGACGTGGAGCTGCTGAACCTGCTGGCCAGGACCAAGCCGGTCACCGCGCGGGCCGTCGCCGACACCCTCGTCACCGACTCGACCTCCTACGAGCACAGCGGCGCCGAGGTCGACAACCGGCACCGGCAGATCCTCGACGCGCTCGTCTCACCGGGCCCCGACCTGCGCTTCCCCTACGCCGACGACTTCAGCGCGGGCGAGACGGGCTGGCGGCACAGCGCGGGCGCCTGGTCGGTGGCCGGCGGCGAGTACGTCCAGTCCGACTCCTCCGCCAACTGGGGCATCACGGCCGCGCTGGAGGGCCGGGCCTACCGCGACGTGGTGGCCGCCGCCGACGTGCGGATCACCGGGGTGAACGCCGCCGGCGGCAGCACCAACTGGGCGGGTCTCATGGTCCGCAACCTCAACGCCACCGACATGGACACCGGCTATCTGGTCGCGCTGCGCGACAACGGCCAGGTCTTCGTCTACCGCAGCGGCGTCCAGCTCGGCTCCGCCGCCGTGCCGGGCTACGTCTCCGGCCAGTGGACCAGGCTGCGGGTGGCCGCCCGCGGCGGGACCATCACCGTGTTCGCGGGGCCGAAGAAGGTGCTCACCGTCACCGACGACGCCTACCCGGTGGGCGGCCTGGCCCTGGTGACCGGCGGCGCGAGCGCCCGCTTCGACAACGTACGGGTCAACCCGGAGACCGACCCGGCCGAGAGCCGCACGGTGACCGCCTCCAGCTCCTACGAGGGCGACGGCTGGACCGCCTCCGCCGCCGTGGACGGCACCCGCACCGGCGTCGGCTGGAGCAGTTCCGCCGCGAACATGGGCGCCAACCACACCGAATGGGTCCAGGTCGATCTCGGCGGCGCCAGGCCGCTGAGCCGGGTGGACCTCTATCCCCGCTCGGACGGCGCGAACACCGGCCTCGGCTTCCCCGTGGACTTCACGGTCCAGGTCTCGGCCGACGGGTCGTCCTGGACGACGGTCGCCACCAGGACCGGCTTCCCCAGGCCGGGCGCGGGCGCGCAGACGTTCCCCTTCCCGGCCGCCGACGTCCGCTACATCAAGGTGACCGGCACGAACCTCAGCACCGACCAGCTCGGGCACTACCACATGCAACTGGCCGAGATCGAGGCCGCCGGCGGCAACCTGGCCGCGGGCCGCCCGGTGACCGCGTCCAGTTCGGTGGAGTACCTCGACGAGGGGTGGCTGCGGGCCGACCTCACCGACGGCGCCCGCTCGGCGCTGTGGTACTCGATGGGCTGGAGCAGCCAGCCGGGGGTGGCCGGCCGTACCGAGTGGGCGGCGGTCGACCTCGGCGGCCCGAGCAGGGTCTCCCGGGTGGACCTCTACGCCAGGTCCGACGGTGAGAACACCGGCAACGGCTTCCCCGTGGACTTCACGATCCAGGTCTCGGCCGACGGATCGTCCTGGACGACGGTCGCCACCAGGACCGGGTACCCGCGACCGGACGCCTCGGCGCAGACCTTCTCCTTCGCCCCCGTCACGACGCGGCACGTCAGGGTCGTCGGGACCGCCCACCGCACCGCCCCCTACCACATGCAGCTCGCCGAGCTGGAAGTCCACTAGGAGCACAGATGAGAAGGACGTCCATCGCGGTCCTCGCGCTGACGTTGACCGCCTGCGGCGCCCCGGCCGCCCCCGCCGGGGAGGAGTTCTCCCTGCCCACCGCGGCCGCGTACTTCACCACCGCCTGCCCCGAGGCCGGCGCCAGGCCCCTCACGGACAAGGAGCTGACCTACTGGTCGATGTGGACCAAGGACGAGCCGCAGGGCAAGGTCCTGCGGTACGCCGCCGACTGCTTCACCAAGAAGACCGGCGTCAAGGTCACCGTCCAGTGGCTGGGCCGCGCCTACCTGCGGCAGAACCTGTTACCCGCGCTCAACACCGACACCGTCCCCGACCTGTTCGACCAGGACCTCACCAACATCAGGGCGGCGATCACCTCGGCCGGCGGCACCCGCCCCCTGGACGACGTGCTGGCCATGAAGACCGGCGACGGCGTGGTCCGCGACGTGCTGCCGGCCGCCTACCGGGACAGTGCGGCGATCAAGGACGCGGCGGGCAAGCCGTTCGCGGTGCCGTACATCGTCATGGGCAACGCCTGGTGGTACGACAAGAAGAAGATCCCGAACCTCAAGCCGCCCAGGAGCATGGACGACCTGTACGCGCTGTTCGGCGACCGGTCCGTCGCGCTCGACGGCGACATCGGCTACTACGCCGCCTGGTTCTTCGACCAGCTCGCCGCCCGGTACGTCGGCCCCGGCGGGCTGGCCAGGGCCGCGCAGGACCCCACCGGGCAGCTCTGGAAGAGCGACCCGGGCTTCCTCAAAGCCGCCGAGCACACCGCCAGGATCGCCGGCCACCTGGTCGACGGCTGGGACGCCGGCAAGTTCCCGCAGATCCAGCAGCGCTGGGCCGACGGCGACGCCTCCTACCTGTTCATGGGGAGCTGGGGGCCGACGGAGACCCGCGAGTACCTGGCCAAACAGGGCGGCGGCCAGAACATCGACTACGGCTCCTTCCAGTTCCCCATGCCGGACGGCGCCACCCACGACGTCATCGAGGTGCAACAGGTGGCCTTCGGCGTCACCGCCAAGGCCAGGCACCCCGAGGCGGCCAAGGCGTTCATCGCCTACTTCCTCACCCGCGACCTGCTCGCCGGCCTGCCCGCGGTGGCCGACAGCCTCACCCCGCGGGCCGACCTGCCGGTCCCGTCCGACCTCGCCGACCTCAAGGCCGCCCTGGAGGACCCGGCCAAGAAGCACACCCTGTTCATGGACGGGCTGGACGGCGTCGCCGACGGCAAGTTCGCCGAGCAGGTGTTCTACCCGGCCGACAACGACCTGCTCAAGGGCAGGCTGACCCCCGCCGCCTTCGTGGACAAGCTGGCCGAGGCGACCGCCGCGTTCTGGAAGACGCAGGGCTGATGGCCCAGACCCTCGCGGCGGGCGGGCGTGCCCTGCCCGCCGCCGTCACACCGCACCTGCGCAACCGGCGGCGGCTGTTCTGGCCGTTCACGCTGCCCGCCATCGCGCTGTACGTCGTCTTCCTCGTCGGCCCGGCCGTCGCGACCGTGGTGCTCGGCTTCACCCGCTGGTCGGGCGCGGGACCGGTCACCTTCGTCGGCCTGGAGCAGTACGGCAGGCTGCTGGGCAGCGAGTCGTTCCGCGACGCCTTCGTCAACACGCTCGGCTACATCGTGGCCGGCGGGGCCGGCACGTTCGTGTTCGCGTTCCTGTTCACGATGGTGCTGCGCGGCATGCGGGCCTCCAAGACGATCCGGGCGATCCTGTTCTTCCCCAACATCGTCGCGCCGGTCGCGCTGGGCATGTTCTTCGGGTTCGTGTTCACGTACAACCCGGGGCGGCAGGGCCTGGCCAACTTCCTGCTGGAGTCGTTCGGCCTGCCCGCGGCCCGGTTCCTGCGTCCGGAGAACGTCACCTGGGTCGTGATGGGCGCGCTGGTGTGGGCCAGCGCGGGCTTCTACATCACCATCATGATGGCCGCCGTCGACCGCATCCCGCCCTACCTGTACGAGGACGCCGAACTGTGCGGGGCCTCCCCCTGGCAGCAGTTCCGCGCCGTCACCCTGCCCCTGACCTGGGACGTGGTGGGCATCGCCGGCGTGCTCTGGACGATCGGCGCGGTGAAGATCTTCGAGATGGTGTTCGTGCTCGCCGGCCCCGGCACCTACTCTCCGCCCAGCAGGACCTGGACGCTGGCCGTCTACGTCTACGACCGCTCCTTCGGCACGCAGGGCACGCCCGAGTACGGCGCCGCCTGCGCCTGCGCGGTCGTGATGATCGTCCTGGTGACCGTGCTGGTGACCGCGCTGCGCAGGATGATGCGCAGGGAAAGGCTCGAATTCTGATGCTGAGGATCGTCGGCAGGACGGCCGTCTGGCTGTTCACCGGGCTCAACGTGCTGCTGCTGTACTGGCTGGTCGCGGCGTCGTTCAAGACCCCGCTGGAGATCTTCCGCGACCCCTTCGGGCTGCCGCGCACCTGGTTCGCGAGGGGAAATCCGTTCCGCAACTACCTCTACGCCTGGAACCAGGCCGAGTTCGGCCACGCCTTCCTGGTCACGGTCGTCCTGGTGGCGGCGGCCTCGGTCTCGATCGTGCTGGTCTCGGCGCCCGCCGCCTACGCGCTCAGCCGGTTCGGCGTACGCGGCTCGGGACCGCTGACCGGATTCCTCGCGCTCGGCATGGGCGTCCCCGTGCAGACGGTGATCATCCCGCTCTTCGTCGGCCTGGCCGACCTGGGGCTGACCAACAGCCTGTTCGGTCTCTACCTGCTCTACGTGGCCCTGTCAGTGCCGTTCACGGTGTTCCTGCTGACCGGCTTCTTCCGCACCCTGCCCGAGGAGACGGAGGAGGCCGCGGCCCTCGACGGCGCGTCCCCCTTGCGGACGTTCGTCTCCATCACGCTGCCGCTGGCCCGCGGCGGCATGATCACCGCGCTGATCCTCAACGCGATCGGCCTGTGGAACGAGACTCTGCTCGCCATCGTCTTCATCCAGGAGAACGAGGGCTTCACCCTGGCCCGCGCCCTGTTCACCTTCTACGGCGCGGCCACCTACCAGTCGGAGTACGGGGGGCTGATCGCGGGCGTCGCGATCGTCGTGCTGCCCATGCTGGCGCTCTACCTCGTCCTGGCCCGCCGCATCATCACCGGGCTCACCCTGGGCGCGGGCAAGTAGCAGGACGCCGACCGGCTCCCCTCGGCAGGCGGGCCCCGAACACCGGGTACCTTGTCTGTTCGTGATCTCCTATCGCCATCCGGCGAGAAGGCCGCTCACCTCCCTGGTGAACCCCTCCACGTTGTCGAGCCAGGTGCACCGCGATCGTCCCGCCCATGCTGTGCGCGACCACCTGCGCCGCGCGCACGTCCGCCGCCCGCAACGCGGTCGCGAGCGCGTCCGCGTGCTCCTCCATGGTGTAGCCGAACGCGGTGGGCCGGTCGCTGGTCCCGAACCCCAGCAGGTCCACGAACAGGCTCCGGTGCCCGGCCAGCTCCGGCGGCGGCTCGCCGAACCTGACGAGCCGTTCATCACCGACGAGAACCGCCGGTTCACGATGCTGGCCTTCCTGCGCCACCTCGACGAGCCCACGCTCCAGGCGGGTGTGCTGCGACGCAGACTGGCCTTCCTCACCGAACCGGCCGGCTTCTTCTGGGACGGCGACCGGCCCCTGCGGGCCGCCGACTTCGACGACCCGTTCCGCGAGGGGCTGTTCACGATCGCCACCGCGACCAGCAGGACCGAGATCGCCTGGCTACGACAAACCCTGACCGCGCTGGGCCTTTAGAGCGGCGGGCATGTGCCGCAGCCACCCGGCGGCAGGAACATCGTGCGCGATGCCCTTGGTGCTCGGGGCTCTTCGGTGCGGATACCCGTGGTGAGGCTGAGCACCACGTAGGCGTGCAGGCAACGTCCGTCGCGAGTTCCCGGGTGATCCATCGACAACAGATCCAGCCCGTCATTCAGGACGGCGCGACTGTCACTCGGATTGTCACCTGAAAGATCAAAAGGGCCACTTCCCGTTTTTGGGATGTGGCCCTTGACCGTGGTGGGCGATACTGGGATCGAACCAGTGACCTCTTCGGTGTGAACGAAGCGCTCTCCCGCTGAGCTAATCGCCCGCCCTGTCGGCGCCTTGCGGTGCTGACGGGGAAAACCATACCGCACTCTTGGGGCGGTGGCGAAACGGAGCGTCCGTGGGGCGATCTTCGGAAGCTCGGGCTGGGAGGGATTCGAGCGAAAGGCGGCGGTTGCCCACCGGCGTGGTGGGTCGGTGTCATACCATCGACGTGTGCCGGAAGGCACCGATCGCGATCTTTTCAGGAGAAACGTTCTTGGTCGGGCCCATCGGGGCAGGCTCTACAACAGCAAAACCCTCGCAAATACGACCCGATTGATGCCGTTTAGCCAGGTAGATGCCTAAATGTCCAGCTGTGATGTGCGTTACAGAAGGCCCTTGAGGCGGAATCTTTCCTACAGGTTTCTTCGTTCCGCGTCATAGCTCAGGACGAAGTCCGTCAGAGCAGTGAAAGCCCCGAAGAGGGGACCTACGACGAAAAGGTTTGGCTGACGATGAACAGCACCACCGTCTCCGCCGAGCTTGGCCTTCGGCTAGTGGTCCCCGACCGTACTACCGTCCCCCTGCTCGCCGGACTGAGCTACACAGCCGACGATCCGTATGCCATCCGCATGGCCTTCCACGTAGGGAACGACGAGCCGGTCGAGTGGATCTTTGCTCGTGAACTGCTGACCGTAGGCATCGTGCGGCGGGTCGGCGACGGCGACGTGCAGGTATGGCCCGCACGCGCCGATGGCGAGCGCACCCTGCACATCAGCCTCACCTCGCCGTTCGGGCAGGCGCTCTTCGAAGTGCCGCTGGCCCCCCTCACGGAGTTCCTCCACCGGACGTACGAGAAGGTGCCCGCGGGGCGCGAGACCGACTTCATGGACCTGGACGCCGAGCTGACCAACATGCTCTGGCCGTCCTGATCTCCCTCGCCCGAGGCCCCGGTGTCCACCCCGACGCCGGGGCCTCGGCATGTCCGGCGTCAGGACGGGAGGGTGGTCCCGGCCTGGCGCATGCGTTCGATCTCTATGCTCTGGCCGGAGTAGACGTCCCTGGCGAGCAGGCGCATGCGGTGGTCGCGGCCGCCGGCCAGCTCCTCCCCCGCCATCTTCACCGCGCCCTGGTGGTGCCGGGTCATCAGGCTCAGGAACATCCGGTCGAACGCGGCCCCCTTGGCCGCCCTGAGGGCGTTCAGCTCCTGCTCGGTGGCCATCCCGTAGCCGGTCGCCGCGCCGTGGTCGTGGTCGGCGGGGGCCGGGCGGCCGAGTTCGGCGAGCCAGACGGTCATGGCCCTGATCTCGGGGGTCTGGGCGGCGGTGATCGAGCGGGCGAAGGCGCGGATGACCGGGGTGGTCGTACGGGCCTCGACCAGGGCGGTCATCTCCAGCGCCTGCCGGTGGTGCGGGATCATCGCCTCGGCGAAGCGCACGTCGGCGGCGAGGGTCGGGGCCGGGCTCGGGCCGACCCGTTCGCCGGGCGTCGCCGTACGGGCCGGGGCTCCGGGGCTGCCGGGCACCAGGACGGGGGCGTCCGTCCCGACGACCTGGACGTCCGGGACAGGCGGCGGAGAACAGGCCGACAGCGCAAATGTCATCACAACTGTGATGAAGACCGTACGCGGCCACCAACGTGCTGGCATAACTTCCATAGTGAGCCACGAGAGACAAAGGGGACGCGTGTTGATCTTCGCCAAGCTGCGCGGAGCGGTGTTGTGCGCGGTGTTGCTGCTGGCTACGGCGTGTGCGGGGGAACCTCCGTCGGCCGGTGATCCGGGGCCGGCCTCGTCGCGCGAGAGGGGCCCGGCGTCCGACACGGCGTCCGGTACGGCCTCGGGCTCGGGCGAGGTGCTGACCAGCGCCAACGTCAAGCACGTGGCGAACGTCCCGCGCACCGGCCCGTTTGCCGGGGATGACAACTTCAACACCGACATGGCCTTTCAGGGCGACTACGCGTTCGTCGGGAACTTCGCCGGGTTCGTGATCTACGACATCAGCGATCCGGCCGAGCCGAAGACGGTGAGCCAGGTGTCCTGCCCGGCGCAGCAGAACGACGTCAGCGTGCACGGCGATCTGCTGATCCTCTCGGTCGACGAGCCGCGCGGCAGCGCAGGCTGCGACTCCAACGAGGAGACCCGCAACTGGGAAGGTCTGCGCCTGTTCGACATCAGCGACAAGAAGAGCCCGCGCTACGTCGGCGCGGTGCTGACGGACTGCGGCTCCCACACCCACACCATGGTCCCCACCGACGACAAGCTCTATGTCTACGTCTCCTCCCCCGGCCCGGAGCCGGACTCGCGGACCTGCTCGCCGCCGCACCAGAACATCCAGATCGTGGAGATCCCGCTGGACGACCCCAAGTCCGCCAAGGTCGTGGCACAGCCGAACATCTTCCCGCAGGAGCAGAACACCGAGATGTTCGCGGGCTGCCACGACATCACCGCCTACCCGGAGAAGAAGCTCGCCGCGGCGGCCTGCTTCGGCGACGGCGTGCTGCTCGACATCTCCGACCCGGTCAAGCCCCGGGTGATCCAGCAGATCCGCGACACCGAGAACTTCCAGATCTGGCACTCGGCGACGTTCAACAACGACGCGACGAAGGTCGTCTTCGGGGACGAGCTGGGCGGCGGCAGCCAGGCCACCTGCGACGCCGGCACCCCGCGCACCAAGGGCGCCGACGCCGTGTACGACCTGGTGAACGGCAAGCTGGAGCGCCGCGGCTACTTCAAGATCCCGCGCGACCAGGAGAAGGACGAGAACTGCGTGGCCCACAACGGCTCGCTGATCCCGGTGAAGGGCAAGGACGTCATGGTCCAGTCCTGGTACCAGGGCGGGGTGTCGATCTGGGACTTCACCGACTCGGCCGCCCCGAAGGAGATCGGCTTCTTCGAGCGGCGCCCGTACCCGGAGGGCGGCATCGCCGGCTCCTGGTCGGCCTACTACTACAACGGCTACATCTACTCCAGCGACATGCGCGAGGGCCTGGACGTGCTGCGCATCGACGACCCGATCACGGATCCGGCCAAGCAGGTCAAGATGGACGACTTCAACGTCCAGACGCAGAAGTCGTACTAGGGAGTGGAAAGATCGGGCCCCGCCGGGAGGCGGGGCCCTGTGGCCGGCGGGTCAGGGGTTGAGGTCGGCGGCGGCGCGCTCGGCGAAGATCCGCATCGCCTTGGCGGTGATCGGGCCGGGCGCGGCGGGCAGCTCGGTCCGGTCGACGAGCCCGATCGGCTGGATGTCGCGGGTGGTGGAGGTGAGGAACGCCTCCTCGGCCTCGTACAGGGCCTGCAGCGGGACGTCGGCCTCCTCGCCGCCGCACCATTCGAGCACCAGCGCGCGGGTGACGCCGGCCAGGCAGCCGGAGTCGAGCGTGGGGGTGATCAGGCGGCCGTCGCGGACGATGAAGATGTTGGAGCCGGTGCCCTCGCACAGGTTGCCCGCGAGGTTGCCGAAGATCGCCTCGCCGGCGCCCTGGTTCTTGGCGTGCAGCAGGGCCTTGGCGTTGTCGCCGTAGGAGGTGCTCTTGACGCCGGACAGCGCGCCGCGCTCGTTGCGCGGCCAGGGGACGACGGCCACGTTCGCGGTCGCGGGGAACGGCTTCTGCTCGTCGACGATGACGATCGAGGTGGTGCCCTGGTTCCCGCGGTCGGAGCCGAGCGGGCCCGGGCCGCTGGTGTAGGTGATGCGGACGCGGCCGAGCGGCCAGGCGGGGGCGGCCGCCAGGAGCTTGCCGACGCCTTCGGCGATGGCCTCGACGTCGGGGTCGGGCAGGTCCATGCGCCGGGCCGAGAGCGTGAGCCGGTCGAGGTGGCGGGTGAGCGCGAACGACTCGCCGTCGACGATCTTGATCGTCTCGAAGACGCCGTCGCCGACCATGAGCCCGTGGTCGAACACGGAGACGGTGGCCTGCGCGGGGTCGATCAGCTCCCCGTTGACCCAGACAGGGATGTTCATCGGTTTCCTCCTGAAGATGCGAGTGAGATGAGCCTGGATGCCTTCAGCTCGGTCTCGGACCACTCACGCGCGGGGTCGCTGCCCCACGTGATGCCCGCGCCGGTGCCGAAGCGGATCTCGCCTGCTGAGATCCAGAATGTTCTGATGCCCACGGCCAGCGCCGCCCTGCCCCGGTCGGCGTCGACCCAGCCCACGGCACCACAGTAGGGCCCCCGGGGTACCGGTTCGAGCTCATTGATGATGCGCAGAGCGGACGACTTGGGCGCGCCCGTGACAGATCCGGGCGGGAATGTGGCGGCGAACAGCTCCGGCCAGCCCACTCCGGGCGCGAGCCTGGCCCGCACGGTGGAGACGAGGTGGACGAGACCGGGATGCTCCTCGACCGCGCACAGAGAGGGCACCTCCACCGAGCCGACCGCCGCGACCCTGCCCAGGTCGTTGCGGACCAGGTCGACGATCATGACGTTCTCGGCGTAGTCCTTCTCCAGCAGGTCGGCGGCGGTGACGCCGGTGCCCTTGATGGGGCCGGACTCCACGACGTCGCCTTCGCGCGACAGGTACAACTCGGGCGAGGCCGACACCACGCTCAGCCCCGGCACGTCGATGACGGCGGCGTACGGGGCCGGGTTGCCCTCGGCCAGCCGGGCGGCCAGCGCCAGCGGGTCGGCGCCGGGCGGGACGGGGGCGGACAGGACGCGGCAGAGGTTGGCCTGGTAGACCTCGCCCCGCTCGATGTGGTCGCGGATCGCGCGCACGCCGCGTTCGTAGGCGGCGCGGTCGAGCGAGGTACGCCACTGACCGGGATGTGGACCGTGCCAAGGGCCCCTGGGTGCGGGCAGGGCGGACGGGCGCACGCGGTCGAAGCGGGCGCAGGTCACCTTGCCCTCGTAATCGGCGACGACGGCCCACCAGCCCTCGCCGTCGAGCGCGGCGAGGTCGGTCGTCACGTCCCGGAGTCCGGTGGCGAGATGGCCGTTTAAGTGGGCGAAACCGTCGTACACATCTCCCATTGTCCCAGCATTTCGACCAGTTCCAGCGCGGCGGGCAAGGGAATCTCGGGAAGGGCCGCGTACACCGTACGGACGGGGGTGGCGCCGCGCAGCGGTTTGAGCACGAGGTTCGGCGGGACCGCCCGCGCGGCCAGCTCGGGCACCAGCGTCACGCCGAACCCGGCGGCGACGAACCCGAACTTCCCCGACCATTCGGCCACCCGCAGCCCGCCACGCGGCGTGAACCCGGCGGCGGCGCACGCGGCCACCAGCGGCGTGGGCTGCCCGCGCGGCGCGGCCTCGATCCAGCTCTCCTCCGCCAGGTCGCGCAGGTCCACGTCGGGATCGGCGGCCAGCCGGTGGCCGGCGGGCAGCGCGACGAACAGCCGGTCCTCGCGCAGCCGTACGAGCCGGGCGCCATCGGCGGGCAGCCCGGCCGGGTAGTCGCTGATCACGGCCACGTCGAGCGCCCCGGCGTGCAGGCGTTCCACGAGCCGCGCGGTCAGCCCCTCCGTCAGCCGCAGCTCGATGCCGGGATGCGCGGCCATGAACCGCTTCAGCGTGTACGGCATGAGGTCGACGTTGGCGGTGGCGAACGCGCCCACGCGCAATGTGCCGCCGCGCCCGCCGTGGATGGCGGCCAGTTCCTCGCCGGCGCGGGCCAGCCGGTCGAGCACGGCGACGGCGTGCCGGTGCAGGGCCGTGCCGGCGGGGGTCAGGCGCACGCCGCGCGGGAGGCGTTCGAACAGCGGGCCGCCGCCGGCCCGTTCCAGCGCGGCGATGCGCCGGGAGACCGCCGACTGGGTGTAGCCGAGCAGCTCGGCGGCGGCGGTGAAGGACCCGCTTGTGGCCACCTCGTCGAAGAGGCGGAGGGCTTGGAGATCGAAGGCATTCGTGTCAGGCATGGCTGCCATGCAATCTAGTCGGTGGTGGAATACCTCGCATCCCTGTTGACTGTGCCCGTGATTGCATTTCTTGGACAGGGACGCATGGGCGTCCCCATGGCTCGGCGACTCGTGGAGGCCGGGCACAAGGTGACGACGTGGCGGCGCGGGAGCGGGGTGACGGTCGCTGAGGCGGTGGACGGCGCCGAGCTGGTGATCACCATGCTCAGCGATCCGGCGGCGGTGCGCGAGGTGCTGACGGCCGCGCTGCCCGGCCTGCGGCCCGGCGCGACGGTGGTGGAGATGTCCACGATCGGCCCGGAGGCGGTGCGCGAGCTGCGCGCGCTGCTGCCCGCGTCGGTCGGGCTGGTGGACGCGCCGGTGCTGGGCAGTGTGGGCCCGGCGGCGGACGGCTCGCTGGTGGTGCTGGCCGGTGGCGACGTCTCGGGCTGCCGCGAGGTGCTGTCGGTGCTCGGCGGTGTGCGCGAGACCGGGCCGCTGGGTTCCGGCGCGGCGATGAAGATCGCCGTCATGAGCGCGATCGTGCCGGCGCAGGTGCTGGTCGCCGAGACGCTGGCGTACGGGGCGGCGCACGGCGTGGACCGGGACGTGCTGCTCGACGTGCTGGCGGGCACGCCGCTCGGCCAGATCGCCGAACGGCTGCGCACGCCCGCCACCGAGACCCGGTACTCGCTCGGCCTGGCCGCCAAGGACCTGGAGCTGGCAGCGTGGGAGGGCGCGTCGATGGCCACGGCCGCGCGGCAACGCCTTCAGCACGCGCGGGCGGCCGGGCTGGGCGACCGCGACCTGACGGCGGTCGCCGAGCACGTCGGCGGCGCCCCCGCCGGCCGCACCCCCGCCGGCCGCACTGTGCCGCTGAACCTGTCCACGATCCCGGCCACGAACGGCGCGTACTCGCACGCGGTGCGGGTCGGCGACATGCTCTACGTCTCCGGCCAGGCCGCCTTCGACGAGCAGGGGAAGGTGGTCGCCCCCGGCTCGCTGAAGGACCAGGCCGAGCACATCTTCGCGGTCACCACCCGCATCCTGGCCGACCAGGGCGCGACCTGGCAGGACGTCGCCTTCATCCGGACGTACCTGACGGACATGGACGACATCCTCCAGCTCAGGGACGTGCGCACCCGGTACGTCACCGGCACTCCCCCGGCCAGCACGACCGTCGAGGTGTCGAAGCTGTTCCGGCCGGGGCTCGTGATGGAGATGGACCTGATCGTCGCCCTCCCCCGATGAGCAGGACGGGCTAGTCGAGCGGCCCGGTGACCGACTCCGCCGCGGCCACGACGCCGCCCTCGGCCACCAGCCGCACGGCGGATTCGATCTCCGGCGCGAGGAAGCGGTCGGGGCCCGGCGCGGGCACGTTCTCGCGCAGCGCCCTGACCACGGCCGCGGTCGCCGGCGCGGGCTCCAGGGGGGCGCGCAGGTCGAGCGCGCGGGCCGCGGTGAGCACCTCGACGGCCAGCACCCTCGTCAGCCCGTCGACCGACCTGCGCAGCTTGCGCGCGGCCGACCAGCCCATGGAGACGTGGTCCTCCTGCATGGCCGAGCTGGGGATCGAGTCGACGCTGGCGGGCACGGCCAGCCGCTTCAGCTCCGAGACGATCGCGGCCTGGGTGTACTGGGCGATCATGTGGCCGGAGTCCACGCCGGGGTCGTCGGCCAGGAACGCGGGCAGGCCGTGGTTGCGCGCCACGTCGAGGAAGCGGTCGGTGCGACGTTCGGACATCGAGGCCAGGTCGGCGGCCACGACGGCGAGGAAGTCGAGCACGTAGCCCACGGGCGCGCCGTGGAAGTTGCCGTTGGACTCCACCCGGCCGTCGTCGAGCACGGCCGGGTTGTCCACGGCGCTGGCCAGCTCCCAGCCGGCCACGGTGGCGGCGTGCGCGATCGTGTCACGGGCGGCGCCGGCGACCTGCGGGGCGCAGCGCAGCGAGTACGCGTCCTGGACGCGGGTGCACGCCTGCGGGTCGCGGTGGCTGGCCATGATGCCGGAGCCGGCGAGGACCTTGGTCATGTTGGCGGCCGACCTGGCCAGGCCCGGGTGCGGGCGCAGCGCCTGGAGCTCCGGCATGAAGACGCGGTCGGTGCCGAGCAGCGCCTCCACGCTCATCGCCGCGCTGATGTCGGCGGTCCTGACCAGCCTGGTGAGGTCGGAGATGGCCAGGATGAGCATGCCCAGCATGCCGTCGGTGCCGTTGATCAGGGCCAGGCCCTCCTTGGCGGCCAGCTCGACCGGCTCGATGCCGGCCTGCTTGAGCGCGTCCCCGGCCGGCCGGAGCTCCCCGGCGGCGTCGCGGACGACGCCCTCGCCCATCAGCGTCAGCGCCACGTGGGCCAGCGGCGCGAGGTCGCCGGAGCAGCCGAGGCTGCCGTACTCGTGCACGACCGGCGTGATGCCGGTGGTCAGCAGCGCGGCCAGGGTCTTGGCGGTGCCCGGCCTGATGCCGGTGTGACCGGTGGCCAGGGTGTGCAGGCGCAGCAGCATGAGCGCGCGCACCACCTCGGTCTCCACCTCGGGGCCGCTGCCCGCCGCGTGCGAGCGCACCAGCGAGCGCTGGAGCTGGGCGCGCAGCGCGGGGTCGATGTGGCGGGTGGCCAGTGCGCCGAACCCGGTGGAGACGCCATAGGCGGGTACGGGGCTCTCGGCAAGTTCGTCCACCCGCTGGCGGGCGGCCGCCATGGCGGCCACCGCGTCGTCGGTGAGCTGCACGGGGGCGCCGTGGCGGGCCACCCTGATGACGTCGTCGAAGCTCAAAGGCTCGGGGCCGACGTTCACGACTCCGTTGTCGCGCATGATCGTCTCTCTCACTTAGGTAACCGGCGTACCCGATGTTAGCTCCTTACTCGGGAAGATCGCCGCCAGCCCTTCCCTCCCCTCGTCGGTGAGGACCACCGCGCGGGGCACCGATCCGCGCCGGTACCAGCCGCGTTCCAGCAGGACGTCGGTGATCGCGGCCCCCAGGGCGCCGCCGAGGTGCGACCGGCGTTCGGTCCAGTCGAGGCATTCCGGGGCGAAGCGCCGCCTGGCCCTGCGGGCACCCTCGACGTCCACCCCCAGGCCCATGAGCAGCCGCTCGCCGTCCGGGGTGAGGTCCTGGCGGTCGTAGTGGCCGCCCTCCCTGAGCCGGTCGAGCAGGGCGACGCCGGCGCGTCCGGCCAGGTGGTCGTAGCAGGTGCGGGCCTCCTCCAGCAGGCGCGCCTGCCGGGACTGCCGCAGGGAGCGCACCGGCGGACGGGCGCTCACCCTGGCCAGCGTCTCCAGCACCTCGGCGATCTCGTGCCCGGCCAGCCGGTAGTAGCGATGGCGGCCCTGCCGGACGACGTCGACCAGGCTCCCGTCGAGCAGCCGGGCCAGATGGGCGCTGGCCGTGGCAGCGCTCACCCCGGCGACCCTGGCCAGCTCGCCGGCGGCCAGTGCCCGGCCGCCGAGCAGCGCCGTGAGCATGGCGGCCCTGGTGGGGTCGGCGATCAGCCCGGCCACGGGCGCGATGTCGGCGTCGCGAGCGATGTACTCCATGCTCACGACGCTAATACACCGACATTTCGCCCTGGAACGAAGTGTCAGCCGCGGTCCCCCAGAGCCTTCCTGATGATCTCACGGGCCCGGTCCATCAGCGCGAGAGGCGTGCCCACCAGCACGTTCTTGGTCGCCGACTCCACGCCGGGACGCGGTCGCAGCGGCCCGACCGCCTCGGCCGCCCGCACCGCCGCCGCCATGGCCCGGCGTTCCACGACGGAGGTGTGGTGGCGGAGCTGGGCGAACTCGTAGCGCTCCTCGCTGCGGGCGTGCGCGGTGACCGCCGTACGCAGCTCGGCCAGTTTCTCCCAGAACGCCGGATGGTCCACGCCCGCCCGGTCGATCTCGACGAGCAGGTGCTTGGCCCGGTTCTCCTCGGTCAGCCGGTCGGCCACCACGCCGGGACCGCCGTCCACCTTCCTGCGCGCGTACGGGTGGACGATCTCCTCCTCGGCGGTCTCGTGCACCGCCAGCAGGCGCGTCAGCCGTTCGAACGCCTCCCCCACCCGTTCCGGCGGCGCCTGCTCCACCTCGTCGAACAGGTCCCTGATCTGGCCGTGCTGGGCCATCAGCACGTCGATGACATCGTGTTCAGCCACGTCCAGCGGCCTACCCGGGCGCCGGTCGGGCACGCGCCTCCTTACCGAACGCGGGTCGTTCGGCGACACAACGCGGAGGTTGCCCCACCAGGGCGCGGGTAGGCGCAGCGACATGGCCTTCGACCCACTCCAGGAGCGGGGCATCCCGCTGGACGAGCAGTTGCGCAACTGGCGGGAGCTCGACGTCCCGCCCATCGATCCCGACCACGCCGATCCCTACACCCGGTGCCGGATCATCACGATGAACGGCATCGAGACCGAGGCGATCCTGTTCAGCCACCAGCTCGCCCGCCACTGCACCGACCCGGAGCTCAAGCGGCAGCTCGCCCGCGTGCGCTACATCGAGGCGCAGCAGCAGAAGGCGGTCAACTGGCTGCTGCCCGGCGTCTCGTCGGTGCTGGAGACCACCATCGCGTACGAGCAGGTCGCCGTGGACCTGACGGCGTGGGTGGCCCGGATGGAGCCGGACCCGTACCTGACGCAGGCGTACCAGTTCGGCGTGCTGGAGGACTTCGACCACCTCTACCGCTACGCCAACCTCTACGAGATGATCGAGCACCGCAAGGCCGAGAAGATCGTGGACGGGGTCACCGAGGTGATGCCGGGGCGCCCGACGTACCTGCACCACCGCGACCCGGTCGACAACGTGCGCGAGCCGTACGACCGGCACCGCACCGAGCCGCTGTCCAAGCTGCACGCCCTGACCGTCATGGCCGCCGAGCAGCAGACCATGAACTTCTACATGAACGTCGGGCCGCTGGCCATGGAGCCGATCGCGCGCCGGCTCTACCAGGAGATCGGCATGGTGGAGGAGGAGCACGTCACCCACTACGAGTCGCTGGTCGACCCGGGCGAGAGCTGGTGGGAGATGCTGCTCAACCACGAGTACAACGAGTGCTACCTGTACCACTCGTTCATGGAGACCGAGTCCGACCCCAGGGTGAAGGCCATCTGGGAGCTGCACCTGAACATGGAGATCGAGCACCTGCGGCTGGCCTGCGAGCTGTTCAAGCGGTTCGACGGGCGCGAACCCGACCAGGTGCTGGCTCCCGAGCTGCCGCCGCCGGTGACGTTCGAGCCGAACAAGGCGTACCTGCGGGAGCTGCTGGCCACCCAGATCGACTGCACCACCCTGGGCACCGGGTACGTGCAGGAGGCCCACGAGCGCTTCTCGCGGATGCAGGAGGCGGTCATGGGCGGGGAGAAGCCGCCGTCGGAGCAGGTCATCGACGACAACCGGGGGGTGTCGGGGCGGGAGTACCGGCTGGAGACGGAGGGGCCGCATCCGGCGGGCATGCAACTGGGCCGCTGAACCGGAGCGGCCACGCGGCCTGGGAGCCGTGATCGCGCGCAGGCTGGCCGCCGACGGTCTGGCCGTCGCCGTCAACTACCGTTCCGACCGCGCGGGCGCGGAGAAGGTGGTGGCCGAGATCCAGGCCGAGGGCGGCGCGGCGGAGGCGTTCGCCGGGGACGTGACCGACGAGGGCCAGACCGCCGACCTGGTCGCCCGCGCCGCGACCCGCCTCGGGCCGTCGGAGGTGCTGGTGGTGAACGCGACCGGGCCGCAGCCGCCGGTGGCGGTCGAGGAGCTGACCTGGCAGGACCACCTCGACCAGCTCCTGTTCTTCGTCAAGAGCCCCACGCTGCTGGTTCAGGCCGTACTGCCCGGCATGTCCGCCTACATCGCCGCGAAGGCCGCCCAGCACGCCATGACCCAGACCTGGGCCCGCGAGCTCGGCCCGTACGGGATCACGGTGAACGTCGTCGCGCCCGGCTGGATCCCGGTGGAGCGGCACGCGGGCGTGGACGAGGCCGACTACCTGGCCGAGGTGCCGCTCGGCCGCATGGGCACGCCGGCCGACGTGGCCGCCACGGTCTCCTTCCTGGCCTCGGACGGCGGCGCGTTCGTCACCGGCCAGCGCGTGACCGTCAACGGCGGCCACGCCTAGGACGACCTGCGCGGAAGTGCTCCGGTTTGGGGACTCGGCGAGGATTCGCTAGAGTTCTCTCGTCGCCCGGCACGAGCGGGGCGCACGCGGAAGTGGCTCAGTGGTAGAGCATCACCTTGCCAAGGTGAGGGTCGCGGGTTCGAATCCCGTCTTCCGCTCGGGGCTTCCGGCTCGGTGGCGTGGCCGAGAGGCGAGGCAGCGGCCTGCAAAGCCTTCCACACGGGTTCAAATCCCGTCGCCACCTCTGCAAGGACGATTAGCTCAGCGGGAGAGCGCTTCCCTGACACGGAAGAGGTCACTGGTTCAATCCCAGTATCGTCCACCATCACTCATCAGCCAGGTCGGCGGTTCGCCGGCCTGGCTGATGCGTTTCCGGCCGTTCCCGGGTGGCGGGTCTGGTGTTGGTAGCAAGCGTTTGGTTCGATCAGGGTATGGACGCCCTGGAAATCGCCGACCGCCTGGAGATCGCCGACCTGCTGGCCCGATACTCGCGGGCCATCGACTCCGGTGAGTGGGACCTGCTCGACCAGGTCTTCAGCCCCGACGCGGTCATCGACTACCGGTCCGCGGGCGGGATCAGGGGCGGCCTGGCGGAGGTCAAGAGCTGGCTCGCCGAGGTGCTGCCGAACTGGCCGGGACGCCTGCACCTGATCGGCGCCGCGCGGATCGTCCTCACCGGCGACCAGGCGCGGGTGAGCGCGCCGTTCACCGACACCCTCGCCCCCACCCGGGACATGGCCACGTCCGACGCCAAGGGGTTCGTGCACGGCGGCGGGTGGTACCACCACCGGATGCGTCGCACCTCCGGCGGCTGGCGGAGCGAGGAGCTGGTGGAGGAGCAGAGCTGGCGCACGGCCCAGTGAGCCCGCCGAGACGTCCCTTCGGTTTTGCATCGAGGCGGTGACCCGGGGAACGGCTTCGCGGCGGGGTTGTTCAGTGCGCCTGCGTCCGCGTTGGTGCGGTTGCTTCAGTGTGGCCGCTCGGCGTGGGTTGCGGTGAAGGCCAGGAGCGGGATGGCGGTCTGCTCGGGGTCCTCCAGGATGGGGGTGTGGCCGAGACCGGGCAGCAGCTCGACCTCCGCGCCCGGCACGATGCGGTAGTCGGCGGAGGACGAGGAACGCCATCTGCGGTCGTCCTCGCCGAAGATCACCAGCAGCGGCTTGCCGAGGGGCGCCAGCCGGTCCGGGAGCGGCCGTTCTCCCAGGTAGTCGCGGGTGCCCTGCATGGTCGCGGCGAGCGTGTGGAGGGTCATGCAGCGCACCTCGTCCAGGAGCTCGTCGGGGAGCTCGTAGCCAGGGCGGCTGAAGCCGGCGCTCGCGAACCGGCGGAGCTGTTCGTCGGTCGGCGGCCACTGTGAGGGGGCGATCGCGGCCGACGCCGGGGCGATGAAGGCGTCCAGGCTGGGGCCGGTGTTGATGAGGACGAGCGCGGCCACCAGCTCGGGACGCTGTTCGGCGAGGGCGGTGGCGACCGCGCCGCCGCTGGAGTGGCCCGCGACCACGGCCCGCTGGACGCCGATCCGGTCGAGCGCCTCGCCGACCCGGCGGGCCTGATCCGGGGTGGTGTAGCCACGGTCGTCCGGTTTGGCGGAGCGGCCGTGGCCGAGCAGGTCGATGCGGATGACGTGGTGGGAGCCCGTGAGCAGGGGGACCAACTGGTCCCAGGAACGGACCGAGGACGCGGAACCGTGGATGAGGAGGAGGGCGGGGGCATCGCGGGGGCCGTCCTGGCACACGTGGAGGTCGCCGTCGTCCAGGGAGAGGTTCGTGCTGGCGGTGTTGTTGCCGTCGGAACTGGTCATGGGCCTACTGTCGCGGCCGACATGCGCCGAAGGATTGGACGAATGTTCCCTCGGGCTGCTCGGCGGCGCCTGGAACGGCGCGCGATGCGGCGTGGTTCCGCGAGCGGCCATGACGCTGCTTCTGGGACCGCAGCGAACCGAGATGCTCACCGGTCAACGCATGGCCCCGGCGGAGAGGCGGGCGGGGCGGGGAGGGCGCATTGGGTGGTGTCGGTGGCGTAGGAGAGGAGGAGGTGGCGGGCCGTGGCCGTGTCGAACGGCTGCACCGCGTCCACCAGATGCAGCCCCAGCCCGTCCTCCAGCGCCACCAGGTTCCGGGCGATCGTCATGGCGTCCCGCGTCAACGTGAAGACCCCGGTCGCCGAGCCCGCCTCCAGGATCGCGGCGTACAGGGCCACCTGCCGCTCGTACAGCCTGATGTGCTGGGCCGCGTACGCCGGGTCGCGCCGGGCGTACGCCCCCAGCTCGTACAGCAGCACGCACAGTTCGTCGCGCGGACCGGCGGGCAGGCCGCTGCCGATGGTGATGACCAGGCGCCGCCGCAGGTCGGGCTCGCGCGCGGCGGCGGCCTCGCGGGCGGCGCAGAACCGGTCGACCGCCTCGCGCTGCACCTCCTGCAGCAGGTCGGCCATGCTCGGGAAGTAGTAGAGCACGGAGCCGGCCGACATGCCGGCGACCTCGGCGACGTCGCGCAGCCGCAGGTCGAGGATGCCGCGTTCGAGCACCGCCCGGCGGGCGGCGGTGACGAGTTCGGCCCGCTTCTCCCGGGCCCGGCTGGGTCGCGCCATGGCCGCGATTCTTCATAGGCCCTTCAAAAAACGCAAGCGCTCCTTGACGTACGCCCCCGATAGTTCTTTGATACTCGCTCAAGGAACCCCCCAAGGAGGCGTCGTGGCAACAACGGCCGCCCATCCACACCTGCACCGGGGACTGAAGCTCCTCGGCACCCTCCTCCTCACCCTGTCCGCCATCACCCCCGCGTCCTCGGTCTTCATCATCGCCCCCGGCGTGATCTCCCAGGCCGGCAGCGGCGCGATCCTCAGCTACCTGGCCGGCGCCGTCGTGGGCGTGTTCATGGCCTTCGTCTACGCCGAGCTGGGCTCGGCGTTCCCGCTCACCGGCGGCGAGTACGCCATCACCGCCCGGACGCTCGGCCGGCTGCCCGGGTTCGTGGTGCTCGGGCTGATCCTCATCACGCAGCTGCTCATCATCGCGGTCATCGCGCTGGGCGTGGGCGCGTACCTGTCGGTCGTCTTCCCGGGCCTGGACGGGCCGCTGGTGGCGGCCGTGACCTGCCTGCTCACCACGGTCGTCGCGGTCTTCGACATCAAGCTGAACGCCTGGGTGACCGGGGTGTTCCTGGCCATCGAGATGATCGCGCTGGTGGTCGTGTCCGCGCTCGGCCTGTTCCGGCCGCAGCGGTCGCCGATCGAGCTGATCGCCCATCCCGTGGTCGCCGGGGACGGCGGCGCGCTGGTGCCCGCCTCGCTCGGGCTGATCGGCGCCGCGACCGCCGTGGCGATCTTCTCCTACAACGGGTACGGCTCGGCGGTCTACTTCGGCGAGGAGGTCCACGACGCGCCGAAGAGCATCGCGAGGACCGTGCTGTGGGCGCTGGGCGTCACCGTGGCGGCCGAGCTGGTGCCGGTGACGGCGGTGCTGGTGGGCGCGCCGTCGCTGGAGGGCCTGTTCGGCGCGGAGAACATGATGCAGTACTTCGTCACCGCCCGCGCCGGGTCCGTGGCCAACACGGTGATCTCCCTGGCCGTCGCGCTGGCCATACTCAACGCCGTGCTGGCCATCATCCTCATCACCTCGCGCATGCTGTTCAGCACCGGACGGGACCGCGCCTGGCCGGCGCCGGCCAGCCGCCTGCTGTCGTCCATCCATGCCCGGTACGGCTCGCCGTGGGTGGCCACGGTGCTGACCGGCGTGGTCAGCGCGGCCTGCTGCTTCATCGACGAGCGGTTCCTGCTGGTGGTGACCGGCACCTCGATCGTCGCCGTGTACGCGGCGCTGTGCCTGGGCGCGCTGGCCGGGCGGCGCAACGGCACGACCGGCCACGCGGCGTACCGGATGCCGTGGTTCCCGCTCGCGCCGGTGCTGGCGCTGGCCGCGCTGGCGTACGTGATCTACCTCAACGCGCTGGACCCGGTGATCGGCCGGCCCAGCCTGTACGTCACGGCCGGGATCGCGGTGCTGTCGGCGGCGTACTATCTGGGGGTGCTGCGGCGGCGCGGCGGGTGGGATCTGGCTGAACCATGAGAGTGATCATCTTCGGGGCGACCGGCATGGTCGGGCGCGGCGTGCTCAGGGAGTGCCTGCTCGACGAGCGCGTGACGGCCGTGCTGACGGTCGGCCGGTCGCCCACGGGGATCGTCCACGGCAAGCTGCGCGAGATCGTCCACGCCGACCTGGCGGACCTGTCGCCCATCGAGGACGAGCTGTCCGGCTACGACGCGTGCTTCTTCTGCCTCGGCGTGTCCTCGGCGGGCATGAGCGAGCGGGACTACCGGCGGGTCACCTACGACTACACCCTGGCGGCCGGCACGACGCTGGCCCGGCTCAGCCCGTCCTCGACCTTCGTCTACGTCTCGGGCGCCGGCACCGACGAGCAGGGCCGCGCGATGTGGGCCAGGGTGAAGGGCGCGACCGAGAACGCGCTGCTCGCGCTGCCGTTCCACGCCTACATGTTCCGCCCCGGCTACATCCAGCCGATGCACGGCGTCACCTCGCGCACCCGCTGGTACCGGCTGGCCTACGTCGTCTCCGCGCCGCTCTACCCGCTGCTGCGGCGGCTGTTCCCGGCGCAGGTGACGACGACCGAGCGCATCGGCCAGGCGATGATCACCGTGGCCGAGCGCGGCGCCCCCGAACACGTCCTCGGCCCGGCCGCCATCAACGCCTTGTGACGGCGGCGCCCGGCATCAGCGGCACGGCCAGCAGGCACGCGGCCAGCAGGGCCACCCCCGCCGACCTGGCCCGCTGGACGGTCGCCGCCGGGCTCCTCGACGAGCCGCCCGAGACCGGCGACGACGACCTGGCGCGGGTGGCGGCCCTGCGCGAGGCGCTCTACCGGCTGGCCACGGCCGCCCGCGAGGGCAGCCCGTACGGCAGGGCCGACCGCGACCTGATCAACGAGCCGCCCGGCACGCGCCCGCGGACGTCGTGCTCGGCGAGCGCGGCCTGCGGCGCGGCGGCGGCCTGACCGGCGCGCTGTCCACGACGGCGCGGGCGGCGATCGAGCTGCTCGGCGGCCCGCGGGCGGAGCTGATCCGCGAGTGCGAGGCCGACCCCTGCACCCGCCTGTACGTCGACGCCTCCCACCGCCGCACCCGCCGCTGGTGCGACATGCGCGGCTGCGGCAACCGGGCCAAGGCGGCGGCCTTCCGCGCCCGTGCGGGCGCCTGACGGGGATGATGGAATAACCGCACGCGGCCGGACGCTACGATACCTGTCAAAGATTCAACAGTCATGGATGGTGACTAAAGTGCAGTTCGGAATCTTCAGCGTGGGCGACGTGACCACCGACCCCACCACCGGCAGGACCCCGACCGAGCACGAGCGGATCAAGGCGATGGTGGCGATCGCGCTCAAGGCCGAGGAGGTCGGCCTCGACGTGTTCGCGACGGGCGAGCACCACAACCCGCCGTTCGTGCCGTCCTCGCCGACCACCATGCTCGGCTACATCGCGGCCAGGACCGAGCGGCTGATCCTGTCCACCGCCACGACGTTGATCACCACCAACGACCCGGTCAAGATCGCCGAGGACTTCGCCATGCTGCAGCACCTGGCCGACGGCCGGGTGGACGTCATGCTGGGCCGCGGCAACACCGGACCGGTCTACCCGTGGTTCGGGCAGGACATCCGCCAGGGCATCCCGCTGGCCGTCGAGAACTACGCGCTGCTGCACCAGCTCTGGCGCGAGGACGTCGTGGACTGGGAGGGCCGCTTCCGTACCCCGCTGCAGGGGTTCACCAGCACGCCGCGCCCGCTCGACGGGGTGCCGCCGTTCGTGTGGCACGGCTCGATCCGCAGCCCGGAGATCGCCGAGCAGGCCGCGTACTACGGTGACGGCTTCTTCGCCAACAACATCTTCTGGCCCAAGGAGCACTTCATCCGCCTGATCAACCTCTACCGCCGGCGGTACGCCCACTACGGGCACGGCACGCCCGAGCAGGCGATCGTCGGCCTGGGCGGCCAGGTGTTCATGCGCAAGAACTCCCAGGACGCGGTCCGCGAGTTCCGCCCCTACTTCGACAACGCCCCCGTGTACGGCCACGGGCCGTCGCTGGAGGAGTTCACCGCCGAGACCCCGCTCACCGTGGGCAGCCCGCAGCAGGTCATCGACCGCACGCTGGAGTTCCGCGAGTTCTTCGGCGACTACCAGCGCCAGCTGTTCCTCATGGACCACGCCGGCCTGCCGCTGAAGACCGTGCTGGAGCAGCTCGACATCCTGGGCGAGGAGGTCGTGCCGGTGCTGCGCAAGGAGCTCGCCAAGGACCGCCCGGCCGACGTCCCCGACGCGCCGACGCACGCCTCGCTGCTCCAGGCCCGTACGTCCCAGGCCGTCGAGGTCTGACCCTCCAGGAAGGAAGATCCCCCCATGAAGCTCGTCGTCGTCACGGCCGGTCTGACCCAGCCCTCCTCCACCCGCCTGCTCGCCGACCGCCTGGCCGAGGCCACCCGGCGGCGGCTGGTGGGCGCGGCCGGGGTGCGCGTGGTCGAGCTGCGCGACCTGGCCGTGGACATCGCCAACAACCTGGTGACCGGCTTCCCCGGCGCCCGGCTGCGCGAGGTGATCGAGGCCGTGACGGAGGCCGACGGGCTCATCGCGGTCACGCCGACCTTCAGCGGCTCCTACAGCGGCCTGTTCAAGTCGTTCTTCGACGTGCTCGACAACACGGCCCTGGCGGGCACGCCCGTACTCGTCGCGGCCACGGGCGGCACGCCCCGGCACTCGCTCGTGCTGGAGCACGCGCTGCGCCCGCTGTTCGCCTACCTGCGGGCCGTCGTCGTGCCGACCGCCGTCTACGCCGCCTCGGAGGACTGGGGCGGCGGCGGGGACGCCTTCACCGACGGGCTCGGCGAGCGCATCGACCGGGCCGCCGGGGAGCTGGCCGGCCTGCTGGCGGGCCGGGCTCCGCGGCAGGCCGGGGACGAGGACGAGGTCGTCCCGTTCGAGGAGCAGCTCGCGGCTTTGCGCCCGCTGCGCTAGTTTGCAGCGGTGCTGACCGCTACGTTCCTTTCGCTGTCCCTCGTCCTGACCGGCGTCTCCCCGGCGGACCTCAACAATCCGCACAAGAAGGACATCGCCATGCGGCTGGTGTCCAGCGCGGAGAACTCCTCACTGGACTGGAAGGCCCAGTACGGCTACATCGAGGACATCAAGGACGAACGGGGCTACACCGCGGGCATCATCGGCTTCTGCTCCGGCACCGGCGACATGCTGGAGCTGGTCGAGCTCTACACCAGGCGCAAGCCCGCGAACGTGCTGGCCAAATACCTGCCCGCGCTGCGCAAGGTCAACGGCACCGACTCCCACAAGGGCCTCGGGAAGCCGTTCGTCAGGGACTGGAAGAAGGCCGCCGCCGACCCCGTCTTCCGACGGGCCCAGAACCACGAGCGTGACCGGGTCTACTTCGACCCGGCCGTCCGCCGGGCCAAGAAGGACGGTCTGCGCGCGCTGGGCCAGTTCGCCTACTACGACGCCATGGTCATGCACGGCCCCGGCGCGGACAAGCTGAGCTTCGGCGGCATCAGGAAGGCCGCCCTGGCCAAGGCCGCCTCCCCCGCCCGCGGCGGCGACGAGGTCGCCTACCTCAACGCGTTCCTCGACGCCAGGAAGGCGGCGATGAAGGCCGAGGACGCCCACGACGACACCACCCGCGTCGACACCATGCAGCGCGTGTTCCTCAGGAAGGGCAACCTCGACCTCAAGCCGCCGCTGACCTGGAAGGTGTACGGCGACAAGTACACCATCAAGCACTGATCATGCGATCACGGTAGGTTGATGGGCAAGCCGAACAAACGGGGTTAATCATGTCCAACGGTGCCCGTCATGTTCTGGGAGTGGTCGCGGGGCTGCTCCTTCCTCCGCTGATCGCCGGCTGCCTCATGTACGGCATCGGCGAGATCGGCCTCACCATGGCCACGAGATACACCGTCTCCTGGCCGGGGCTCGGCGTGGTCGCGGCGGCCGGGGCCGGTCTGGCGTTCCTGGCCGGCTCGCGCCTGTCCCCCATCGCCTCCCTCCTCGGCGGGCTCGCCTTCACCGCGCTCGGCCTGGTGCCCGCGGTGGAGCTGGGCGGCGGCATCAGGGTGATCCCCGACGGGCTGGTCACCGGGAGCCTGGGAGCGGGGATGCAGACCGCCCTGTACACGGGGGTCATGCTGTTCCTCGGCGTGGCCCTGCTGGTCGTGTCGCTCTTCCCGTCGCGGTGGCGGTCGCTGGAGCGGCCGTCGGCCTACACCTCCGACTACGGGGCGTCCGGGTCGCCGTACCTGCCGCCGGGCATGGCCCACGACGTCACCAGGCCGATGCACCGCGAGTGAGGCGTACCGGGCCTGGCAGAATGCGGCCATGCGCGACTCGAAGATCGTCGACTTCCTGGCCGAGCTGGCCGACAAGGTACCCGCCCCCGGCGGCGGGGCCACCGCCGCGTTGCACGCGGCGCAGTCCGCGGCGCTGCTCGGCATGGTGGCCCGCTACACCACCGGCGAGCGGTACGCCGAGCACGCCGAGACCGTCGACGCGGTGATCGGCGAGACCGACGCCCTGCGCGCCGGGGCGCTGCGGCTGGCCGAGGAGGACGCGGCCGCCTTCACCGCCGTCTCCGACGCCTACCGGCTGCCCAAGGGCGAGGAGCGCACTGTCACCATCGCCCGCGCCCTGGCCGGCGCGGCCGAGCCCCCGGCCCGGGTGGTGGAGACCGCCACGCGGCTGGTCGAGCTCTGCGGGCTGCTGCTGCCGATCGGCAACCGCAACGTGGTCACCGACGTCGCCGCCGCCGCCGACGCCGCCCGCGCCGCGCTCACCACCGCCCGGGTGAACGTCGAGGTCAACCTGCGCGGCATCAAGGACGAGCGGGCCCGCGAGGAGCTGGCCGCCCGCCTGGCCGGGGTCGACGCGGCCGTCGCCGGGGCCGACCGGATCACCGCCGAGGTGCGCGAGGAGATCACCCGATGAGGACGCTGACCGGCCGCGACCTGGCCACCGCGATCAAGGCCCAGACGCAGGCCGAGGCGGCCTCCGGGCCGCAACCCAGGCTGGCCGTCGTGGTGGCCACGGCCGACGAGGCCGGCCTGTGGTACGTCCGCTCGATCGCCAAGGCCGCCGCGGGCGTCGGCGTCGCCTGCGACATCGTCGACCTGGGAGCCGGCGCGGACCCCGGCAAGATCCATGAGACGCTGGCCGGGCTCAGCGCCGACGACGCCGTCCACGGGGTCATGCTCCAGACGCCGCTGCCCGCCGGGGCCTCGGCTCAGGAACTGGCCACCGCCATCGACCCGCGCAAGGACGTCGACGGCGCGAACCCGCTCTCGCTCGGCCGCCTGGCCGCCGGGCTGCCCGCGTTCCCGCCCGCCACCGCGGCGGCCGTCATGGCCCTGCTCGACCACTACGAGGTGCCGCTCGAAGGGCGGCGGGCGGTGGTCGTCGGCCGCTCGACCGTGGTCGGCAAGCCGCTGGCCCACCTGCTGCTCGACCGGCACGCCACGGTCACCGTCTGCCATTCGCGCACCCGCGGCCTGGCCTCGGTCACCGCCGGGGCCGAGGTGCTCGTGGCCGCCGTCGGCCGCGCCGGGCTGATCGGCGCCGGGCACGTCGCGCCGGGCGCTGTGGTGATCGACGTGGGCACCAACCCCACCGACGACGGCGGGCTCACCGGTGACGTCGACTTCGCGGCGGTCTCGGAGGTGGCGGGCGCGCTGACCCCGGTGCCCGGCGGCGTCGGCCCGGTGACCACCGCGCTGCTGCTGCGCCACGCCGCCCGAGCGGCGAACCTGCCCTGAACCTGAGATCCGAAGACATCTGAGAGTGGAGACCCGCGATGGGTGACGTCCTGATCGTGCAGAACAGCAGGAGCGGCGGCCCGAGCCGGCTCGGCGGCTGGCTGGAGGAGGCCGGGCTGCGGCTCGACGTGGTGCTCGCCCACGAGGGCGCGCCGCTGCCCGAGCGGCTGGACCGGCACGACGCCATGATCATGCTCGGCGGCGGTTACCTGCCCTCCGAGGACGACCGGGCCCCGTGGCTGGCCGGCGCCCGCCGCCTGGTGGGCCAGGCGCTGGACGAGGGCGTGCCGCTGTTCGGCATCTGCCTGGGCGGCCAGATGCTCGCCGAGGTGGCCGGCGGCGAGGTGACCGGCGACACCGGCGCGCCGGAGAACGGCAGCCTGCCGGTCACCATCCGGCCCGAGGCGGCCGGCGACCCGCTGTTCCAGGGGCTGCCGCCGGTGGTGCCCGCGATCGAGCACCACAAGGACGCCGTCACCCGGCTGCCCGCCGGCGCGGTGTGGCTGGCCGAGACGCGGGCCTGCCCCTACCAGGCGTTCCGGGTCGGCGAGCGGGCGTGGGGGGTGCAGTTCCATCCCGAGGTGCTGCCCGCGCGCGTACGCGAGTGGACGCCCGACGGCTTCGACCCCGAGGAGGTCCACGCCGGTGCGGTGGCCGACGAGCCCGTCTCCACGCCGGTCTGGCGCGAGGTGGCCCTGCGCTTCGCCAAGATCGTCAGCGCCGGTACGCCCGCCTCGCGAGCGTGAGCGCCACGGCCGGGGACGAAAGGCCCTAACTTAGGCGGGGTGCGGGTAAACAGACTTCACCCCTGGCCGGACGACGCCGCCGGGGCCGAGGCCGTCCAGGACCGGCTGCGCGGACGCGTCGAGCTCTCCGGACCCACGGAGTTCACCCTGGTGGCCGGGCTCGACGTGCACTACCACGGCGACGACGACGTGACGGCGGCGGCGGTCGTCCTGGACGCGGCGACCCTGGAACCGGTCGAGCGGGCGGTGGCCCACGGCAAGGCGGCCTTCCCGTACGTGCCCGGCCTGTTCGCCTTCCGCGAGCTGCCCACCCTGGTCGAGGCGCTCGAACGCCTCGCCGTCACCCCCGACCTGCTGGTCTGCGACGGCCACGGCCTGGCGCACCCGCGTGGCTTCGGCCTGGCCTGCCACCTCGGCGTGCTGACCGGCCTGCCCGCGCTCGGCGTGGCCAAGACGCCGTTCGTGGGCGCGTACGAGCCCCCCGGCCGGGAGCGCGGGGACTGGACGCCGATCGTCCACGAAGGCGTCACGGTGGGCCGGGCGCTGCGCACGCGGCGGGACACCAAACCGGTCTTCGTCTCCCAGGGACACCGCATCGGCCTGGACACCGCCACGTCCCAGACCCTGCTGCTCACCCCCCGCTACCGCCTGCCCGAGCCCGTGCGCCAGGCCGACCACCTGGCCCGCCACCCCGGCGGGACCTGACCGCCCCCCTCGGCCGGTCCCACCGGGACGGTCAGCGCCGCCAGGCCCAGACGACGAGCCACACGCTGAGCCCGAAGATCGTCATGCCCAGCGGCACGTGCGCGGCCACCGCGCCCGACCCGCCGAGCATCGACTGGAGGAAGCCGAGCAGCAGCACCCCCAGGCTGACCAGCGCGGGCCAGCCCGCCCCGCGCCCCGGCCGCCACAGCAGCACGGCCGCGACGAGCTGGAGCAGCCCGAGCAGGTGGACCGCGCCCGCCCCCGCGCCGTGCAGGCCCGCGCCGGCCCCGCTCATGAGCTGCCCCGCCGTGACGGCCTGCAGCAGCACCGACAACATGCTGAGCGTGGCGAGGGCCTTGAACGCGGTCAGATACCCGCTCCCCTTGACGACCTGGGTGACCACTGGACTCTCCTTCGACCTCGGGTGAACGCCCCCAGCATCGCGCCGCCGCCGGTGCCGGGCATCCGCCGTCCGTCGTCATCCTCGCTACACCCCACGTCGTACGCTCACGACGGGTCGTGCGCCCCCGAGGAGGCCAGCGGGGGCAGGATCGCCTGGGCGTCCGCGCCGCCGAACCAGAGCCCGATCACGAACGCGGCGGTCGCCTCCAGCTGCGCCGCCCGGTCGAGCCCGCCGCCGTCCAGCGGGGTGCAGCCCAGGTCGCGGACCAGGCCCCGGACCAGGTCGAGCGCCCTGGCGTCGTCGCCGCACAGGGGCACCGCCAGCGGGCGTCCGCCGAACACGGGCGGCGTCATCCGCCACACGTCCACGTGGCACAGGTTGAACGCCTTCACCACGTGCCCGCCCGTGAGGTCGGCGATCCGGCGGGCGAGCGGACGGGTGGCGTCGTACCTGTCGGGGGCGGCGGCGTTCGTCACGTCGATGAGCGGCTTGCCGCGCAGGGCCGGACCGGCGGCGGCCAGCACGTCGGCCAGCCCCGCCTCCCGGACGCCCACCATGACGACCTCGCCGAACGCGGCCGCCTCCGCCCAGCTCCCCGCCCGCGCCGCCGGGCGGCCGGCTCGGGCGTTCATGCTCTCCGCACGGCCACGGGCGCGTTCCTGGTCGCGTCCGCTGACCGTCACCTCGTGCCCGGCCCTGATCCACTGCGTGCCGAGCGCGTCGGCCATGCCGCCGGCGCCCAGGATCCCGATCTTCATGGTCGTCCTCCGTGATGTGAAAGGGCTTTACTAGGACAAGGACTGTAGAAATCTCGTCACGCACCGATCGGTGCCTATCGGAGGGCTCACGTGTTCCTCGCCGACTGCCAGGCCAGACTGGCCTTCGACCTGATCGCCAACACCTGGAACGCGGTCGTCGTCTGGTCGCTGCGCCACGGCCCGCGCCGCCCCGGGGAGCTGCGCGCGGAGATCGGCGGGATCAGCGCCAAGGTGCTCACGGAGACGCTGCGCCGCCTGGAGTTCAACGGCCTGGTCACCCGGCGCTCCTACGCCGAGGCCCCGCCCCGCGTCGAGTACGCGCTGACCGACCTGGGCCGCACCCTGCTGGGCCCGATCGAGGCGTTCGGCGTCTGGGCCCACGACCACGCCGACGAGGTCATGGACGCCCAGGACAGGGCTGCCGACCCCCGCCTCATGAGGAATCTTTAACTTAGCGTTACTGGATGATTACTCTGGGTAGCAAGTCGGTGGTTGATTCCACCGTCCCCAGGAGGTACTCATGCCTGACGTCCCACGCCGCGCCGCCGTCATCGTGGCCGCGCTGACCGCCGGCCTGTCCGCCGCCCTGTTCGCGGCGCCGGCCCACGCCGTCGTCGACCCGGCCCACGCGGTGACCTGCGCCGCCGAGTCCGCCACCGGCCTGACCACCCTGGTCGACCCGATGGCCCCCCAGGCGCCGGCGGAGATCCCCGCGGCGGGCTGCCTGCATCCCTGACCGGCCATCACGGGCCACCGCGCAGGCGGTGCGGCGGGCCACGCCGCACCGCCGATCCCGGCCCTTCCCAGCCCGACAGCGCAATCCCCGTGCCCGACCAGCAGCAGTCGAGGAGTCCCCATTGAAGTTCCGAATCCTGACCAGCGCAGCGGTCCTCGCCCTGGCGGCGGCGGCCGCCGTTCCCCCAATCGCCCTCGGGTCAGGGGGCCGAAACGATCCGGGGAACATCAATGTCCAGGCCATCGTCGACCGGGTCAACATCTTCACGTCGTAGTGAGGCCCCCACAGTTGACCGTGGCCGAGTCCGCTCCGCGGTCGCGGAGCATGCTGGAGCACGTCGGCTACGTCATGTTCCTCAGCCGGTGGATTCAGGCGCCGCTCTACCTCGGGCTGATCGTCGCCCAGGTCGTGTACGTGTGGCGGTTCATGGTCGAACTCGCCCACCTGGTCGAACTCGGGTTCGGCGGCAATCCTCCGGAGACCACGATCATGCTGATCGTCCTCGGGCTCGTCGATGTCGTGATGGTCTCGAACCTGCTGATCATGGTCATCATCGGCGGCTACGAGACCTTCGTCTCGCGGCTGCGCATCGACGGACATCCCGATCAGCCCGAGTGGCTGTCCCATGTCAACGCAAACGTCCTCAAAGTCAAGCTGGCCATGGCGATCATCGGGATCTCGGGGGTGCATCTCCTGCAGATCTTCATCAACGCCGCCCGGCCGGCCATCACCGACAGGGAACTCGTATGGAAAACACTGATCCATCTCACCTTCGTGGTCTCGGCGCTGGCGCTGGCCGTGATGGATCGGATCATGGCGGGCGGCCGGCACGGCCAGCAGGCGCACCGGGAACAGCAGCCGGGCGGGGTCGCGCAGGAGCGGGTCGCCGCCGCCTAGCGGTCGCGCTGCTGACCGGCGCGGGGCTGCTGGCGTCCGTGGCGCCCGCGTACGCCTCGGACACGTCGGGCGCGGCGCCTCCCCAGGGGCCGCGGCCGCTCATCGGCGACGTGATCGTCTTCAACGACGAGATCGTCGAGCCGGTGTCGCTTCCGGTGAGCACCTGCGGCGGCCTGCTGCCGGTGCTGAGCGGCGCGCCCACCGGGTGCAAGGACACGTCCCGGGTGTCGGACGACGACGCCTGAGATCCCGGCGCCCGCCCGCGGGGGCGGGCGGGCGCCGGAACCCCGGCCCGGTCAGCCGAAGAGGCGTTCGAGGACCTCGGCCACGCCATCCTCGTCGTTGGAGGACGCACGGTGTCCGCGACGATCTCCGCGGCGGCCAGGTCGTACAGGAGGGCGCCGTTGCTGCGGATCGCCAGGCCGGTCAGGTCCGCCTGCCCGGCGATGGCGCGGATGGAGCGCGGCGGGCGCGCGGTGACGAAGACGAGGGATCTGCGGAGTAGGGTGCCCTCGTGGCTACTCTTTCGGGTCGTTTCGCCAGGTCCGGGCCGCGTCCGGACGACCGGGCCGCGTCCGTCCTCCGTTTCGCGTCGGAGCTGGTCGCCTGGGTCGCGACGCCGTGGGCGCTCCTTTCGTGGTCGGTGTGGGCGGCCGTGTTGTCGGTGGTGGTGCTGATCGGGTTGCCGACGGTGTTCGCCACGCCCGGTGACAAGCGGGGCGTGGTGGTCGCCGTGCCGGGGTTCGTGACGGTCGCGCTGGTGGGCCTTCAGCTCGTGGCGGCGGTGGCGGCGTCGTGGGTGGCCTGGCACGCGGCGGTGGCCGCGGTGGTCACGGTGCTGGCGGTGGTCACCGTGGTGCTGGAACTGCCCCGCTGGCGCTGGCTGCTGACGGGTTGAGCCCCGCCGGAGCCGCTGTGCGGCCTTCTCACAGGGCTTTCAGAGGCGCATCTCGGAGGGGAGGCGGGTGGTGGCGTTGAGGAGCTCCAGGCCGAGCAGCTCGCCCGAGGCCCCGTAGTCGAGGACGACGTCCTCCGACACGGTCTGTCGTACCGCCTCACCTGGCACTATTTCGTGCTTCATCGCGATATAGGCGATGTCTCGGTCCTTGTCCCAGTTGACGTACACGGTCTGGGTGCGTTGCCGGTCGGGCGGGGTGCCGTCCGGACGCAGCAGGCCCTCCTTGGCCTCGTGCGAGCCGGCCAGCGCCGCCCGTACCATGGCCAGCGCCACCTCGACCGCCTCCAGCGCGTCGCGCCCGGTCGCCCTGCGCTCGTGCTCCCACCCGGCCAGCCCGTCGATCCGGTACGGGCACGACCACTCCCCCACCGCCTCCTCGTACGGCACGCCGACGGTGACCACCACCTCGCGCGGCGGCACGGTGTCCAGCACCAGTACTCGTTGGGCGATCTCGTACATGTCGCATGATCTACCCCGGCACCCGCTTCCGGAAGACCCGCGACCCGACCCATATCATCCGGGGCCGATGCGTTCCGGCTTCGAGCCGCGGCGCGTTAGTGTGCGTTAGGGTCGCAAGGGGGCCTAGATGAACGAGTCGTTCGGCACACGCCTGCGTGCCAGGTTGGACAAATTCGGCCCGCTCTGTGTGGGCATCGATCCGAGCCCGGCGTTGCTCCACGCCTGGGGCCTCGACGACTCACCGTGCGGCCTTGAGCGCTTCAGCCGCACGGTGGCCGACACGATCAGCGACGTGGCCGCCGTGGTCAAGCCGCAGTCGGCCTTCTACGAGCGCTGGGGCAGCCGTGGCATCGCCGTGCTGGAACGCACCATCGCCGACCTGCGCGAGGCCGGCACGCTGGTGCTGCTCGACGCCAAGCGCGGCGACGTCGACACCACGATGGCCGCCTACGCCGAGGCCTACCTCGACCGGGGCAGCCCGGTGGCCGCCGACGCGGTGACGCTGAGCCCCTACCTGGGGTTCGGCTCGCTGGAGGTGGCGATCACCTCGGCGGTGGCCAACGACGCCGGCGTCTTCGTGCTGGCCCGCACCTCCAACCCGGCGGCGGCCGGGCTGCAGCAGCGGGTGGCCGACCTGGTGATCGCCGGGGCCGCCGCGGCGAACGCGGGTCACGAGCCGTTCGGGCCGGTGGGGGTGGTGATGGGGGCCACGCTGCCCACGCTCGACCACTCCCTGGCCGACCTCAACGGCCCGATCCTGGCTCCGGGGCTCGGCGCGCAGGGCGCCTCCCCCGCCGACCTGGCCCGCCTGTTCGCCCCGGTACGCGGCTCCGTCGTGCCGTCGGTCTCCCGGGCCGTCCTGGCCGACCCGAGACGACTGCGGTCGAGGACGCTGCACTACCGGGACGAATGCGTCACCTACCTGACGGACTGAGCCGGTTGACGGCGGCCAGCACCGCCCGTACCGACGCGGTGAGCACCGAGGTGTCCTGACCGGCGCCCCAGCCGATCACGCCGCCGACCCGGGCCTCCACGTACGCGACGGCGCTGCTGCCCGTCCCCGGGTCCACGGCGTGCTCGGCGTAGTGCAGGACGTCGACCTCGACGCCGTCCCCGGCCAGCGCGGCGGCCAGCGCGGACAGCGGCCCGTTGCCGGTGCCGCGCAGCACCCGCCCCGATTCCAGCACGCCCTCGAACTCGTGCGTCCCCGGCGCGGTCTCGGCCGTGCGCCAGGAGGCGAACCCGTCGCGCTCGCCGGGGGCGACGTAGGTGGCGTGGAAGAGCGCCCACAGCTCGTCGGCGGTGATCTCCTCGCCGCTGTCGTCCGTGGCCCGCTGCACCGCCGCCGAGAAGTCGATCTGGAGGCGGCGCGGCAGGTCGAGGCCGTGGCGGGCGCCCAGCAGGTACGCGATGCCGCCCTTGCCCGACTGGCTGTTGACCCGGATGACGGCCTGGTAGCCGCGCCCCACGTCGGCCGGGTCGATGGGCAGGTACGGCACCTCCCACGGCGCCAGCTCCGGCGGCACGCCCAGCTCGGCGGCGCGCGCGGCGTGGTGGGCCAGCCCCTTGCCGATGGCGTCCTGGTGGGTGCCGGAGAAGGCGGTGTAGACCAGGTCGCCGGCGTAGGGGTGGCGGTCGTGGACGGGCAGGCGGTTGCAGTGCTCGACGACGCGCCGGACCTCGTCGACGGCCGAGAGGTCGATCATCGGGTCGACGCCCTGGGAGTGCAGGTTGAGGGCGAGGGTCACCAGGTCGACGTTGCCGGTGCGCTCGCCGTTGCCGAACAGGCAGCCCTCCACCCGCTGCGCCCCGGCGAGCACGGCCAGCTCGGCGCAGGCCACGCCGGTGCCGCGGTCGTTGTGCGGGTGCACCGACAGGATCACCGAGTCGCGGCGGTCGAGGTGGCGGTGCATGTACTCGATCTGGTCGGCGTACACGTTGGGGGTGGAGATCTCGACGGTGGCGGGCAGGTTGTGGATCACCGGGCGGTCCGGGGAGGCGTCCCAGAGGGCGGTCAGGTCGTTGCAGACCTCCAGCACGTAGTCGGGCTCGGTGAGGTTGAACACCTCGGGCGAGAACTCGAAGCGCACCGGCAGCCCGTCGGCCAGGCGGGCGACCTGGCCGGCCGCGTCCAGGATGAGCTTGCGCAGGTCGTCCCGGTCGTGGCCGAGCACCACGTTCCGCCAGGTGGGCGCGGTCGCGGTGTAGAGGTGCACGACCACGTCGGGCAGGCCGCGGATCGACTCGAAGGTGCGCTCGATCAGGTCCTGCCGGGCGGCGGTGAAGGCCACCACGGTCACGTCCTCGGGCACCGCGCCGGGCTCGGCCAGTTCCCTGAGGAAGTCGAAGTCGAGCCTGCTGGCCGACGGGTAGCCGACCTCGATCTCCTTGAAGCCCATCCGCACCTGGAGGTCGAACAGGCGGCGCTTGCGCGCCGGGTCCATCGGCTCGGCCAGCGCCTGGTTGCCGTCGCGCAGGTCGACGGGGACCCAGAGGGGTGCGCCGGTGATGCGGCGCGAGGGCCAGGCGCGCTCGCCGGCCAGGGGCACCTCGACCCGCTCGTGGGCGGGCCGGTAGCGGTGGGAGGGCATGGCGCTGGGGCGCTGCCGGTTCCATTCGTACACGTCTTCGTTCCTTCTCGGCGATCGGACGACCGGCAGCACCTCGCACGCCGCGGCGGGGTGCCGGTCCGGTCAGGCCCCGCCGCGGCGGCCGAGAAGAAGGAGACCGTACGACGACATGGCGGCTAGACTAACCACAACACAGGTCCTCAGACAACCTGAGAGGTACGCATGCCGCTCGGCGCCCTCCGCCGCAGCCCCCTGGTCGACCAGGCCGTCCAGCACCTGCGCGAGCAGATCACCGAAGGCCACTGGCCGGTCGGCACCCGCCTGCCGGGCGAGAACGCGCTGGCCAAGGCGCTCGGGGTGGGCCGGTCCACGGTCCGCGAGGCGCTGCGGGCGCTGGCCGGCGCCGGGCTGGTGCGGGCGCGCCAGGGCTCGGGCGTGTTCGTCATCGCCTCGGAGCCGGTCCAGGACTGGCCCGCGCGGCTGCGCCGGGCCGCGATCACCGACGTGTACGAGGTCCGCATGATGGTCGAGACGCAGGCGGCCAGGCTGGCGGCGGCGCGGCGTACCGACGAGGACGTGACGGCGATGGAGGCGGCGCTCCAGGCCCGCGAGCGGGCGGCGGGCGGCGACGACGCGGCCTTCGTGGACGCCGACATCGCGCTGCACGCGGCGGTCGTGGCGGCGGCGGGCAACCCGGTGCTCACGGACCTGTTCGCCGAGTTCGCCCCGGCGTTGCGGGAGGGGCTGATCGACATGGTGGAGCTGCTGGGGCTGCGCGAGCACGACCGCAACCCGGGGCACGGCACGCACGCCGCGCTGCTGGTGGCGGCGGTCCGCGACGGCGACGCGACGGCGGCCAGCGACCTCCTCCAGGCCGAGCTGGAGCAGACCCTCGCCCGCCTGCACACGACTCCGGGCGGCCGATGACCGACCCCGGTCCGGCGGGCGGTGGGCGGCGGTCAGGCGGTGGGGCCGGCGTCGGGGCGGATGACGTCCTCGCCTTCGTCGTCCTCCTCGGGCGGCTCCTCCGGGGTGACCTCCTCCTGCTCCTCCGGCGGGTCCGCGGACACCGGGCGGCGGGTCCTGGGCGATCCCGAGCCGGATCGCTCGGCGACCACGTCGCTCTCCCCGTCCACGCCGCCCACCGCCTCGGGCAGATCGTCGGGATTCTCGCTCATGGCCCCCATCTGCCCGTGACGGCGTCCCCTGACGCCCGCCCGGACGTCAAGGGACGGGCTAGGACAACTCCCGCAGCGCGTCCTCGATCTCGGCCCTGACCGGCATCGACGTGCTGGCGCCTTCCCGCTGCACCGACAGCGCCGCCGCCACCGAGGCGAACCGCAGCGCCTCGGCCGGCGCCAGGCCCTCGGCCCGCGCCACCGACAGCGCGCCGACGAACGTGTCACCGGCCGCCGTCGTGTCCACGGCCTTCACCTTGATCGCGGGCACCCGCAGCCGCTCGCCCGAGCGCGAGCCGTAGAGCGCGCCCCGCGAGCCCAGCGTGATGACGGCCTCCTCGACGCGTTCGAGGAGCGCGTCGAGGGCTGCCTCGGGGTCGGCCTGGCCGGTGATGTCGGCGGCCTCGTGCTCGTTCGGGACGATCATGGTGATCGCGTCGAGCAGCTCGTCGGGCAGCGGCTGGGCGGGCGCCGGGGTGAGGACGGCGGGCACGCCGGACACGCGGGCCGCCTCGGCGGCGGCCACGACGGCCTCCATGGGCAGTTCGAGCTGGAGCAGCAGGGCCCGCGACCCGGCGATCGTGGCCAGGTCACCGCCGGACGGCCCGGTCACGGTGCCGTTCGCGCCGGGCACGACGATGATCGAGTTGCCGCCGGCGTCGTCGACCACGATGTGCGCGATGCCGCTGGCGCCGGCCACCTGGCGCAGGCCGCGGACGTCCACGCCGGCCTCGGCCAGGGTGGCGCGCATCTCGGCGCCGAAGCCGTCGTCGCCGACCGCGCCGAGGAAGGCCACCTGCGCTCCGGCGCGGGCCGCGGCGATGGCCTGGTTGGCGCCCTTGCCGCCGGGCACGGTCCGGAACCGGTGACCGGTGACCGTCTCACCCCGTTCGGGAGCTTCAGATACGTACGCGACGAGGTCCATGTTCGCGCTGCCGAAAACCGAGATCATGACGCCATCATCTCCTGCGTACGTCGCGCCAGTTCGCCGAGCCCCACCCCGTCGAAGCCGGTCAGGCTGCTGGCCAGGCTGTCGCGCATGAGCCAGCGGTCCGGCACGCCGCCGTTCAGCGCGCCCGCGACGGACCCCGCCGTGGCTCCGGCCGAGTCGGTGTCCCAGCCGCCGGCGACCGCGCCCGCGATCGTGGCGGTGAAGTCGCCCCGCCCGTGGATCAGGGTGGCGGCGACCAGGGCGGCGTTGTTGATCGTGTGCACCCAGTGCAGCGTGCCATGCCGCTGGTGCAGCAGGTCGATGACACGCTCGAAGTCCGGCTCGCGGGCGGCGTCGGCGGCGGCCCGGCTGACCGCCTCGTGCAGGCGGGAGTTCCGCGGCACCACCGACAGGCCCGCCTGGACGGCCTCCCGCGGCGAGCCGGCGACCAGGGAGGCGGCGCACATGGCCGCGACGAACATCGCGCCGTAGATCCCGTTGGCCGTGTGGGTGAGCCGGGCGTCGCGCCAGGCCAGCTCGGCGGCCGTGGCCGGGTCGCCGGGGTTGGCCCAGCCGTAGACGTCGGTCCTGATGAAGGCGCCGATCCACTCGCGGAACGGGTTGCGGCGGGTGGCCGTCTCCGGGGGCTCGAAGCCGTCGAGCAGGTTGCGGTAGGCGACCCGCTCGGCGGTGAACGTGCGGCCGGCCGGGAGCTCGTCCAGCCACAGCTTGGCGACGTCCTCGGTGGTGAAGCCGCGGCCGTGGCGCTCCAGGACGGACAGCGCCAGCAGCGGGTAGTTGAGGTCGTCGTCCTCGGGGATGCCGTCGATGTTCTCGGCCAGCGAGTTGACCGCGCTGCGCCGGTTCCAGGGCCAGCGGCGCGCGATCTCCTCCGGCAGGCCCTCGGCGGTGAACCAGCCGGTGACGGGCCAGTTGCCGGTGGCCTCGGCGATCTGCCTGATGCCCTCGCGCGGGATCTTCTCCACCGGCTTGCCCAGCACGCACCCGGCCGCCCGCCCCTGCCAGGCGCCCAGCAGCCGCGCCGGGTCCGCCTTCACGGGCGTCCCGGCCGACGGCCAGTCGGGGCAGGCGGCGACGATGGCGTCGAGGTCGGAGGGCTCCTCCAGCGGCGAGGGGATCGCGGCCAGCTCGTCCAGCAGGCTCTCGGCCAGGGGACGCAGCCGGGCGGCGGCGGCCTCGGAGGCGCCGGCGCGCGGCGGGGCGTCGTGGCCGCCCGCCGCGTGCCACCGTCCGGCCAGCTCGCGTACCTGTGGCAGGTCGCCCCTGCCGTCCTCGCCGGCCTGGCGCAGCTCGTGGCCCACCAGGTCCTCCGGCTGGACCCAGGTGAGCCTGATCATCGCGCGTCCAGCTCGGCGAAGGCGGCCTCGTGGGCGCGCCGCCGCGCCAGGTCGTCGGCGTGCACCCGGCGCGCCACCTCGGCGACGGCCAGGCCGGGCGCCACCAGGTCGGTACGGCTGGCCGCCCCCACCTGCTCCACCCACTGCGCGGGCACCGCGGACAGCCCCCCGAGGGCGCCCGCGATCGCTCCGCCCATGGAGGCGATCGAGTCGGCGTCGCGGCCGTAGTTCACGCCGCCGAGCACGGTGTCGCGGAAGTCGCCCTTGGCCGCGACCAGGAACCCCAGCGCCAGCGGCAGCTCCTCGATGCTGTGCACCCGGCTCGGCCGGCGCGCGCCCAGCCCCTGGTCGCGGTAGGTGTCGGCGACCGTGTCGAAGGGCCGTACAGCCGCGCGCAGCACCTCGAACGAGCCGTCCCAGTGGCCGACGCCGGACGCGGCCTCGCAGACCGCCTCGATGGCGGCGCGGGTGCCGTCCTTGGCCAGGCGCAGGCAGGCGGCGACCACGGAGTCGACCGTGGCGCCCGGCCGCATGGCCTCGGCGACGGCGGCGGCCATCACGCCGGCGGCCTCGCGTCCGTAGCTGGACTGGTGGGCCCCGGCCAGGTCGACGGCCTCGGCGTAGGCGGCGTCGGGGTCGGCGGCGTTGACGATGCCGACGGGCGCGACGTACATGGCCGCGCCGCAGTTGACGATGTTGCCGACGCCGGCCTCGCGCGGGTCGACGTGCCCGTAGTGCAGGCGGGCCACGATCCACTTCTCGGCCAGGAAGATCCGGTGCAGCGGCAGCGCCTCGGTCTCCAGCTCGGGGATCCACCGCCGCTCGCCCATCAGCTCCGGCACGAGGTGGTCGGCCATCGCGTACGCCCCCAGGTGCCCGCCGACCTTCTCGTACACGCGGATCAGGGCGTGCGTCATCAGGGTGTCGTCGGTGATGTGCCCGTCGCCCTTGTGGTACGGCGCGATCGGCCGGGCGTTGCGCCAGTCCTCGTTGTACGGCGGCACGATGCCCTCGACCCGGCCGCCGTACCGCTCCACGATCTGTTCGGGAGTCCAGCCCTCGGTGGCGCCGCCCAGCGCGTCACCGACCGCCGCCCCCGCCACGCAGCCAGTGGCCCTGTCCTCAAGCGGCGTCATGCGATTCCCTTCGTCAGTTCGATCAGATCCTTGCCCGCCAGCGACGGCAGGCAGCAGCCCGCCAGCTCGCGGGCCGGCGCGAGCCACCCCTCCGGGATCGCGCCGTACCCACTGGCGGCCCCCGCCAGTGCGCCGGTCAGCGCGGGCGCCGAGTCGGCGAGCGCGGACAGGCAGGCGGCGGCCGGGACGGCGCGGGCGAGGTCGCCCCCCGCCGCCTCGGCCAGCGCCAGGGCGACAGGCACCGTCTGGGCGGCGCCCACGCCGTAGCTGTAGACGTGGTCGAGCAGCGCGGCGTCCAGCGCGGGCACCGCGCCGAACGGGTCGCCCGCCTTCCTCGCCGCGGCCAGCGCCACCCGGGCGTTGTGCCCGATGGCGGTGTGGTCGGGCAGGACGGCGAGCGCCGCCTCCACGGCCTCGCCCACCGAGCCCGATGCGACCGCCGCGGCCACGGCGGCGGCCATGGCCTGGGCGCCGAGCAGCCCGTCGCCCGCGTTGGTCACCTGGGCGTCCTCCGTGGCATCCCGGCCCAGGGCTCCGAACGCGACCGCCCGTACGGCGGCGGCGTCGTCGAAGTGGTGCGGGTTGTCGTGCCCGGAGGCCGGCGGCTCGATGCCCTTGGCCAGGTTGTCCAGCGCGGTGGCCACCGAGATGCGCGCCCTGACGCCGGTCAGCTCCCTGAACGCCGCGGCCCGCGGCCGGTCGATCGTCAGCAGCGTCCAGGCCAGCCATTCGGCGTCGTCGGACGGCCCGACGGCCAGCGGCGCGACCGGCTGGTTGAGCGCGAACGGCACCGGCAGCGTGGTGACCCGGTGCTCTTCGGCGAAGGCGTCCAGCTCGCGGTGCAGGCGCCGGCTCCAGGGCGCGTGCAGGGCGGCGCGGTGCCTGGCCGCGGGCCAGCCGACGGCGTCGCCCACGGCGAGCCCGATGAAGGCCCCCCTGATTCTGTCCCCCGACATGATGATCTACAGTCCTTCCGCCAGCTCGTCGGCGACGTCCAGCACGTGTCTTCCGGCCACGACGGGCAGGCATTTCCCGCTCACCGGGCCGATCTGGGCGGCCCATCGCGCGGGCACGCCCTGCTCTCCCTGGATGGCGCCGGCGACCGCGCCGGCGATGGCGCCGATCGTGTCGGCGTCCCTGCCCAGGCTCACCCCGAACGTCACCGTCGCCTCCACCTCGCCGCCGCCCGCCAGGACGGCGCCCAGCGCCAGCGCGACGGCCTCGGGCGCGAGGTCGGTCCAGGGGTAGTGCCTGACCACGACGGCCTCGTGCAGCGCCTCGATCAGGGCGAGCTCGTCGCCCGCGCCCGGCGCGAGCACGTCGCGCGCCCTGACGATCGCGCGGGCCGTCCAGGAGTCGGCGGGGATCACCGACAGCGCGGCCTCCACCGCCTCGGCGGGCGTGCCGCCCGCCATGGCGGCGGCCACGGCCCCGGCGACCGCGCGGCCGCCGAGTATGCCCTCGCCCGACCCGCTTACCAGCCCGTCCTGCTCGATCAGGCGGGCGGCCTCGGCCGGGTCGCCGGGGCAGAAGATCCCGTACGGGGCCGCCCGCATGGCCAGGCCGTCGGACCAGCCGTGCTGGTGGACGCGTCCGGTCAGCGGCGGCTCCAGCCCGCGGCGAAGCGCTTCGATGGTGCCCAGCTCGGAGAAGCCGGCGCCGCGCATCGGCCCGGTCACCGACGGGATGATCTCCCGCCGGTACGCCCGCGCGACGTCGGCCGCGGTCAGGGCGTGCCCGTGCCGGACGAGCAGCGAGGCGGCGAAGATGGCGTACTCGGTGTCGTCGGTGCCGCCGCCCTCGATCTCGGTGAGCCGGCCCCACCGCCGCCGGATCTCCGACGGCGACAGGTTCTCGGCGGGGGCCCCGAGGGCGTCGCCGGCCGCCAGGCCGAGCAGACACCCCCGGGCCCTCAGGCGATGAGTCACTGCTGGTACCGCTCCAAGACCTTGTTGCCGTCCTCGACGAGCCGCTTGGCCGCGTCGTCGATGGTGATCTTATTGGCGAAGTACTCCTGGAGGACCGGCGTGGCGACCTTGCTCTTCCACTCGTCGAAGCCGTTCACCTTCAGGAACGGGGCCACGACCAGGTTCTTGGCGGAGGCGGTCGCGACGTCCCAGCCGTTCTCCTGCGTGGTCATCGCCGGGTCGGCGGCGGCGGTCTGCGAGGTCGGCAGCAGCCAGTCGCCCTTGGCGAGCTTGGCCTGGTTGGCGCCGTTGAGGAAGAACGAGATGAACTTCATCGCCTCGTCGGCGTGCTTGCTGTCCTGGGCGATCGACAACGTCTGCGAGACCGCGCCCTGCTGGGCGCTGGTGCCCTTCGGCGCGGGCAGCGTCACCCACTCGAAGCCCTCGGGGGCCTGCTCGACGACCTGCTGGCGCAGGTAGACGCCGGCCGGGAGCAGCGCGAACTTGCCCTTGTAGAAGGCGGGCAGCGGGTCGGCGGTGCCCTGGCCGAGCGCGGCCGGGTCGGCGGACTTGTCCTTGTAGAGCTGGTCGTGGATGCGCTGCAGCACCTCGCGCTCCTCCGGGCCGACCTTGACCGTGGTCTTGCCGTCGGTGGTCTGGAAGAACGTGCCGCCGAAGTTGAGCGCCAGGTTGAGCGTCTTGTTGACCGGCGACTTCATCGGCCAGGCCACGCCGTACGCGCCGCTCTTCTTGGCGGTCCCGGAGGACTCGTCCCAGGTCGACGGGTTGTCCGAGGTCATCTTCTTGGCGGCCTCGGAGAACTCGTCCCAGGTCCACGGGTTGTCCGCGGTCGGGATGCGCACCTTGGCGGCGTCCAGGAGCTTCTTGTTGGCGATGATGACCTGCGACTCCTGGAGGAACGGCACGCCGTAGATCCCCTGCTCGCCCTTGCCGCCGTTGAAGGTGACGGTGTCCCAGGCCGACTGCGGGATGTCGCCCTTGAGCTCGGCGGGCAGCTTGCTCGTCAGGTCGAGCAGGTAGCCGTCGGAGGCGAACCCGGCCAGCGCCGGCGAGTCGTTGTGGATCACGTCGGGCGCGGTGCCGCCGGCGAACTGGGTGACGAGCTGGTCGTTGACGTTGTCCCAGCTCCCCTGCACGTAGGTGACCTGGGTCTTCGGGTTGGCCTTGTTCCACTCCTCGACGAGCTGCTTGTTGGCCGCGACGGACTCCTTCTGCCAGGCCAGGCTGAGGAAGTTGAGCTTCACCGGCTCGCCGGACGAGGCGGCCTCTCCGCCGCCCCCTCCTCCGCTGCTGCCACACGCGGCGGCGAACGCGACGACGGCCGCCGCCGCCAATGCGGACTTGATTCGCATATGAGCCTCCTACTAGCCCTTCACGGCGCCGGCCATCAGGCCGGACTTCAGTCGCCGCTGAATGATTGCGAAGAAGATCAGGCTCGGGATCGTCGCCATGAGCGACGCCGCGGCCAGCGGGCCGAGCCTGGCCACCCCCTCGGGGCCGGTGAACCGCACCAGCGTGAGCGGGAGTGTCATCACGTCGGGGTCCTGGAGGATCACGAGCGCGAACAGGAACTCGTTCCACGACGAGATGAAAGAGAACAGCAGCGTGGCCACCACGCCGGGCGCGAGCAGCGGCGCCACCACGCTGACGATCGAGCGAAGCCGGGTCGCGCCGTCCACGGCCGCGGCCTCCTCCAGCTCGCGCGGCACCGCCCGCACGTAGCCCTGGAGCATCCACAGCGCGAACGGCAGCGTGAACGTCACGTGTACGACGACGAGCCCCGGCAGGGTGTTCACCAGCTCCAGGTCCCGAAGGATCATGAAGAGCGGGATGATGATCAGGATGAACGGGAAGACCTGGCTGACCAGCACCCACCCGATCGCGACCTTGTTGAGCAGGCTGCGGTAGCGGGCCATGGCGTACGAGGCCGGCAGCGAGATCAGCACCGTGATCACGCTGCTGAACAGCGCCACGACCAGGCTGCGGCCGGCCGCGCCGATCAGGTCCTGCTCGCCGAAGGCGTCGGCGAAGTTGGCCAGGGTCGGCTCGCGCGGGATCCACGTCGGGTCCGCCAGGGCCATCTCCTGGGGCGTCTTCAGCGCGGTCGACAGCAGCCAGAACAGCGGGAACGCCAGGAAGACGATGTACGCGACCAGCGCGACGTACTGCGGGGCGCGTCTCATCGGGTCTCCCTCATCTGGCGCCACAGGTACAGGCCGAGCACCGTGAGCACGACGATCGCCATGGCCAGGCCGAGCATCGAGGCGTAACCGGCCATCCGGTAGCGGAACGCCTCCTCGTAGGCGAACAGCATCGGCAGCCGGGTCTGGCCGCCGGGCCCGCCCTGGGTGAGCACGTAGACCAGGCCGAACTGGTTGATGTTCCACACGAAGTCGAGCGAGGTGATCGACACGATGACCGGCCGCAGCTGCGGGAGCGTGATGCTCCAGAACCGCCGCCACCGGCTCGCGCCGTCGACCTCGCCGGCCTCGTACAGCTCCCTCGGGATGCCCTGGAGGCCGGCGAGCAGGACCACGGTGGTCTGCGGCATACCGGTCCAGATGCCGACCACGATGATCGCGGGCAGCGCGAGCGAGAAGTCGGCCAGCCAGTTGATGTGCGTGCCGAGCAGGCTGTTCAGGATGCCGGCGTCGGGGTGGTAGACGAGCTTCCACATCAGGCCGACGACCACCGGCGGCATCGCCCACGGCACGACCGCGAGCACCCGGGCCACGGTCCTGAAACGCAGGTTCTGGTTGAGCAGCACGGCCAGGCCGAGCGCGGCCAGGAACTGCAGCACGGTCACCGAGACCGACCAGATCGCGCCGATCCTGAACGAGGCCCAGAAGTCGCCGTCGGTCAGCAGCCGGCCGAAGTTCTCCAGGCCGACGAAGCTGGTCTCGTGGTTGCGCGTGTTGCGGGCGTCGGTGAAGGCCAGGCCGATGCCGTACAGGAGCGGGCCGATGCTGAACAGCGCGACGGGAACCAGCGCGGGCAGCATGAGCAGCCACATCTCGCGGTTCCCGCGCGACTTGGGGCGCCGCCGGGAAGGCGGGCGCCGGGGCGGTGCCGCCGTCGTCACGGTCGCGGTCACGTCCTGCCTCCCTCATGTCCGTAGGTCTCGCCCGCCGTCGAGGCCCGCACCACCAGGCGCGGCGGAACAGTGATCACGCGCGGCGCGGCGTCGTCGCCGTTCAGCCGGTCGAGCAGCAGCTCGGCGGCGGCCTTGCCGCGCTCGGCCGAGCCGAGCGAGACGCTCGACAGCGACGGCCAGGACGCGGCGGCCAGGTCGGTGTCGTCCATGCCGACCACCGCCACGTCGTCGGGCACCCGGCGGCCGGCGGCGCGCAGCACGTCCAGCGCGCCGAGCGCGATCAGGTCGTTGGCGCACATCAGCGCGTCCACGTCGGGCGCCCGGTCCAGCAGCTCGGCCACCGCGCGGCCCCCTTGCGCGCGGTAGAAGTCGCCGATCTGGACGAGGTCCTCGTCGTAGGGCAGGCCGAGCTGCTGGAGCGCCTCGCGGTAGGCCGCGCCGCGCGAGGCGCCGGGCCAGGTGTCGGGCGGGCCGTTGACCAGCGCGATCCGCCGGCGCCCGAGCGCGTGCAGGTGGTCGACGGCGAGCTTGACGCCGGTACGCGAGTCGGCCCGTACGTTGTCCACCGGGGTGCCCTCCGGCACCGTGCCGATGATCACGACGGGCGCCCTGGCCGCGGCCAGCATCTGCAGGTGGGCGTCGGTGACCCGGAGCGGACTCATGATCAGCCCGTCCACGTAGCGCTCGCCCAGGCTGTGCAGCACGTCGATCTCGTCGGCCACGACCGCGTCGGTCGAGTGCAGCACGAGCCGGTAGCCGGCCGCCTTGAGCACCGGCTGGATCTGGCGCAGCATCGCCAGGTAGGCGGGGTTGCCGACGTCGGCCATGGCGAAGGCGACCTGGTGGGTGCGCCGGGACTTGAGTGACCTGGCCACGGCGTTGCGTACGTAGCCCAGCTCGTCGGCGGCGGCCATCACCTTGCGCACGGTCTCCTGCCTGGTCGGCAGGCCGTTGAGGACCCGCGAGACGGAGGCGATCGAGACACCGGCGCGGGCGGCGATCGTGGTGATCGTGGGTCCGTCGGCCAAGGCTGTCCTTCCAAGAACGTAAACGTTTACGGGAAAGCGTCTGTAAACGTTTACCGTGTTTCGCACATGAAACCGGCCCGTAACTTCAGGGTCAAGTCACGATCCCATAACACCAGGTCAGCGGGCATATCGGCAAAGAGAGAGCTCCCGCTCCCCCGGGCTCGGGGAGGCGGGCGCCGTCAGGGGGTGGGGAAGCGGGGGCGGTTCGGGGTGCGGTGGCCGGAGGAGGGCTCGACGCCGGGGTTACGCGGAGCGTTCGGCGGGGACGGGTGCGGGCGCCGCCTGGCGGGTGAGCGCGCGGATCGCCGGGGCGCCGCTGAGCGCGACGACGGCGGCCAGGACGGCCGGGATGATCAGCGCCACGGGCAGCGACTCCGTCGCCTCGGCCACGTACCCGAGGACCGCCGGGCCGAGCAGCAGCCCGCTGTAGCCGAAGGCCGTCACCATGGCCAGGGCGCGGCCCACCGGACCGCCCGCCGCGCCGACCGCGCTGAACAGCACCGGCACGACCGTGGCCAGCCCCACGCCCGCCAGCGCCCAGCCGGTCCACGCGCACACCACGCGCAGCGGCTCGCCGAGCGCCGGGGCGGCGAGCACCAGGACGTACCCCAGGGTGGCGAAGCCGCCCGCGAGCTGGATCGTGCGCACCGAGCCGAGCCGGGCCCTGATCGGGTCGCCGAGCAGGCGGATCGTCGTCATGGCGACCGAGAAGATCGTGTAGGCCAGCGGCGCGGCGGCCGGGCCGGTGTGCAGCACCCAGCGGGCGTGCAGCGCGGCCCAGTCGATCGCGGCGCCCTCGCTCAGGTGCCCGGCGAAGGCCGCCACCCCGAGCAGCGCGATCAGCGCCCACTTCAGCGTGCCGCCGCCCTCGCCGCCGCCCGCCTCCTCGCCGCCCTGCCGGGAGGCGTCGGGCAGGAGCAGGCGGGCGGCCAGCAGGTACACGAACGGCACCACCACCGCCGCCGTCACCAGCAGTGCCTGCGGGTCGATCGCCGCCCGCAGCACGAGGGACGTCAACAGGCCCCCGGCCGCCCCGCCCAGGCTCCACGCGCCGTGGAAGGCCGAGATGATCGGCCGGCCGTAGACCCGCTCGACCTCGACGGAGTGGGCGTTGATGGCGACCTCGACCACCCCCAGCCCCGTCCCGAACACCAGCGCCAGCACCATCAGCGACCCGTACGAGGGCGCCAGCGCGGGCCCGAGGAGCAGCACGGCCGACAGCGGCCCGCCGATCCAGCACACCCGCCGGCTCGACCACCGGTCCACCAGCCGCCCGGCCACCAGCATCGACACCAGCGCGCCACCGGAGATCAACAGCAGCACGGTGCCCAGCCGGGCGGCGCCGAGGCCGAGGCGGTCGTTCAACGAGGGCAGCCCGGCCGCCCACAGACCCATCACGAATCCGCTGAGAGCGAAGAGACCGAAGACTCCGACACGTGCCCGTCCGGCATCAATGAGGCTTTTGTTCACGGCAAGAGCATAAGCTGTGCTGTGTGAGAAGTGCTACGACGAGCGGCGAACTTCGCGCGCACAACCGGGTCCGGCTGCTGCGCGCCGTGCACGACTGCGGGGCGACCCGTACCAGGTCGCAGCTCACCCGCGACCTGAACCTGGCCAGGGGCACGGCCTCGGTGCTCGTCGCCGGCCTGGCCGAGGACGCCCTGCTGCACGAGGAGCCCGCCACCGGGCACACCGCCGGGCACACCAGGGGACGGCCCACGCAGGTGCCCGGCCCCCACCCGCTGGGCCCGCTGGCCCTGGCCGCCGACGTGCGCGAGGACGCCTGGGAGCTGGCGGCGTGCGAGCTGGGCGGACGGGTGAGCGTCCTGGAGGTCCAGCCGCACGACGGCACCCCGGAAGGCGCCCTGGCCTCGCTGGGCCAGGCGGTGGCCGACCACCTGTCGCGGCGGGTGGTGGGCCTCGGGGTGGCGCTCGCGGGCCCGGTCCGGCACGACGGCCTGGTGGACATCGCCCACCTGGGCTGGCGGTCGGTGGACGTGCCCCGGCTGCTGGCACTCGGGTGGCCGGCCCCCGGCCCGGACCCGGTGGTGGTGGGCAACGACGCCGGCCTGGCCGCGCTGGCCGAGGCCCGCCGGGGACGGCTGCGCGGCGTACGGCTGGGCCTGCACCTGCACGTGGACTTCGACCTCGGCGGCGTCCTCGTCGTGGGCGGCCGGCCGCTGGACGGCGCGAGCGGCCCCGGCGCCGAGTTCGGCCACATGCCGCTGGGCGGCGGCGACCGGCCGTGCGCGTGCGGCGCGACCGGCTGCTGGGGCCAGGACGTGGGCGCGAACGCCCTGCTGCGCCACGTGGGCCTGGCCTACGGCGGCGGCCGGGGCCGCGCGCAGGCGGAGGAGGTGCTGGCCGGCAGCCGGGAGGCGGTCGAGGCCGGGTCCCGCGCGCTGGGGCTGGGCATCGCCGCCCTGGTCAACGCCCACGACCCCGAGGTCGTCACGCTCTCCGGGCACGGCGTCGCGCTGCTGGAGCGCGCGGGGCAGGCCCTGGCGGACTCCTGCGGGCCCGCGCTGATGACCATCCGGCGGGAGCGCCCGCCCCGGATCGAGGCCGCCGCGCTCGGCTGGCGCGGCGCGCTGCTGGGGGCCATGGAGTCGGTCTTCGACGCCTTCCTGACCCCCGAAGGGCTGGAGAGATGGCGCGAAACAGGCCCCGACCAGGGCAGCGACACGCCCGGATCAAGAAATGTGACGCATTCCACCCTCAAGCGGAAAATCATGCAATAACCCCGGCCGTACGAGCGCCGACCAGGCGATCTTGCGAGACCCGGCCCCGGGGCTGTACGCATGGAAGTGCCCGGCGCGCTCACGATCATCGACGGGGGTGGGAACGCGTGGATCTCGAACTCGCGCTCCGCATGACCGAGGCCGCCCTGAAGCAGGCCGTCCGGGAGGGCGCGCTGGTCTCGGTGGCGGTCGTGGACGGCGGCGGACATCTGGTGTCTTTCCAGCGTATGGCGGGTGCGGAGCTCGCCGGACCGGTGCTCGCGCCGGGCAAGGCGTACACGGCGGTGGCCCATCGCAGGGCCACCGCCGACCTCGCTCCGCTGGTGGCGCCGGGAGGGGAGCTCTTCGGTCTGACGGGTGACCGATTTGTCTGTTTTGGAGGTGGTGTCCCCCTCTGGGCGGACTACGGCGAAGGGGAACGCGTGGTCGGCGGAGTGGGGGTCAGCGGCGGCACGATCGCCCAGGACGTGGCGTGCGCCGAAGCGGCGGCACTGGTGTGGCGGACTCGTTGAGCGGGCGCTTTCCGCAACACGAACCGCTGGTATCCGCCATGATTAGCCACTGCACCACGGGAAACAGTTTCCCGAACCCAACTCCCCGAGGAGAGAACGAGATGGCACTTCCCACTCTCACCCCCGAGCAGCGTCAGGCGGCTCTGGCGAAGGCGGCCGAGGCCCGCGCGGCCCGCACGGCCCTGCTCGCCAAGGTCAAGGCGGGCGAGCTGACCTTCGCCCAGCTCCTGGAGCGCGACGACGACATCGCGAAGAAGATCAAGGTGTCCCAGGCCCTGCGCGCCGTCAAGGGCGTCGGCCCGGCCAAGGCCACCGCGCTGATGGAGGAGGCCGGCGTCGACGAGAAGCGCCGTCTCGGCGGCCTGGGCGCCCAGCAGCGCAAGAAGCTGGTCGACGCGCTCGGCTAGAACCGGGCGGCCGGGTCCGCGCGCCACGTCGCGCGGACCGGCCGGCGACCCCTCGTAGGGCCAGGAGGGGCCGGAGAGCGGCGAGCGCTCACGGCGGGCCCGGCCGAGGGGTCAGGACCTCAGGCGGTGCCGGGGCGGCGAGTGAGGGTCAGGACCTCAGGTACGCCAGCACGGCCAGCACGCGGCGATGCTGGTCGCTGTCGTCGGCGTAGAGGCCGAGCTTGTTGAAGATGCTCCTGATGTGCTTCTCCACGGCGCCGTCGCTGATGACGAGCTGCCGCCCGATGGCCGGGTTGGACTTCCCCTCGGCCATCAGCCCGAGCACCTCGCGCTCACGCGGCGTGAGCTGCGCCAGCGGGTCGTCCTTGCGTCTGCGGACCATCAACTGGGACACCACCTGCGGATCGAACACGGTGCCCCCCGCCGCCACCCGCCGCAGGCCCTCCAGGAACTCGTCCACGTCGACGACCCGGTCCTTCAGCAGGTAGCCCACCGCGCCACGGGCGTCGGCGAGCAGGTCGTCGGCGTAGGAGACCTCGACGTACTGCGACAGGATGAGCACCGGGGCGCCGGACACCCTGCGCCGGGCCTCGACCGCCGCCCGCAGCCCCTCGTCGGTGAACGACGGCGGCATGCGCACGTCGACCACCGACACGTCGGGTCTGTGCTCGACGATCGCCTCCACGAGGGCGTCGCCGTCCCCCACGGTGGCGACCACCTCGCAGCCGAACTCCTCCAGCAGCCTGACCAGGCCCTCCCTGATCAGGACCGCGTCATCGGCCACGACTACGCGCACGGCACCTCCGCCACGATCACCGTCGGCCCGCCGTCCGGCGACCGTACGGTGAGCTCCCCGTCAACGGCCCGGAGCCGGTCGGCCAGACCGGCCAGGCCGTGTCCCTTGGCGACGTGTGCGCCGCCCACCCCATCATCCCCGATCGTGAGCATGAGGATGTCACCGATGCGGACGAGCTGGACCGTGCAGATGGTCGCGCGGCTGTGTTTGGCCACGTTGGTGAGGGTTTCCGCGCAGACGAAGTAGATCGCGTTCTCGGTCGCCGCCTGGAAGCGGCCCACGATCTGCACGTCGAGGTCGACCGGCACCGTGCAGCGTCCGGCCAGGGCGGCCAGGGCGGGCGCGAGGCCGCGGTCGGACAGGATGGGCGGCGCGATGCCGCGCGAGAGGGCGCGCAGCTCGTCGAGCGTCTCGCGGGTGGCGCTGATCGCCGAGCTGATCGTGGCCGAGGCGGCCTGCGGGTCCTTGGCGAGCTGCCGCTGCGCCCTGGACAGCTCCATGGCCAGCGAGACCAGGCGCTGCTGCGGGCCGTCGTGGATGTCGCGCTCCAGCTTGCGCAGCGCGTTGGCCTCGGCCGAGACGGCCGCCGCCCGGCCCTCCGCCAGGTCGTCGATGCGCTCCTGCAGCTCGGCGACGCCGGTCAGCAGCGCCCGGCCGAGCCCGGCCCTGACCAGCGCGGCCACGCGCACCATGAACGGCATGACGAACGTGAAGACCAGGCCGAGCGAGACGTAGAAGATCGTGTTCACCGCGTAGCCGGAGCCGATCCCGAGCAGCTCGGGCAGCTCCATGTTGCCGGGGATGCGCGAGGTGACGACGCCGTAGAGCGGGTAGGTCAGCCCGAGGATCGGGATCGCCCAGAACACCACGGTCAGCACGAACGCCAGGATGGCGAACGGGAAGTTCAGGACGCCGTGCAGCAGGTCCAGCCACGACTGGCCGTTGGTCAGCGGGTTGACGATCCGGCGGAAGCGCCCCGCCCCCTCCGGCGCCGGACGGTAGCGCGGCCGTACGGGCGGCCGCTTGAGCACGTCGGACAACCAGCCGCGCTCGGCGTCGGCGAAGCCCCGCGCGACCAGGAGCGTGCCGGCCAGCAACGGCACGCCGATCCACACGACCGCGGTGCCGACGCCCGCGGCGAAACCGGCGACCATGATCACGAAGCCGATGACGGCCGTCGGGAATCCGACCAGCGTGTAGCGGGTGTCGAGAAGGACACGCCTCATCAGGGAGCGCATGCATTGAAGGCTAAGTCCCCCGGCCAAGCGGTACGAGCCGGTACGCAGGCATCCGGGGGTAGGGCCAGCCCTACCCCCGGAGGTGGTGTGATCTTGACCTGAACAGGGCGGCCTGCGGCAATGTGCGCGAGCCTCCGGGACGGAAGCCTTGAGTCATCCGCTCCCCCGCTCGAAACGAGGCTCCCCATGACCGTCCTGCTCGATCGTCCCGCGCAGGTCCAGGCGCCAGGCCCGGCGCCGGTACAGGCGCCGGTCCGGACGCCGCGCGCGACGGCGCGGGACCCGTTCATCGACCTGCTGCGCGTGCTCGGCATGGCGCTCATCGTGCTCCAGCACTGGACGATCCCCGTCCTGTCCTACGAGGGCGGCCGGCTGAGCACGGGCAACGCGCTGTCCACGCCGGGCGTGTGGGTGGTGACGTGGCTCAGCCAGGTCATGCCGCTGGTGTTCTTCGCCGGCGGGGCGGCCAACGCGATCAGCCGGAGCCGGTCGGCCAAGAGCGACCAGGAGTGGCTGGCCGGGCGCCTGCGCAGGCTCGCCTGGCCGCTGCTGCCGCTGGCGGCGGTGTGGATCCCGCTGCCCCACGTGCTGCTCACGCTGGGGGTGCCGGCGCAGCCGCTGGAAGTGGGCGCCAAGCTGACCGGGCAGTTGCTGTGGTTCCTGGCCGTGTACCTGATCGCGGTCACGGTCACGCCGTACGCGCTGCGCCTGCACCGCAGGTTCGGCGTGCTCGTCCCCGTCGCGCTGGGGGCCGGGGCGGCGCTGACGGACGTGGTGCGCTTCTCCACCGGCCTGGAGGCGGCCGGTTACCTGAACATCGTCTTCGTGTGGCTGGCCGTGCACCAGATCGGCTTCTCCTACGCCGAGGGCCGGGTGCGGCTGCCCGGGTTGATGGCGGCCGGCGGGTTCGGCGTGGCGGCGCTGCTGGTGGGGTTCGGCCCCTACCCCGGCAGCATGATCGGCCTGCCCGGCGCCGAGGTGTCCAACATGGCCCCGCCCACGCTGGCCATCATGGCCGTCGGCATCGGCCAGATCGGCCTGGCCGTGCTGCTGCGTCCCTGGCTGGTCCGGCTGCCCCTGCGCCGCGTCCTGGACTGGGCCGGCCCGCGGATCATGACCGTCTACCTGTGGCACATGCCCGCGCTGTTCGCCGTGACCGGCGTGGTCGTGGTCCTGCTGGGCGTGGAGACGCCGGAGCCGGGCAGCCTGTTCTGGTTCGCCGGGTGGCCGGTGTGGTTCGGCATGTTGTGCCTGGTCATGTGGGGGCTGGTGCGGGCGTTCGCCAGGTTCGAGACGCCGCCGTCGCTGCCGTACGGGACCGCCGGCCGGGGGACCATGCTGGTGGCCGCCGGGCTGGTCGGGGCCGGGATCCTGACGCTGACCGTGGGCGGCTTCGCGCCGGGCGGCGGCCCGTTCCTGGCGGTGCTGGCGGTGCTCGGCGGCCTGCTGATGACGGCGCCCAAGGCCCGCTCGTAACACGGACGAAATTTGTCCCCGGCCACAATCGATCCCCATGACGACCATTCGCGACCTGACCGAGGACGACGTGCCCGCCGTGGCCGCCATCTACGCCCACTACGTGACCGGCGGCGTGGCGACGTTCGACGAGATCCCGCCCGGGGACGGCGAGTGGCGGGCCAAGGCGGCGGCGCTCGCGGCGGCGGGGCTGCCGTTCCTGGTGGCCGAGGACGACGGCGTGGTCACCGGCTACGCCTACCTCAGCCAGTACCGGCCCAAGCCCGCCTACCGCCACAGCCTGGAGGACTCGATCTACCTCGCGCCCGGGTCCACCGGCCGCGGGCTCGGCCGCCTGCTGCTGGGCGAGCTGGTCCGGCGGGCGTCGGCGACCGACGGGCGCTGTCTGATCGCGGTGATCGCCGACGGCGGCGACCCGGCCTCGCAGCGCCTGCACGCCGCCTTCGGGTTCCAGGACGTGGGACGGCTGAGGAGCGTGGGGTTCAAGCACGGCCGCTGGATCGACACCGTGCTGATGCAACTCGACCTCCGGTAGGGGCGGCGGGTTCGACCACACGGCAATCTTCGGCAGGATAGATACCGTGAGCCTTCTCGTTGACCGCCTGCCGGAAGAGATCGACGCCGATCCCGACGCCATCTTCGACGCGTTCGTCGCCTGGAACGCCGAACGGGGGCTCACGCTCTATCCCGCCCAGGAGGAGGCCCTCATCGAGGTCCTCTCCGGCAGCAACCTGATCCTCGCGACGCCGACCGGCTCGGGCAAGTCGCTGGTCGCCGCCGGGGCGCACTTCGCCGCGCTGACCAGAGACGTCCGCACGTTCTACACCGCGCCGATCAAGGCGCTGGTGTCGGAGAAGTTCTTCGACCTGTGCGCCGTCTTCGGCACCGCCAACGTCGGCATGATGACCGGCGACGCCAGCGTCAACCCCGGCGCGCCCATCATCTGCTGCACCGCCGAGATCCTGGCCAACGTGGCGCTGCGCGACGGCGCGGCGGCCGACATCGGCCAGGTCGTGATGGACGAGTTCCACTTCTACGCCGAGCCCGACCGCGGCTGGGCCTGGCAGGTGCCGCTGCTGGAGCTGCCCGACGTGCAGTTCATCCTGATGTCGGCCACGCTCGGCGACATGTCGATGTTCGAGCGCGACCTGACCAGGCGCACCGGCCGGCCCACGTCGGTGGTCAAGCACGCCGAGCGGCCGGTGCCGCTGGTGTACTCGTACCGGATGACGCCGCTGCACGAGACGCTTGAGGAGATGCTCACCACCGGGCAGGCCCCCGTCTACGTCGTGCACTTCACGCAGGCCGCCGCCATGGAGCGGGCCCAGGCGCTCATGTCGATCAACATGGCGACCAAGGCCGAGAAGGAGGCCATCACCGCGATGATCGGCGGCTTCCGGTTCACCACCCGGTTCGGGCGGGCGCTGTCGCGGCTGGTCAAGCACGGCATCGGCGTCCACCACGCCGGGATGTTGCCCAAATACCGGCGGCTGGTGGAGCGGCTGGCCCAGGCCGGGCTGCTGAAGGTCATCTGCGGCACCGACACGCTCGGCGTCGGCGTCAACGTGCCCATCCGCACGGTCCTGTTCACCGCCCTGTCCAAGTACGACGGCAACAAGGTGCGCCGGCTGCGCGCCCGCGAGTTCCACCAGATCGCCGGCCGGGCCGGCCGCGCGGGCTTCGACACCATCGGCTACGTCGCCTGCCAGGCCCCCGAGCACGACATCGAGAACGCCAAGGCCCTGGCCAAGATCGGCGACGACCCCAAGCGGCGGCGCGGCTACGCGCGCAAGAAGCCGCCGGAGGGGTTCGTCGGCTGGAGCGAGGAGACGTTCGAGAAGCTGCAGCAGGCCGAGCCCGAGCCGCTCAACTCCCGTTTCAAGGTGAGCAACGCGATGCTGCTGGCCGTGATCAACCGGCCGGGCGACTGCTTCCAGGCGATGAGACACCTGCTCACCGACAACCACGAAGACCGCAAGTGGCAGCGGCGGCACATCAGCCAGGCCATCGCCATCTACCGGTCGCTGCTGGCCGGCGGCATCGTCGAGCAGTTCGCCGAGCCCGACGAGCAGGGCCGGCGGGCCCGGCTGACGATCGATCTGCAGGAGGACTTCGCGCTCAACCAGGCGCTGTCCACGTTCGCGCTGGCCGCCTTCGACCTGCTCGACCGCGAGTCGCCCTCGTACGCGCTCGACATGGTCTCCATCGTCGAGTCCATCCTCGACGACCCCCGCCAGATCCTGTCGGCCCAGCTGAAGAAGGCGCGCGGCGAGGCGGTCGCCCAGATGAAGGCCGACGGCATCGAGTACGAGGAGCGCATGGAGCAGCTCGCCGAGGTCATGTACCCGATGCCGCTCGACGACCTGCTGCTCGGGGCGTACGAGACCTACCGGCGCGGCCACCCGTGGGTCGGCGACTACACCGTCAGCCCGAAGTCGGTGGTGCGCGACATGTTCGAGCGGGCCATGACGTTCGGCGAGTACATCCAGTTCTACGAGCTGGCCCGCTCCGAGGGCACGGTGCTGCGCTACCTGGCCGACGCCTACCGCACGCTGTCGCGCACGGTCCCCGAGCACCTGAAGACCGAGGACCTGGTCGATCTCATCGAGTGGCTGGGCGAGCTGGTCCGGCAGGTCGACTCCTCGCTGATCGACGAGTGGGAGAAGCTGACCAACCCCGAGGAGGCGCTGGAGCGCCAGGCGCAGCTGGAGACCAAGGTGCGGCCGGTCACGGCCAACCCGCGGGCCTTCCGGGTGCTGGTGCGCAACGCCATGTTCCGGCTGGTCGAGCTGTGCGCCATCGAGAAGGAGGACGAGCTGGCGGAGCTGGCCCCCGACGTCGACTGGGGTGCGGCGCTCGACGCGTACTACGCCGAGCACGAGGAGATCTTCACCGACGCCGACGCGCGCGGGCCCGCGCTGCTGCGGATCGAGGAGGAGAGCGGCCTGTGGCGGGTGCGCCAGACGGTCAAGGACCCGGCCGGCGACGGCGACTGGGGCATCGACGCCCAGGTCGACCTGACCGCCTCCGACGAGGAGGGCCGGGCCGTGCTGCACGTGCTCGGGCTCAACCGGCTCTGAGCGGCCCCGGAAAGAGAACAAGCCGTGTGCCGGAACGGACTGGCAAGGGCGTTCCGGCACCGGCTTGTCGCTTCATTGTCAGGTGGCGAAGTTAGGCGTCGGGTCATGACGATGTCTCAAGATCGAGACATTCAGCACTCCGCCAGCTCGCAGATCTTGGCGAGCATCGTGCCCGCGTCCTTCCTCTGCTGCCTGAAGTCGGACCGGGCGGGCTTGCCCCACTCGCCGCCAGCCGTGTAGAGGATCAGGGCGTTCGCGCGGCGGGTCACGACGGCCCGCTCGCCGCCGACGGCCGGCTTGCCGTGGTCGTAGGCCTGGCCGACGACCAGCACGCCCTCGTCGCCGAGCGCCAGCTTCGTGCCGCTGTACCGGTAGCCCGCGGTGCCGCAGGTCCGTACGGCCGTCCTGAGGTCGTTGACCGCCTTGCCGGCCGCCTCCGGCGAGGAGTAGAGGATCACCTGCTCGGACTTGGAGTAGTCGGGCACCGAGGTGTAGACGATCGTCCTGGTCGCCGTGCGGCCGGCCAGGCCCAGCCCGGCCTTCTGGCACGGGTTCACGACGAGCTGCGCGTTCTTCTTGCCCGACACCGTCCAGCTGTGCTCCGGGTTGGGGTCCTTCTTGGCGGCGGCCTTCTCGTACAGCAGGAAGTTGCCCGGGATGGCCAGACTGGCGGCGACGAACAGTGCTGCGATCATGGGACAAAATGGTAGGGGTGAGCGACGAAAACCTCAGACGCGTGCTCGGGCTGCTCTGTCAGGACGACACCCTGCGCGCACTCGCGTCCCTGGTGCTCGGTGACACCGGCGATCTGCCCCCGAAGGCGCTCGACCGCCTGGCCAGCGGCGGCCTGGCCGAGCGCGGCGACGACGGCAAGTGGCGGGCGCGGCCGGAGCGCTTCCGCGAGCTGCTGCGGGAGCAGGCCGAGCCCGCCGCGGAGTTGAGCGCCGAGGAGCGGGTACTGCGCACGTTCCTGGTCGACGGCCGGCTGACCACCATGGGCATGCGCCGCGACAAGCGGCTGGTCGTGCTGCGCTACATCTCGCGGGTGTTCGAGCCGGGCGTGCGCTACCCGGAGACCGACGTCAACGTGGCTCTGCGGGCCTTCCACGACGACTTCGCGGCGCTGCGCCGCTACCTGGTGGACGAGGAGCTGCTGTCCAGGGAGGGCAACGTCTACTGGCGCAGCGGCGGGCCGGTCGAGGTGTGAAACCGGTCAGGGGCGGCGCAGGCGGGCGCGGTAGTCGCGGGGCGGGAGGCCGTACTCGCGCCTGAAGGCGCGGCTGAAGTGGAACGGGCTGACGAAGCCCGAGGCGGCGGCCACCTGGCCGACGTCCAGGTCGGTCACCTCCAGCAGGCTCGCGGCGTGCCGCACCCGCGCCCTGCGGACGGCGCCCATCGGGGTCTGGCCGGTCTCGGCCGCGAACACGTGCGCGAACCTGGACGGCGACAGCGCCACGGCGCGGGCCAGCGAGGCGACCGAGTGCTGCGCGCCGGGCTCGGCGGCGATGAGGTCGAGCGCGCGGCGCACCCGTTCGTCGCCGTCCTCGGTCCCCCGCGCGGTCGTGGTCGAGGCCGTGGCCAGCACCAGCACCTCCTCCACCGCGCCGAGCACCAGCTCGCGGGCGGGGCTCGACATGACGACCGCCGGCGCGGGCGGGGACGGCGGCCCGGCGGGCGTGGCGCGGCCGGGGATCCAGCGGGCGTCCTGGAGTGCCCGGCCGAAGGCCCGGTCGACGCGTTCACGCACCTCGGCGGGCACGTCCTCGACCAGGTGGCAGCCGGTGGCCAGGGCGTACGGCGCGAGCCAGGCCGTCCAGGAGGGGCGCGGCTGGAAGTGCACCCACCAGAACCGCCACCTCCCCGCCCCCGGAGCGACCCTGTAACGCTGCGCCGAGCCCGGCCCGAGCACCGCCAGGTCCCCCTCCCGCACGGTGAACGCCGCCCCCGCCTGCTCGACGCGCCCCTCCCCCGCCTGGGTCCACATCAGCAGCCAGCTCGGCGAGCCATGGGGGCGGCGGGTGCCGTAGCCGGCGGGCTTGTCGTAGTGGCCCACGATCGTCAGCTCGGCAGCAGGAACGGACAGGTTCTCAGCGGTCACGGTCATACCGTCCCACGGGCCGGATCCCTACCGTGAAGGGCATGAGGCTGAACGACTTCCACGACCGGGGGTACGTGCTCGTCCCCGCGCTGCTGGCTCCGGAGGAGGTGGCCGAGCTGCGCGAGGAGTTCATGGCCCTGCACGCCGGGGGCCCGATCCCTGGACATTTCACACCCCTCCCCCAGGATCCGGGCGCTCCCTACGACGTCCTGCGCGACTACCCCCGGATCATGCACCCCCACCAGGTGAACGACGTCGCCCTGCGTTACCTGCTCGACGCCCGCTTCGCCGAGATCCTGCGCGAGCTGCTCGGCGAGGAGCCGATAGCAGCCCAGAGCATGTTCTACTTCAAGCCGCCGGGGGCGCGGGGGCAGGCGCTGCACCAGGACAACTTCTACCTGCGCGTCGAGCCGGGCACGTGCGTGGCCGCCTGGGTGGCGCTCGACCGCGTCGACCGCGCCAACGGCGGGCTGGAGGTGGTCCCCGGCACCCACCTGATGGACCTGTTCTGTCCCGAGGAGGCCGACCAGGACCTCTCCTTCACCCGCGACTACGTCCCGCCGCCCCCGGGCCTGGAACGAGTGCCCGTGGACATGCGGCCCGGCGACGTGCTCTTCTTCAACGGCAGCCTGGTGCACGGGTCGGAGCCCAACAGCACGGCCGACCGGTTCAGGCGCAGCTTCATCTGCCACTACACCGGCCGCTCGGCCGAGCGCATCTCGGCCTACTACGAGACGCTGACGATGGACGGCGAGCGCGTGCTCCTGGAGCCGTCGACCGGCGGCGGCCCCTGCGGCACCGAAGCCACCGGCCCCCACTGACCGCGCCTCCCCCTCTGGTGGGCCCGTCAGCCGCCGGATATGTCCGACTCAGCCTCGTCCGGGACCACGCTGTCCCACGGATCGTCGAGCCACCCGTCAGGCAGTTGCACCTTCTGACGCTCGCCCGACTTCCCCCGGGGCGTGTCGGTGTTCGGCGGCCACGGCTGGTCGTGGTCCAGCCTGGCCAGCCCCTCCCGGAGCCCGTCGAGCGACTCGGCCGTGGCCAGCTCCCGCCGCAGCGCGCTCCCGACCTCGAACCCCTTCAGATACCACCCGACGTGCTTGCGGAAGTCCGCGATCGCGTACCGCTCGATGTCGAAGCACTCGGTGAGGCCGGCCGCGTGGCGCTCCATCATCGCGGCCACCTCGCCGAGCGTCGGCCTGACCCGCTCGGGGCTGCCGTTGAAGGCGTTCTCCAGGTCCTTGAACAGCCACGGACGCCCGAGGCACCCGCGCCCGACCACCACGCCGTCGCAGCCGGTGCGCGCGACCATGCGCAACGCGTCGTCGGCGGACCAGATGTCGCCGTTGCCCAGCACCGGGATCTCCGGCACGGCCTCCTTCAGGCGCGCGATCGCCTCCCAGTCGGCCACGCCGCCGTAGTGCTGCCGCGCGGTCCGCGCGTGCAGCGCGATCGCCGCGACGCCCTCCTCGGCCGCGATGCGGCCCGCGTCGAGGTAGGTCAGGTGGTCGTCGTCGATGCCCTTGCGCATCTTCATCGTCACCGGCAGCGGCCCCGCGTTCGCCACCGCCGCCCGCAGGATCCGCCGCAGCAGGTTCCTCTTGTACGGCAGCGCCGACCCGCCCCCGCGCCTGGTCACCTTGGGCACCGGGCAGCCGAAGTTGAGGTCGACGTGGTCGGCGAGGTCCTCCTCGGCGATCATCCTGACCGCCCGGCCGACGATGTCGGGATCGACGCCGTAGAGCTGAAGGCTCCTGGGCCGCTCGGACTCGGCGAACCTGATCATCCTGAACGTCTTGGGATTGCGCTCGACCAGCGCCCGCGTCGTGATCATCTCGCACACGAACAGCCCGGCGCCCTGCTCCCGGCACAACACCCGGAACGCCGCGTTCGTGATGCCCGCCATGGGCGCGAGCACCACGGGCGGCCATACTCCAATCGGCCCAATCTTCACTCCGTCAGTTGTAGCGCAGCTCAGGCCGTGAGCGGTATTCGCCGATAGGCTGTGGACCGGCATCCCAGGGAGGGATCGATGCTTCTTCGCGTGCGCGTGGCGCTGCCCGACCGTCCGGGGTCTCTGGCCCAGGTCACCAAGGCCCTGGGCACGGCGGGGGCCGACATCACCCAGGTCACCGTCCTCGACCGGGGCGCCGGCACGGCGGTCGACGACATCACCGTCTTCTGCCCCGAGAGCACCCCGAGAGAGGTGCTGGTCAAGAGCCTGGAGAGCGTCGAGGACGTCCGCGTGGAGGGCGTCTGGACCACTCGCGAGACCGCCGGCACCTATCCCGAGCTGGAGATCCTCAAGTACATCACCACGGCCGGCGACCGCGCGCTGACCACGCTCGTCGACTCGCTGCCCGTGCTGTTCAGCGCCGACTGGGCCGCCACCGCCGCCGACCACGGCGTGGTCTACGCGAGCTGGCGCGCCCCGCAGGGCCTGGCCGTCCCGAGCCCGGCCCCGCCACGCCCGGCGGCTCTCACGCTGGACGGCGGCGTGCACGCCATCCACGCCCCGCTGCCGCCCCTCGCCCTCACCCTCCTGCTGGCCCGCTCGGAGGGCCCGGCCTTCCACCGCATCGAGGTCCACCGGCTCACCCGGATCCTGGAGATCTTCCTGAGCCTGCCGGCCACCGAACGCAGCGTCGCCCGCCAGCTCCGTCGATAGCGGGAGGCATCTGGTCCGAAAAGGCGCTAGAGTTAGGCACGCAACAGCGCGGAAGTGGCTCAGTGGTAGAGCATCACCTTGCCAAGGTGAGGGTCGCGGGTTCGAATCCCGTCTTCCGCTCGGAGTGGTTCGACTCGGTGGAGTGGCCGAGAGGCGAGGCAGCGGCCTGCAAAGCCGTCCACACGGGTTCAAATCCCGTCTCCACCTCCAAGGACGATTAGCTCAGCGGGAGAGCGCTTCCCTGACACGGAAGAGGTCACTGGTTCAATCCCAGTATCGTCCACCACACTCCAAGGCCAGACCCGGAACACCGGGTCTGGCCTTTGTGCTGTCAGGCCCCCGGCACCGTCGGCGGGGCGCACTCGACGGCGTGCCTGCGACAGCGCTGATCGATCACCGGCCGCCGCCCCCACCCGGGCGGTGGCGGCCGGGCGAGCCGGGGTAGGAGTCGTCCCCATGGACATCGAACGTGCCCGCACGGCCTTCGCCGCCGCCTATCGCGAGTTCACGGTCACGGTGAACGAGACGGACCTGCTCAGGCCCACCAGATGCGCCGGATGGGCCGGGGTGGACCTGCTCTTCCATGTGCTGTGCGACGCCCAGCGAGCCCTCGTCGCGTTCGCCACCCCCGTGGACGGGCCTCCCGACGTGGACCACGTCACCTATTGGAGCTCCTTCCAGCCCGCCGCCGAAGGCGCGGACGCCCACGCCTGGTGGGTACGCAGATCCGCCTCCGCCTTCACCCGGCCCTCCGGGGTGCTGCGCGTGTGGGCGGACACCGCCCCCGCCGCGGTGCGGGCGGCGCTAGCGGCCGACCCGGCCGGGTACGTCGCCACGCAGGGCCACGTGATCGCCGTCCCCGACTTCCTGGCGACCCTGGCCACCGAGGCCGCCGTCCACCATCTGGACCTCCAGGCCGAGCGTCCGCCGGCTCGGGAGGCGCTGGATCTGGCGGGCCAGACCCTCGACGGGCTTCTGGGCGCGGACCGCCCGTCCCACCTGGACCTGCCCGCGTACGTGCTCGAAGCCACCGGACGGGTCCCGTCCGCCGACGACCGGTTCCCGCTGCTGGGGTGATCGCCGTCCGGGGAGACGCGCGGTCTCCGCCCTTGTGTGAGGCGACCGTGCTCCCGCCGTGACCGGCGCGCGGCATGATCGCTGCTCGTGAGGAAGACGATGATCACCGCTCTGGCGGCCTGCGCCTGCGTTCTGACGGCGACCGCGCCCGCCCAGGCCGCCCCCAAGGATCCCGTACGTGCTCTCAAGGGCAAGCTCGCCACCGGGCACGGCGTGCGGTTCACCGAGACGACCATGCTCTCAGGCCCGAAGAAGGCCAAGATCCAGAGCCGCAAGGGGACGTTCCAGTTCGACGCCAAGGGCGTGGCGGCCTCCGACATCACCGCCACCTCCGTCGGCCGGCCCCGGGAGCGGACGATCAGCGTCGGCAAGGTCAGCTACACCTCGGGCGGCATGTGGGAGGAGCGCCTGCCGGAGGGCAAGTCCTGGCTCAAGGGCAACGGCCTGCTCGGCGGCGGCAGCGGCTTCTACGGGCAGGTGATCAACCCCGTCGAGCCCACCACGATGGCGGCCCTGGTCAAGAAGGGCAGGCTGCGCGGGAGCACGCTCACCGGGAAGATCACATTCAAGGAGCTGGAGAAGGTGTCGCGCTGGTTCGGGGCCTCGATCCCGCTGCGCATGCACGATGACACGAAGGTCTCGTACACGCTCACGCTGACCTCCGCCGGGCTGGTGAGCAGGGTCAGGTCGTCGTACGCGGCCACGGGGATCTTCGACACCGACCGGTTCGAGGGCGGGACGATCACGATCGACAGCCGCTTCACCGGGTGGGGCGCCAAGGTGTCCATCAAGGCGCCCGACTCCGGCACGGTGACCACCGACACCGGCGAGTGACCGCCCCCTCGCGCACGGGACGAACGGGCGCTCGTCACTTTCCCCGGTGGGTGCCGGTGTCCTGCTGCTGCTGGGCGAAGCCGACCGGAAGAAGCCGACCGGAAGAAGCCGGTCGGCAGGAAGACGGTGAACGGCATGGCCGTGCCGACGTGGGCGAGGGTGAGGCCGGTCGGCGTGGAGGTGAGCTCCTGCTGCGCGCTCTGGACGTGGGCCGCCCGCCGGTCAACTCCCTGCAGCTGCTGCGCTCGACGCTGATCGTCCGGGCCGGCAGCGGCCCCGCCTGACCTGCTCCGGCGCGGCGTACCCGGCCAGCGCGCGGCGCAGCCGGCGTCCGCAACCCCGGGCGCTCCAGCCCACCGCCGCCCCGACGGCGACCCCGGCGAGGACGTCGCCCGGGTAGTGGGCGCCCACGTACACGCGGGAGGCGGCCACCGCGGCGGCGAGCAGCGCGACCGGGGTGGCGACCGGCAGTGGCGCGTCCCTGGCGACCGCCACCGCGAAGGCGACCGCGGACGCGCTGTGCCCCGAGGGCAGCGAGGAGGACGCCGGCACCCGGCGGCGGCGGATCATCGGGATGAGGTCCGTCAGCGGGCGCGGTCTGCGGATCGCCTGCTTGACGACCATGCTGGTCAGCGGGCTGGCCAGCGAGATCGCCAGCAGCCCCCGCAGGCCCGCCCGCTGCAGCCGCGGCCGGCCCGTCATCATCAGGACACCCGCGACCAGCCCCCACAGGACCGAGTTGTCGGCGGCCGACGACAGGTGCGGCAGCAGGACGTCGAGCACGGGCAGGTCGGAGCGCGCGACCCGGTCGAAGGCCCGTTTGTCCCAGGCGTCGAGACGTTCGAGCAGCATCATCCAGCCGATCACCTCCGCGACGGCCCTACACCTGCCCGCCGATCATGCCGATCATGCCCGGGACGGCCTGACTCCCGTGCTCTCCCTGACCACGAGCTCGGGCTCGACCAGCCGCCGGGCCTCGGGCTCGTGCCCGGCCATGAAGTCGAGCAGCAGATGGAAGGCGTGCCTGCCGACCTCGCCGAAGTCCTGTCGCACGGTGGTCAGCGGGGGCCAGAAGTAGGCCGACTCGGGGATGTCGTCGAACCCGGCCACGCTGACGTCCTCGGGCACCCGCCGGCCGGCCTCGCGCAGCGCGCGCAGCACGCCGAGCGCCATCTGGTCGTTGGCCACGAACACGGCGGTGACGTCGGGGTTCTCGCCGAGGCGGCGGCCGAGCTGGTAGCCGGAGCGGGCGCTCCAGTCGCCGCGCAGCACCTCGGGCACCTCGCGGCCGGCGGCCTCCAGCACGCCGCGCCAGCCCTCGATGCGGCCGTTGGCGTCGAGCCAGTCGGCCGGGCCCGCGACGTGCCAGACCGTCTCGTGGCCGAGGCTGAGCAGGTGGCGGGTGACCCGCCTGGCCCCCGCCTGCTGGTCGACCTTGGCCACCGGCACGGGGATGTCGTCGCCGGCGTCGACGGCCACCACCGGCATCTCCGGCGGCAGGTGGCGCAGGCCGTCGGCGGCCGACTCGTGCGGCGCCACGATGATCACGCCGTCGACCGCCTGGGCGCGCAACCGCTGCACGCCCTCCTCCATCGACCTGCGGCTGAGCGAGGGCAGGCTGGCGATGCTGACGTTGTAGCCGGCGCGCCTGGCGGCCTGCTCGATGTAGTAGAGCGTGGAGGCCGGGCCGTAGAGGGTGGTGTCGATGCTGACCACGCCGAGCACGCCGGACCGGCCGGTGACGAGCTGGCGGGCGGCCTGGTTGGGCCGGTAGTCGAGCTCGCGCACCGCGGCCATGACCCGGGCCCTGGTCTCCGCGCGGACCCGGTCGGGCGCGTTGAGCACGCGCGAGACCGTCATGGCAGAGACCCCGGCGAGGACGGCCACGTCCATGAGCACCGCGGGCCTGTCGCCCTTCGCTTTCACCGCCGCTCACCTCCTGTCAGCGGTAACGCTAACAGGCCGGGGGCGGGATCGCGCGACCGCGCCGGGGCCGCGAACGGCCCCCGCGAGCCGCGGCGTGCCTGGTCGGCGGCTTGACGCTGCCAGGTAACTGCCAGGAACGGTAGGTAGTCTGCCTCGGCATGAACTGGCAGCGGCACGTCAACAAAGCGCTGGTCAGGTTCACCGGATTCCAGATCGAGCGAGTCGGGAACATGCCCTCTCCCCCGCCCGCTCCCGAGATCAGACCGCCCGCGGATCCGCTAACCGACCGGCTGCTCGATTCCCCCGTCTTCCTCCTGTCCCCCGTACGGTCCGGCTCCACGCTCCTGCGCGCGATCCTCAACGCCCACCCCGAGCTGCACGCCCCCCACGAGCTGCACGTACGCCGGCTGCGGGTGCAGTTCGACACCTCGCTGGCAGCCAAGGCGATGGCCGCGCTCGGGCACAACCAGGCCGACCTGGAACACCTGCTCTGGGACCGGGTGCTCCACCGCGAGCTGGTCCGCAGCGGCAAGCGGTACGTCGTGGACAAGACCCCCGCCAACGCCTTCGCCCACCAGCGCATCGCCGCCTGCTGGCCGGACGCCCGGTTCGTCTTCCTGCTGCGCCACCCGGCCTCCATCGCCACGTCCTGGCACGAGGCCAGTCCGGACAGGCGCACCCCGGAGGAGGCCGCGCTCGACGCCCTGCGGTACATGAAGGCCGTGCAGAAGGCCAGGGCCGCGCTGCCGGGGCTGACCGTCAGGTACGAGGAGCTGAGCGCCGAGCCCGAACGCGTCACCCGCGAGATCTGCGCGTTCCTCGGCCTGGAGTGGGAGCCGCGGATGCTCTCCTACGGCGAGCAGCGGGTGCTGGAGAAGGGGCTCGGCGACTGGCGGGACAAGATCAGGACGGGGAGCGTCCAGCCCGCCCGCGAGCTGCCCTCCCCCGACCTGATCCCCGAACCCCTCAAGCCCATCTCCCGGACCTGGGGGTACCTCGCGTGAAGATCCGCTACCTGATGCTGCACGCCTACGGCATGGGCGGCACGATCCGCACCGTGGTCAACCAGGCGAACGCGATGGCCGCGGCCGGGCACGACGTCGAGCTGGTCAGCCTGGTACGGCGGCGCGAGGCCCCACAGTTCGCGATCGCCCCCCGCATCACCGTCACCACGCTGGTGGACCAGCGCGACGGCAGACGCCCCGACTCCGTCGGCCGCAAGGCGTGGCGGCGGATCCGCGGCAAGATCGTGCCGCGCGGCGAGTTCGCCGCCGACTACTTCACCGAGCGGGTGGAACGCGCCGCGATGGACTACGTCTCCGGCCTGTCCGGCGGCATCCTGGTGACGACCAGGCCCGCGCTGAACCTGATCTCCGCCCGCCGCACCCCCGCCGACGTCGTCAGGGTCGCGCAGGAGCACATGAACCTGTCGGCCTATCCCGACACGATCCGCAGGGAGATCGCCCGCCATTACGGCAGGTTCGCCGCGGTGACCGTGCTGACCAGGACCAACCAGCTCGAATACCAGCGGCTGCTGCCGGACACGCCGGTCACGGTGATCCCGAACGCCGTCCACCGGGTGGAGCAGGAGCGGTCCCGGCAGGTCAACCCGGTCGTGGTGGCGGCCGGGCGGCTGGTGCCGCAGAAGGGGTTCGACCTGCTCATCGAGGCGTTCGCGCAGGTCGTACGGGTGCATCCGGAGTGGCGGCTGCGCGTGTTCGGCACCGGGCCGCGCCGCAGCCAGCTCAGCGGGCTGGTCGCGCAGCACGGGCTGGCCGATCACGTGACGCTGCCCGGCCGTACCGAGCGGCTGGAGAAGGAGCTGGCCGAGGCGTCGGTGTACGCGCTCAGCTCCCGGTTCGAGGGCCTGCCCATGGTCATGATCGAGGCGATGACGCACGCGCTGCCCGTGGTCGCCTTCGACTGCCCGACCGGGCCGCGGGACGTGCTGACCGACGGCGTGGACGGCGTCCTGGTGCCGCCCAGGGACGTGGACGAGCTGGCCGCGGCGCTGATCCGGGTGATCGGCGACCGGGAGCTGCGGGTGCGGATGGGGGAGGCGGCGGCGGCGACGTCGCGGGCGTACGGGCCCGACGTGGTGATGCCGATGTGGGAGGAGCTGTTCACCGGGCTGGCGCGGGGGAACCGGCCGGCGGACACCTTCTGGACGGGCCGCTGAGGTCTCCTTGGCCGAAAGATCTACCTGTCGGATCCCGCGGTCGTGGCGGGGTTTCTAACGATTGCGTCACAGTTTTTACCGCAAATCGTTAAAAGCATGCCAAACCGGGCGGCAGCCTGGAGTGCATGCGTAACCGGAAAGCTCGACTCACCGCGTTCGCAGGCGCCTTGGCCCTGGTCACGGGGTTCGGCGTGCCCGCCTACGCCCAGACCGCCGCGGCCCCCACCCACGCCCAGACCACCGCGGCCCCCTCCTCCATGGTCGCCGACGCGGGAGCCCCCGCCGTGTACGGCCGTGCCGCCTACCTGATGGACGCCAGGTCCGGCGCCGCCCTGTTCGGCAAGGCCGCCGACACCCGCATGCCGATCGCCAGCCTCACCAAGACGATGACGGCGTACGTCGTGCTGCGGTCCGCCAAGCCCACCGACCTGGTGGAGATCGCCCCCCAGGACGCGCGGTACGCCGAGGACGGCGGCGGCACCACCGCCGACCTGCGGCCGGGCGACCGGCTCCCGGTGGGCGAGCTGCTGTACGCGCTCATGCTGCCCTCGGGCGCCGACGCCGCCCACGCGCTGGCCCGGACGTACGGACCCGGCGTGCCGGGGTTCGTCGCCAAGATGAACGCCACCGCCCGCTCGCTCGGCATGAACGACACCCATTACGTCAACGCCGACGGCCTGCCCACTCCGGCCGGCGACGGCTGGTCCACGGCCCGCGACCAGGCCGTACTGGCCGCCAAGGCGCTCCAGGTGCCGCTGATCGAGGGGGTGGCCGGGACCCGCTACCACGAGGTGGCCGCGACCGACGAGCACGGCGCGTACGGCTGGCGCAACACCAACCGCCTGCTCGCCGAGCCGGGAGCGATCGGGCTGAAGACGGGGTTCACCCGGGCGGCGGGGTACAGCCTGGCGTTCGCCGGCGAGCGGGACGGACGCCGTTTGGTGGGCGTGATCCTGGGCGAGTCGATCTCCAGCCGCCGCTTCGACACCGCCCAGGCCCTCCTGTCCTGGGCCCCCACCCGCGCCTCCGCCTAGCCGGGGGCGCGCGTCCGGCTCGGCCCCTGCCCGCGGCCCCGGTGTCCGCATGATGGACGCTCGTGATCTCTTGGGTTAGTTTGCCCGACATGAACGTTCGCATCGCGATGAGCGTGCTGTCCGCGGCGCTCGTGCTCGCCGCCCCGCTCCCCGCCCACGCGGCCACCCCCGGGCTCGGCTGGGAGCTGAAGGAGACCGGCGTGACCGCCCGCTTCCGCGGCCTCGCGCCCGTGAGCAGGGACGTGGTGTGGGCCGCCGGGACCGGCGGAACCGTCCTGCGCACCGTGGACGGCGGCCGCACCTGGCAGAACGTCTCCCCACCCGGCACCGAGGCCCTCCAGTTCCGCGACGTGGAGGCGTTCGACGCCCGCCGCGCCCTGGTCCTGTCGATCGGCACCGGCACGGACGGCCGCGTCTACCGCACCGAGGACGGCGGCCGCACCTGGACCGAGTCCTTCAGGAACGACGAGCCGAACGCCTTCTACGACTGCATGGCCTTCTTCGACCGCCGCCACGGCCTGGCCATGAGCGACCCGGTGGACGGCAGGTTCCGCGTCCTGGCCACCGATGACGGCGGGCGGAGCTGGCAGGTGCTGCCCGCGTCCGGCATGCCGGAGGCGCTGCCCGGCGAGGCCGGGTTCGCGGCGAGCGGGCAGTGCCTGGTGACCGCGGGCGGGCGCGACGCGTGGATCGCCACCGGCGGCGGCGATCGGTCGCGCGTGTTCCATTCGGCCGACCGCGGACGTACGTGGACCGTCGCCGACACCCCCGTCCCGGCCGCCGACCCCGCGAAGGGCGTCTTCGCGCTGGCCTTCCGCGACCGGCACCGCGGGATCGCGGTCGGCGGCGACTACCAGCCCGGCCTCCCCTCCCCGAACGCCGCCGCGGTCACCAGGGACGGCGGCGCCACCTGGCAGACCGCCACGACACCGCCGCCCGCGTACCGGTCGGGGGTGACGTGGCTGCCGCACCTGCCGTTCGCGGCCGTCGCCGTCGGGCCCACGGGGAGCGACGTGACGTACTCGGGCGGGGCCCGCTGGGAGACCTTCGACGGCGGCTCGTTCGACACGGTCCCCTGCACCCCGGACCTGTCCTGCTGGGCCTCCGGCGAACAGGGCCGCATAGCCCGCCTCCGCCTCCGCTGACTCAGGGGGCGCAGGTCGGGGGCCCTGAGGGCGGGGGTCAGCGGACGCCGCGGGGCCTGAACTGGATGCTGATGCGCGGCCCCGCGGGCCGGGCGGTCTTGGGGATCGCGTGTTCCCACGTCCGCTGGCAGCTCCCGCCCATGACGATCAGGTCGCCGTGCCCGAGGTCGCGGCGGATCGACGGCCCGCCGCCGCGCGGACGCAACAGCAGCGGACGCGGGCTGCCCACCGAGACGATCGCGACCATGGTGTCCTCGCTGCCGCCCCGGCCGATGGTGTCGCCGTGCCAGGCCACGCTGTCGCGGCCGTCGCGGTAGAAGCACAGGCCCGCCGTGCGGAAGGGCTCGCCCAGCTCCTCGCCGTAGTGGTCGTCGAGCGCCGCTCTGGCCTCGTCGAGGACGGGGGCGGGCAGCGTCTCCCCTTCGTCGTAGAACTTCAGCAGGCGCGGGACGTCGAGGACCCGGTCGTACATGCGGCGCCGCTCCGCGCGCCACGGCACCGTCTCGGCCAGCCGCGTGAACAACGTGTCGGCCCCGGTCAGCCAGCCGGGCCGCAGGTCGATCCAGGCCCCGTGGTCGAGGGACGTCCTGCGGACCGTGGCGCCCAGCCGCCCGACGCCGAGCTCCTCGTCGAGACCCAGCAGAGATGCTTGGAACGCGGCGTTCATGAGGTCGAGTCTATGCCATCTATCAAACACATATTCGACTTGGGGGCATGGAGGTGCCCGGCCTGCGCGGCACGCAGTCCGTACAGGCCGGGCAGGTCGCCGCCGACGGACGCGAGGCCCGCGCGGGACGATCACCCGGGGTCCTTCCCACCCGAACCGGCCCCTAACGCTCATCCTGTAACGTCTTGTGGATGTTATCGCGTTACATGGCGGGTGTGGTCGCGGCCCGGACCGGCGACGAGATGTCCGGGCCCGCCCTCCTGGTCGCCGGGCTCGCCGCCACCGGCTCTCCGCTGCTCGGGGCGTCGCTGCTGGCCGGGCTGACCGTCTCGGCGGCCGTCGGCGGGCCGCTGCTCGGCGTGCTGCTGGACCGTGCGCGCCGTCCTGGCCGGTTGCTCGCGTGGTGCCTGCTCGGGTACGCGACCGGCCTGCTGCTGGTGGCGGCCGGTGTCGGCCGGGTGCCCGGGACGGCCCTGGTCGCCCTGGCCATGGTGACCGGGCTGGCGGGCCCCGCGCTGACCGGCGGCTGGACGGGACAGCTCTCCCTCGTCTCGGGCCCCGACCGGCGACGGCTGGCACGGGCCACCGCGCTCGACGCCATGACGTACAACGTGGCGGGGCTGGCCGGGCCGGCGGCGGTCGGCGTGGTGGCGGCGGCCACGTCCGGTGGGACGGCGGTCCTCGTCTCCGTGGCCCTCCTCCTCGCCGCCCTGCCCGCCGCCTGGAGCCTGCCCGCCCGCGACCGCCCCCCGCCCGCTCCACGGCCCGCGGATGCCCCCGGCACACGAACCACGACACCGCCCTCCCACCGCCCCCACCTGCCCGCCGAGCAGCGGCACCGCTCCTGGCCGACGCGGGAACGGCGAGATGTACGGGCGGCCACCGCCGAGGTAGGGGCAGGGGTCAAGGCGGCCGGAGTCAGAGGCTTCGTCGGCGAGGTGATGGCTGGGGTCAGGGCTGCCGTGGGTGAGGTGGTGGCCGGGGTCAGGGGCGTCATGGGTGAGGTGGTGGCCGGGGTCAGGGTGGTTCTCGGGAACCCGGTGCTGTGGCGGGCCACTGCCGGATCGATGGTCTCCTGCGCCGGGACGGGCATGTTCGTGGTGTCGGCGCCGGTGCTGGGCCTGGAGCTCTCGGGCGACAGCGGCCGGGGGACGCTGCTGCTGGCCGTCACGGCGGCGGCCGGACTGGCCGTGAACGGCCTCCTGGCCTGGCGAGGAGGCCGTTCACGGCGGCGGACGGCGACCCCGGCGTGGGACGTGACGCTGGTGTGGGCCACCGCACTGGTCGGCGTGGGCATGGCGGTGGCGGCCGTCGCGGGACTCGTGGGAACGTCCGCGGAAGGGACGTCCGCGGCCGGAGCGTCCGTGGCGGCGGCGTACTGGGTGGCGGTGGCGGCGGCGGGGTTGGTGGGCGCGGGCGAGGGGCCGCAGTTGACGGCGCTGTTCGCGGTGCGGCAGCGGGAGGCCCCCGAAGGGCTGCGGAGTCAGGTGTTCACGACCGGCGCCAGCCTCAAGATCACGTCGTTCGCCGTCGGCTCGGCGCTGGCCGGGCCGTTGAGCGCCCACTCGGCCGCCACGGCCCTTCTGGCGGGCGCGGCGTCGCAGCTCGTGGCCGTCTGCGTACTCACCCGCCGCCGCACCTGACGGCCGCCGGCCGCCGGCCAAGGAGAGGAGCAGGCGGAAGCGCGGTGGTTGAGGGTCAGGGGGTGGTCGGGGGACGGGAGCGGTGGGCGGCGACGCGGGCGCGGGTGGCGCAGCGGGTGCCGCAGTAGCGGCGTGGGCTGCCGCCGCCCAGGTCGAGGTACGGCCGCCCGCACCCCGTCGCCGCGCACAACCCGCCCGGAACGCGCTGGTGATCGGCCAGCAGCACGGCCAGGGCCATCGCCGAGGAGGCCAGGAACCACTCGGCCCACGGCGCGTCGTCGCCGCTGTCGACGTGGAGGTGCCAGGACGTCGTGCCCCGGTGGCTGGTCAACCTGGGCGGCCGGGCGGCCTCGGACAGCAGCCGGTTGAGCAGGGCCGCCGCCTCCCCGGCGTCGCGGGCCCCGAGCACGTCGCGCAGCCGGGCCGCCACCGCGCGCATCGCGGCCACGTCGGAGTCGTCGAGGCGCAGGTCGCCGTGCTCGCCATGGCGGCGCAGGACGTCCGCCACCGAGGCGGCCGTCGGCTGTTCGTGCAGCAGCTCCGTGCACAGCTCGACGGCTCTGACGGCCATCGCCCTGGTCGAGTGAACCTCCACGCGCCAAGCGTATCCACGGCGGGGCTCCCCCTGCCCGCGCCGTGGATCACGAGCCCGCGTCAGCCGCCGCAGGCGGCGAAGACGAAGCTGTCCTTGAGCACGGTGTACCGGTCCCTGACCCGTACGGCGCCCGTCCCGGTGTCGATCTGGACGATCGTCATCCGGGACGACCCGGACACCAGGTGCAGCGTGACCTGCGTGTCGCCGGTCCAGTCGATCATGCTGATCTCACCGTCCGGAAGCTTGATCTTCTTGCGTCCGGTGACCTCGTCGGCGGCGAGGTCGTAGGTGAGCAGCTCGGTCTTCTTCCCGCGGATCACGACGGCCGCCGTGTGCCCGTCGCCGGCCAGCGCCTGCGGGCCGTTCGCGGCCACGACCTGCGGCGGCGTGACGCGGACGAGCTGCTCGCCCGTCTCGTCGCGGACGACCAGGTCGGTGACGGAGTCGTCGGAGTCGATCGTGGACAGCACCTCGTCGCCGTCGCCGCTGAAGCCCAGGAGGGTCTCGTCGGCGGGCACGGTGCCGAGCAGGGCGCCGGTGGCGGTGTCGAAGATCCTGGCGTCGGCGGGCTTGTCGCTCTGGACCACGGCGGCCAGCCGCGCGCCGTCGTCGGACAGCTGCAGCGTCACCTCGTTCTGGGCGACCCGCGGCAGCGCGTCCTTGGGCAGCAGGGTGAGGCCGCCGCCGAGGACGCGTACGGCCGGCCGCCCGGCCTTGGTGAAGTACGCCACGCGCTGCCCGTCGCCGCTGACCGCGATCGGCGCCGGCGAGGTGACGATGGGCCTGCGCCTGGCGTCGAGCGCCACGACCTGGGCGTCGGGCAGCGTCATGCGCCCGCCGTCGTGCATGACGAGCCGCCACTGCCCGCAGGGCCGGGAGGCGCCGTCCTTGTCCGGGCAGCCCTTGACGGAGGCGTACCGGATGCTGTCGTGACCGTGGTGCGGCGCCGCCTGGGCGGCGGCCGGCACGGCGGCGAGGGTGAGCAGGGCGGCGGTCAGCAAAGGGACGATTCTCATGATGGTCATTCCCCCGGGAACACGATGGTGTGGGAGTCGGGGCCCACCTTGTAGGTGTCCGTACGGCGGGCCTGGCCGGAAGCGGGGTCGACGGTGAGCACCCGTACCACCGTCGACTTCGTGGTGCCGCTGTCGTAGGAGTAGGCGACGAGCGTCCCGTCAGGGGTCCAGCGGGCGTGGTCGGGCGGGGTCTCGCCGGTGAGGGGGAGGTTCACGCCGTCGGAGAGCCGCGCGGTCTCCAGGTCGTACGTGCGCATCCGGGGCGGGCCCCCGCGCCCGGCGTCGCCGGAGCTGAACGCGGCGACGGTGTGCCCGTCGGAGGACAGCGTGACGGCGACGGCGTTGGCGACGAACTGGGGGGCCGGGCTCCTGAGCGTGCCGCCGTCGAGCCCGTAGGAGTAGAGCCATTTGGTGCCGTCGCTCAGGTCGCGGGTGGTCAGCACCTCGTCCCCGTCGCCGCTGAAGCCGGCCGGATCGCCCTTGACGGTCAGGCCGGTGATCCTGCCGGTGGCCAGGGTGAGCACCTTGACCCGGCCACGGCCCCCGACGAGGACCCGGTCGCCCGCCGGTGACAGGTGGAGGGCGTCGTCCTGGGCGCCGGGCCGGAAGGACCTGGGCAGCTCCCTGACCGGGCCGCCGGCCGCCGCCCGTAGGACCAGGCGGTGGTCGCGGGCCCGCTGGTAGGCGATCGTCCGGCCGTCGCCGCTGAGGGCGAACAGGGACGTCGCGCGGTCCTTGGCGCGGACGGCGGAGTCGCCCACGGTGACCTTGCGGCCGTCACGTAAGAGCAGGTGCCAGGGACCGCACGGGGACGTCCCCTCGACGGGGAGTTCGCAGGCGGTGACCCAGGCCGCACGGGCCTGCGGCGGCCCGGTGCGCGCGGACGCGGCGGCGGCCGGGAGCGCCGGCCCGCCGATGACGGCCGACGCGAGGAGCGCGACGGCCGCTGAGGAATGCCTCATGGATGGTGATCCTTTCGCTCACCTGGTTAGACCCGTGGGCACGGTGGCGAGTTGGTCACATGTAGGCCACGCTTCAGGGCAGCGGACGGCGCCCCGCGAAGCCCAGATCCGTACGGTGGTACCAGGCGAGCCCGGGCTCCCCCTCGATCCAGCACAGCCGCACCGACGCCCCGTCGAGCACCGAGGGGAAGTCGATCAGCAGCGGCGCGATGCCCTTGACCTCGATCCCCTGATCGCTCCAGCCGGTCAGCGTCTCCTGGATGCGCGCCTCGATCGCCTTGATCTCGGGCAGCCCGCCGAGCTGCGACCGGCCGGCGGCCTCCCGGTCGAAGGCGATCTCGGCCAGGTCGGCGCGGCCCGCGACGATCTCCCGCGCCTCGGCGATGATGCCGGGCAGCAGGGCGCGCGCCGCGTCCAGGGTGAAGATCCGGTCCATGCCGGAAACGCTACCCGTTCGGCAGGTAGGCGTGGATGAGAAGCCGCTCGGCCTCGTCGAAGTAGTCGTCGAGGTAGGCCGCCGCCTCCTCGGAGCGGCCGGCCTCCAGCAGGGCGAGCACGACCGGCAGAGCGCCGGCCAGGCCCGCGTACACCACGGCGAGCACGTGCACGCAGGCCGTGCAGACATCCACGCCGAGCGGGTTGGGCACCCACGCGCAGCCGCCCTGACAGGCGGCGTTCTCCGTGCAGCCGCACAGGCGGCAGGCGGCAGTCGGGCGGCCCCCACCGCAGGCGGTCGCAGGCGCGGCGGGCCTGGGAGTGGGTGACGTTCCATTTGTCGCTCACGCCGATGATGCCGATGAGGCGAACCGTGTTGATGTCGATGTCGGCGCTGATGTCCATGTTCCTCCCTTCCTTGTACCGGGGTGACGGTCGAGTTTCAGAGGACCCCTTCGGGTGCAAGCCGCCCATGTGGATCATGGGTGGCTATGCGGGCTCATTCCGCCTTGGGGTACGGGATGAAGCCCGGTCGCTGTGACTGCGGGGGCAGTCTGGCGAGGCTGAACTTGCGTCCTGTGAGGCGCGCGAATTCCTCCCAGGGTGGCGCCCACCATACGGGCGTTTTGCCGATGCGGTCGTAGGGCTCAGGGGTCTTGACGTCCTGACGGCCTCGAGCCTGCATCGTCTCCACAGTGCGGACGGAGACGTTGAAGCAGAGCGCGAGTTCCTTGTTGCCCAGCAGCGGCGGCAGGGCGTCGCGATCGATCCGCGTGAGGTCGACCTGTCCGGCTTCCGGGCCGAAGCGGTCGGCGAGCCAGACGTCGGCGCCGGTGGCGATCCAGTCCGGCGGACCCCACTTGCCCCGCCGTTTGTCGCTGTACGCCTTGGGGCGGGTGATGCCCCACAGGTCGATCACGCCGTCGACGCCGATGAGCCGCACGGTGCCGATGTCGATGTCGGTGCTGATGGCGATGTCGCTCCACCTCCTTCCGAGGCTCGTGTTGATGTTGCGAGATGAACACTACACAGGTGGCCGGCCCACTGCAAGATGAGTACTACACCTGCGGGATGACGCTGTCGCCCCCGGCGGCGCCGCGTATGCTCTCCTCGACCGCTTGCTTGGGGCGAGCGGCGCGCCCTTTCACGGAGTGCGGTGTGAAGCGCCCGGCGCGCGAGCCGGGCGCTTCACGTTTCCCCACCTGGCCGCTGCCCGCCAGCGCCTGGGTCCGGGAGCAGGTCGCGGCGAACCCGGCCGTGACGGGGTCGCCGACACCTCCGGCCACGATGGACACCAGAACCGACACCATGGCCGAGGCCGAGGCCTGACGCCGCGGCGCCTCCCTCCGGCGCCGGTCTACGTGGTCGGCGCGGTCCACGCCGCCTCCCAGGTCCCCCTGTTCACCCGCCCGCTGACCGGGAGGCCCTTCTCCCGCTGGAACGCGGCCGCCACCGCTTGGGAGGCGGCCCCGAAGACTCCGTCGACGGCGATCTGCCAGCCTCGACGCGCCATCTGGGCCTGCCAGGTGCGGACGTCCTGCCCCGTCATGTACGGGGGTAGTGCAGCACCCGGTGGAACGGGGGCGGCGCCGGCGGCTTCTGGCCGGGCCGCAGGTGACCGCGCTGGACCCACCCGTACAGCCACTCCGCTGGGCAGTCGGTGTCGTAACCGTCCCGGTGGCCCTTCACCTCCCGGCCCGCGCCTTCCTGGCGCAGCCATTCGATGGCGTCGACCAGGCCGTTCAGCATCCCCGCCGGAGGGACGACCAGGCCGCTGGCCCCGACGAGCGCGCACACCGCTGTTGAAGGTCCGGGAGAAAGGGTTCGGGCGAGGCGGCAACTCCGCCCTTGTCGGCTCGCTAACGCCACTGGCCGTTCCGTTGTCGATCAAGCCCCGACGATCTCATAGCAGGACAAATGCACCCGATCGGCACGCAGGCGCTGTCGGCCTTCGATACAGCGGCCATCGTTGGTGAGTTGAAGGACCGGCAAGAGGTGATTGACGCGCTGCATCGGTTCGGCCTGGGGCTGGACCCGCAGGACAGGGAACTGCTGGCATCGGCACTCGCCGCCGACGCTGGGCTGGATTACCGCTCGGTGGCGGCCATGTGGGGGGCTGACCATCCTCTGATGGTCGGCCGTCACACAATCGTGAACCTGCTCCTGAGCACGTTCGCCGGCCGGGTCGACACCACCCACACGGTCACCAACCCCCGCGCTCAGGTGGACGGCGACACCGCCCGGCTCGCCGCACTGGTACAGGTCCACCACCTGCTCAAGGTCGACCGCGACCAGCACGCTCTGCTCACCAACCGCTACACCGTCGACCTGACACGAGAGGGAGCACACTGGGTCATGCACCGCATCCACATCGACACCGCCTGGTACACCGGCGACCCCGCCGCCATCTTCTCCCGATGGAAACGACCACCCGCCGTCAACGAAGCGGTGTTCGTGGCGCGGTTGTTACCGACACCCCGATTCGGGTGAAGGTGTCGTGGACGATCTCGGCGCTGGCGACGGCGTCGGTGGCCAGGCCTTGGTGGTCGCCCGGGAATTCGATCGCCTTGGTGTCGAGGCGATCGGCGAGCGCCAGAGCGGACTGGAGGGGGACGCCCGCCGGCGAGACAGCTCCGACGCCGACGGCGATCGGCGTGGGGCCGGAGCGCAGCACGGCGATGTCGGGCTCGAAGCGCAGCACCGGCAGCAGCACGTGAGCCAGGAAGTAGTCCAGGTTGCCCTGGATCCGGCCCATCATCTCCAACGCCTCAGGGGGCATCCGAGAGAAGTCGGGCACCGCTGGAGGAGCGCCACCATCCCCCTCGATGGTGGCGATGAACTTCTGCATCGCGGCCCCGGAACCCTGGCTGCGATAGATGTCGTGAACCTCTTGGAACCTCGCCCGCCAATGCTCACGGTCGGCCAAGAGTTCCGGGATCGGCGGTTCGTGCGCGATCAGGGCCCGTACCTGCTCGGGGTGACGCGCCGCCAGGTCGAGGGCGGTGAGCGCGCCGCCGCTGTTGCCCAGCACGTAGGCGGGTTCGCCGCCCAGGGCTGTGAGCAGGCGGTGCGCGTCCTGGCTGAAGGCCGCGACGCTCTGGTCCTCGGGCGGGCCTGCCAAGGTGCTGCGCGACAGCCCGCGCTGGTCGTAGCTGACGACGGTGTAGCGGTCGGTCAATTGCGCGGCCAGGCCGGCCAGTGCCCCGGCGTCGGCGGGCGCGCCCGGGATCATCAGCAGCAGCGGCCCCGACCCGCCGATCTCGTAGTGCAGTCGTGCTCCGGGAACCTGGAGCGTCTTGGTCTCAGTGCTGTGCATCGGTGTTTCCGTTCTCGTGAAGTCGGTGGATTCAGGCCGGCTGACAGGTCGCCGGCTGGGCATCTGGTGGAGGTTCGGCCGCTCAGCGGCCGAGGGTTCGGCGGTCACCGTCCGGTCGGCGGTGTGGTGGCGAGCCGGATGGTCGTCGCGGTGAGCCACACCTGGCCCAGCGCCGCCCCGGTGAAGAAGACCAGGACGCTTGCGGCGGAGCCGGCGAACCCGGCCACGACGACCACCGGAACGATGCGGGAGGCCATCGCCCAGCCACGCCAGCCCTGGGCGGAGAAGCGCCGGGCCAGCACGATGAACGCCGCGCACAGCGCCAGGTAGCCGATCATGCCGACGACCATGTGGATGGCGCCGTTCGTGCTGAGTGAGGCGGTCGCGCCTTCGGGGGCGCCGACGGGGAAGCCGGCACCGGGATCGGCGGCGAACGCCGCGCTGGCCAGGATCGCGGTGCCGAACACGGCGATCAGCCGGGGAGCCCAGGTGCCGCCCGGCCCACCGTGCAGTGTGCGTCGCATCCCGATCGCGCCGGCGATGATCAGTGTTCCGGCGATCACGAAGTTGGTCACCTGGATCCAGCCCAGGTCTCCGAGGCTGAGCTGGCTGATGGCGTTGCGGGTGAAGTCGAAGCCTTCGCGGGTCAGGCCCTGGATCACACCCACCGCCAAAAACAGCGGGCCCGCGGCGATACCGCAGCTCAGCAGGAGTTGGGGCGCCGGACGGGCGGCGTGCGGGGGACGGGCCGGGACGGTCGGGGTGGTGGGGGCGCTGACGGTGTGCGTCATGGGATCTTCCTCGTTCTGTGTTGGGGGATGGTTTGCCGGTGATGCGGTCTGCGGCGTCAGGCCGGCTGGTAGGTCAGGTCCATCACGCCGGTGGTGAAGGTGGCCGACCGGGTGAGCTTGAGGGGAACCACCCCGGTGCCCTCGGGGAAGAGCCGCTGGCCGGCGCCGAGCACGATGGGGTGCACCAGCAGCCGCAGGCGGTCGATGAGCCCGGCCTCCAGCAACGCCCGGGTCAGGTTGATGCTGCCCGACAGGTTGATGCACTTGCCCGGCCGCTGCTTGAGCTCGGTCAGGGCGGCGATGACGTCGCCGTCGATCAGGGTCGAGTTCTGCCAGTCGGTCTTGGCCAGGGTGGTGGAGGCGACCAGCTTGCGGATGCCGTTGATCTGGTCGGCCAGCTCACCGGTCTGGTGCGGCCAGACCGCGGCGAACGCCTCGTAGGTGACCCGGCCCATCACCAGGGTGTCGGCCTCGGTGTGCATCTGGCCGATGGCCGCGCCCATCTCCGGATTCAGGTAGGGGAAGTGCCACTTCTCCGGCGCTTCCACCACCCCGTCCAGCGAGATGAACAGCCCGGCCACGATCTCGCGCGCAGCGCTCATTGAGAACTCCTTGCAAAGTGGGGTCGCGTTCTCTCCCCCGCCCGCAAGGCTCTTGCCGGTCACCGGGGGAGGTGTGATCAACGATGCATCGCGGCACCAGAGCGGATCAACGCGAAATAGCACTACGATCGTTTAGTTGAACTGAAGGGAGGGGCGTGATGCTGGAACGGCATGAGATTCGGGTGTTCCTGACTCTGGCCGAGGAACTGCACTTCGGGCGCGTCGGTGAGCGGTTGCGGGTCACCACCGGCAGCGTGAGCCAGACGGTCAAGAAACTGGAACGCCTGATCGGCGCCCCGCTGTTCGAACGCACCAGCCGCCGGGTCGCCCTGACCTCGATCGGTCGGCGGCTGGCCGACGACCTGGCGCCGCTGGTCGCCGACATGGACCAGGCGGTGCGCCGGGCCATCGACGCCGGGCGCGGGGTCATCGGGGACCTGAACGTCGGCTTCCTGAGCGCCATCGCCGGGCAACTGCTGCTGAAGGCGGTCGGCGAGTTCGCCGCCCGCTACCCCGACTGTGAAGTGCACATCCACGAAACCCAAGGCCACGACGCCGTTCCCCGGCTGCGCGATGGCACCGTCGACGTCCTGATCACCGACCTCCTCATCGCCGCCCACCCCGACCTGACCGCCGGGCCAGTCCTGCTGTCGGAGCCGCGGATGCTGGCTGTGGCGTCCGGCCACGCGCTGGCCTCCCGCGACTCGGTGTCGCAGGAGGTGCTCGCCGATCACCCGGTGATCTTGGTGCCCACCGCCATGCCCGAGAGATTCCAAGCCGACCGCAACCCCTCCCACACCCCCGCCGGCAAGCCCGTTCTGCAAGGACCACGGGCCGCCAGCTTCACCGAGACCCTCACTCTCGTCGCGGCGGGCCGGGGCGTCTTCCCCGTCGGCGAGAACGTCGCCCGCTTCTACCCTCGCCCCGACATCGTCTACCTACCTATGGACGGTGATGCGCCGCCCATCCAGTGGGGGCCCATGTGGCTCACCACCAACACCACCGAGCGCGTTCGAGCATTCGTCCGAGCCGCCCAAGAAGGCCCTCTGCCCAGGGCCGGCGTAGGGGGCTGAGGTTGCGTCACGCTCAGCGACTCGGCGACCTCAGCCATCGAGCACTACGCCGGTGGCCGCAGCCGTCGGCCCGGGTGACGCGGATGACGCTGGCGTTGGCGATCAGCGGGCAGGACATGCCACAACCTCCAATGATCTTGGAGGCCCGGCCCACGACCAGCGGCTCTACCGGTCAGTGTAGTGCGGGGGTCAGGAGCGGAGGGGGACCCAGGTCCGCAGGTCCCTGGATCCCCGCGGCGGTCAGGTGTTCCTCTTCTTGCTCGGCCAGACGGCGTGGGTGGGGTCCCACCACAGGATGTGGAAGCAGTGGTCCTCCAGGAACCCGTACAGGCGGATGGGGCCGCCCAGCCGTAAGCGGGAGATGCGGGTCATGTCCGAGAAGCCGAGCGTCTCCAGACGGTCGCGCGCCTGCCTGGTGGGCAGCGCCTCGACGTCGTAGTGCTTGCCCGGCTCATCTCCCTTGGAGAACAGCTCGTTGATGGTCATGGACTCGAAGGAGACGAGCTTGGTCATGGTGTCGGCCATCGGAAGGGTGCCGAACCCCCAGGGTCCGTCGGAGTCCGCGTGGCAGAAGCGCCAGCAAATCCGCTCGTTGGAGGTGTCGGCGTCGGAAGTCGCAGTACGGTCGCGGATGACACGAAAGGCTTGGCGGGGCCACGCGTGCCCGCTCCCGGTGTGTGCTGTCCTGCGACCTTTTTCGGCTTACTCTTCCCCATCGGCGCTGACGAGGGTATCACCTGCTGGATGATGACGCCGGCGTCCAGGTACGGCATCCACGCGATCTCCCCACCGGCTTTGTAGGCGAGCGGGTCGGCGAACACGAGCAGGATCCAGGGCGCGCGGTGGAGCCAGCCAACGCCGCCCACCAGCAGGCCGCTCAGCAGCTCGCGCTCGTCGCGAGAGTCGACCTCCCGGACGGCGACGCCACGGCGGTCGCACGACGACGGGCACAGCGTGATGACCTCGCGGACGCGCTCGCGCAGTTCCTCGCCGACGGGGCGGGCGTCGTACATGCGGTCGGAGTGGCGCTCCCGCATGATCCGCAGGAGGGTATCGCGCTTGCGCGCCTGGTGGGCTATGTAGCGGGCCTGGTAGGGGTCGACGACGTCGGCCACGTCAGCGCCTTTGCCTCGGGCACCTTCGGTGCTGGACGGCCCGGCCCACAACCAGCAGCTCGGCGATGCCCCGGACGAGGCCATAGGCGTAGCCGAAACGCTCACAGAGGCTCCGCAAGCTGATCACCTAAGGAAACCGCAAGCCAGCTCCAAGAAGATCTCCAGTGCCGTCTGCGACCTTGCCCTGGACGCGACGAGGTAATCCGCCAGCACACGTGCTCTCGGCGCACGTCGGACGAAGCAGAACACAAACCTGGAGGACATGAACATGTACAAGAAGGCCCTGACCGTCGCGATAGCGGCGGCCGCCCTGGCCGGCCTGACCTCAGCGCCCGCGTCTGCGGTGGTGGCCGGAAACGCGACGGTATTCGAGGCCGCGACACCGAACATCGAAATCTTCTACGGCAGTTTCATTCGCCTCAAGGAGCCGGACAGCATGTTCGAGTGCCCGCAGGACGAGGTGCTGATCGGCCGGGCCCACTATGGGGACGAGACCAACTGGACCATGAACCAGTGCGGCCGGATCTACATCGACGGTGAACGGGTCTCGGTACTGCATGAGAACTGGGCTTGGAATACCAGGCAGCAGGAGAGCAACTCGTACTTCCTCGGTTCCGGTAACCAGGTCATCGTCGGCAGGCAGCACTTGGGGGACGAAAATGGTGACACCCGCCACAAGTACGGCACGCTGCGCTGGCGCGGAAGTGAGCTGCGGCTCACCTCTCGTTACTGGACTGAGTTGATGAAGGAGAGCAACCACTCCACCCAGGCGGGTCCGGGGCAGGTCATGACCGGCCGTCGGCACAATGGGGACGAGAACGGTCTCACCGCCTACGCGTACGGCACGATCACGGTCGGCTGAGGCCCCGCCCGCCTCGACGACACGGCGACGCCCCCACCCCGAAGGGCAGGGGCGTCGTTCGCCTGCCCATATACGAATCAGAGGTCACACCGAACGCGTAAGCACAGGCGAGCGATGGCGTGCCAGATCCGTGCCAGAACAGGCGGGAAACCGCGGTCAATCACGGGCAGTCACGGTCAACCGGCCCGCTCTGACCTGCATCCTCGTTCTCCCAGCTCACGAGGGAAAGATCAGGCGAGGGCTGGGAGCGGCAGCGGGTGGGAGCTGTCCCCGGCTTCTACGATGGGATCATGCCGTCGTCTCGCCCGCGTCTACCCTCCGAGATCGACGGCCGCCTCAGCGTCTTCGACCGCTTCGCCACCGTAGTCGCCGCGTTCGCGTTCAAGCCGTGGTTCTTCGCGCTGTGTGTGCTCCTGGTCGTGCTGTGGGCGCCGTCCTACCTGGTTATCCGGGACGTCGACACATGGCAGCTGCTAGTGAACACGGGCACCACCATCATCACCTTCCTGCTCGTCGCGCTGATCCAGAACACCCAGTCCCGCGCGGACCCGGCGGTGCAGCACAAGCTCAACGCGATCGCCAGCGCGCTGGCGGAGCTGATGGCCGACAGCCCTGCCGACGCGAGGGCGGTGCGCGAGCTTCGGAACGCTGTGGGCTTGGAGGAGCGCGAGAGCGCCTAGTGACCATCCTGCGTCTGCTGCGCGAACACGACAGTCAGGGACCCAGCCGTCAGCGCTGATAGAAGACTGACCAGGTGTCCCGCCGAACTCGCGGTTGCGGGCGTTGCTCAGCCCGTGATGGCGCCTAGATCGTGGACCGTCTGGGCGAGGGCGCGGACAAGGTCGTTTTCGGTGTCGGTCTGCCACACCAGGGCGTACGTCAGGGGCGGCATGTCGGGGATGGGCAGCCAGTGGAGGTGGGGCATCGACCAATACCGCGTGACGTGTGCGGGAAAGGTGTGGACGATCTCGCCAGTGCTGACGAGATCGATCAGTTCGTCGGCGTTGGTGATGGGGGCGATGCGTTCGATCGCCTGCCCGCGCGGGGTGTGGAAGGGCAGGTAGCTGTCCTGCCAGTAGTCCGGCATGTCGGTTGCGATGGCGTGCCGGAAGTCACCGAGCGCCTCCAGCGGAATTGAGGACCGTCCAGCCGGTTCGTGGGCGCCGGAGATGGCGAGCACCCGACGGTCGGTGAGCAGCGACGGGCCTACGGTCAGGTCGGGCTCTTCCACGGGTAGCCAGGCGATCAGGACGTCCATCTCACCGCCGCGGAGCCGGGCGAACGGGTCGATGAAGGGGGCGCGGCGTAGCTGAAGTTCCCATTGCGGGTGCCGCGCGCGGAATGCCTGCCAGTACGGGTGGAAATCGTGGACGTTGAAGGGCAGCATGCCTACGCTCAGGCGCGCTGTGATGCCTCGGGAGGCCATCCGGGCGCGTTCAAGGCTTTGCTTCAGTTCCGAGTAGACCGGTCGTAGGTCGTCGCGCAACTGCCGTCCGACTGGGGTCAGGCGGACCTGGCGGCGGTTGGAGCGGTCGAACAACGGGCTGCCGATGCGGCGTTCCTGCTGGCTGATGGCCTGGCTGACCCGGGCTTGGGACACGTGGAGCCGGGTGGCGGTCCGGCCGAAGTGCAACTCCTCGGCCAGAGCTAGGAAGATCTCGATATCCCGAATCTCCACTTTGTCCTCATTTGCGTCATAAGTTCCAAGTTATCGAATCATACGGAATCTCGCGTTGATACAGACGCGCGACCGCTCCAAGGTAGGAGACGTCCAAACCGCACTCGAGGGCGGTGCCGGAGCTGAGCGCTCGAAGGAGAAGGCCGTGAGCATGAGGCTCGCGACCGGTTCAGCGGCGCGCACCCGTGCCCCGTGGCGTCGGGCCCTGCCTGGACGGCAGGCCGGGCGCAAAATCACCCATGCACCGCATAAACATCCATACATAGGAGTAAGACATGAAGGCACACGTCAGCTCGATCCTTCTTGGCGTCCGGGACATGGACCGGGCCAAGCAGTTCTACACCGAAGGGCTCGGCTGGAAGGTCAAGCAGGACTACGGCATCTCGGTGTTCTTCGAGTCGGACGGCGCCTCGCCCGTCGGCTTCTACGGCCGCGAGGGCCTGGCCGGCCTGGCCGGCACGAGCCCGGAGGGCAGCGGCTTCAGCGGGCTGGTGCTCACCTACGTCGTGCGGAGCGAGGCGCGGGTGGACGAGGTGATGGCGGAGGCGGAGAAGGCCGGCGCCACGATCCTCAAGCCCGCCGGCGCCCTGCCGTGGGGCGGGTACGGCGGCACGTTCGCCGACCCGGACGGCTACATCTGGAGTCTCGGCTACAGCGAGCAGGCCCAGGACCAGCCCTACGCAGAGTAGAGGAGCACATTGTGAAGTTTCGCGCCGTCGTCGAGCCACCCGAGCCCATGCGAGGATTGGAAGTTCCGCCCGAGGTGGTCGAGGCGCTCGGCGGGGGCGCGCGACCGCCGGTGACGATCACCGTCAACGAGCATTGACACCGAGCCGCGCGTCGTCGTCGAACCCGTGGACTTCGCCCGAGCCCACCCACGTCGTGCATATGACGTTCGAGGCCGCCCGGACCGGCGGCACCGTCGGCGACATCGCGGCGGGCGCCGACACCACTCCCATTCGCGGCGTGGAGTTCGTGCCCCTAACCGCGCTGCCCGCGCTCGGCTTCACCGACCGGTTCGCCGAGCTCGCCCAGGCCGGATGGCCAGGAGCGGGAAGCTACATGGGCGCCAAGGCGAACATCGGCCTGTGACGGCCGCGCGAGCGCCCGGCATCCCGCCTTACCGGGGCCGAGCCGGGCGATGGCTGTTCCGCCCGGTGGGCACGAGAGGCTCTACGGAGCTCGGATCTCTACGCTGGCCGGACGCTTCGGCCCCATAGGACGGCCCCGCGTACTCCGCCACCTCGAGGCTGGGGACACGTTCATGAGCGGAGGGCCAACCAGGAAGGGTGACCGACGGGGCACCGCCGCCTTCCTGCAGCGGAGCCCTGTCCGGAAGCGGTCACGGCCGAAGGGTGATTTCCCGTGCGTGATCGTCTCTTATGGAGACAAGGCGGCGGACCGCCACCTCCAGTTCGAGAGGACCCCCTGTGGACATTCCGGCCCGAGCCACCCTGATCAACAAGAAGTCCGGGCTCGCCCTCGACATCGCCCAATTCGACATGGCCGACGGTGGCTGGGTGATCCAGTGGACCCCTACCGGCCGGGCCAACCAGATCTTCCGCCTGGAACCCGCCGAGGGCGGTTACAAGTTCATCGCCGAACACTCCGGCAAGGCCCTGGACGTCACCCAGGCCAACCAGAGCCCTGTGTTCCGCGTAATTCAGCGTCCTAGAGTCACGAATCTGGGGTCTGACCTGTGCGGACATGGGTGAGGGCGCCTGAGAGGCGTTTCTCTAGG